>NZ_WKDV01000021.1:0-104515 GCF_021605825.1 Pseudomonas sp. PA-6-3C
GGGACTAAAGTTGTTTGTTGTGTTTGTGTTTGTTGTGGTTTTATTTGTTGTTTTTGTTGTTGTTTAGGGGGGGAGAGGACTGGCCCCAGGGGAGCGGTGAGTCAGGCAGAAAGAGCTGGGGCTGCTTCGCAGCCCAGCGGGAGCAAGCTCCCTCGCCACAAGGTTTTCCAGTGTCTCAGAAGGCGTCAAATCGGCCAAAACAGGACATAAGGTACACTCCACGCCTGAAAACCCCTCCGCACTGTGCGGTTTAAAGGTTTTGACGGGAGGAAATGTGAGTAACCGAGGTGAGCAGGCACTGCTCAAACAATCGACGATTCTGATGTTCGCGGTCGCGATCGCCGGGATTGTCACGGGTGTGATATCTGGCGCCCAGTCCATTCTATTCGACGGCTTTTTCTCGCTGATCGCCACCGCCATCAAGGTGCTGATGCTGATCACGGCCAAGCTGATCGCCAAGAAAAGCAACGAGCGTTTCCAGTTCGGCTACTGGCACCTGGAACCGATGGTGCTGCTGATCGAAGGCAGCTTCCTGTTGTTGATCGCGATCTACGCGTTTCTCAACGGTGTGTTCGGCATCATCAATGGCGGGCGTGAGATTGAGTTGGGACTGGTGATCGTCTACGCGGCAGTGTTTGCCGTGGTCGAGTTTGCCTACTTCTTCTACGTGCGCTATCGCAATCGCACGCTCAAATCTTCACTGATCCAGTTCGACAACATCAGTTGGCTGGTGGACGCGATGCTGTCGGTGGGCTTGCTGATCAGCTTCCTCGCTGCGCTGTTGCTCAAGTCCCAGGGCTATGGCGAGTGGGCGGTGTATGTCGACCCATTGATCCTGATTCTGCTGGCCCTGAGCATGCTGGCGCCGGCGTTCAAGATCCTGCGCCCGGCGTTGCGTGAGGTGCTGGGAATTGCCCCGGACCACTTGGATGACAAAGTGCGCGAAGTGATGGATGCCGCCCAGGCCAAGCACGGTTTCGATGATTACGTGTCGTACGTGCAAAAGCACGGGCGGGCGCGGTTTATCGAGATTCATGTGGTGTTGCCGGCCAATTACCCGGTGGATAACGTGGCGACGCTTGATGGGCTGCGCGAGGAGATATCCACAGGGTTGGGTACGCCGGATGCGGCGCGCTGGTTGACGATCAGTTTTACCGGGGATCGCAAGTGGATTGCATGACAGTCAGGTAGACCGCTATCGCAGGCAAGCCAGCTCCCACATTTGACTGTGTTCACACATCAAAATGTGGGAGCTGGCTTGCCTGCGATGAGGCACTAAAGGTCAACCCAGATGCTGGATCAGCCCCTGGTAGCAAGTGGCCAAGTGATACGGCGTAGTCGACGGCATATCCCGCCGGCTCACTGCGCCCTTGGCATCCAGGCATTCATGCCAGCCTTTCTCATGCAAAAAGTTCTGTTGCAGCGCCAGCAATTGGCGTTGCAACACCGCCTCACTGCCCGGCCGCAAGGTCAGCGCCCGCAGGTATTCAGCCTGTGCCCAGATCCGTTGCGTGCCGTCGCGCACGCTGCCATCCAGCGCGAGCATGCCGCTGACCGCGCCACTTAACTTATCCACACCCTTAAGCTCTGCATAGGCAAATGCCCGCGTCAGCGAGGCATGCAAGGGTGTGCCGCGCAGTACCTCTGAAGAGTCGAGCAAAAAGAACCACTCGAACTGGTGTCCCGGCTCAAACCAGTTATCCACAGCGCCCAGCGGTTTTTCCAACATCACGCCGTGCTGGCGGTCGATGAAGCGCTTCTGCAGGGCGGTGGCGAGGTCCAGCAACGCATCCTGGGTGATCGCGTCTTCACGCACGGCCAGGGTGGCGAGGAAACCTTCGGCCAGGTGCATCAGTGGGTTTTGCAGTGGGCCGGACTTGAGCGATGACCAGTTGCGCTCCAATACGGCTTCGTACAGGCCGTCGCCGGTGGCGAAACGTTCGGCGACCACGGCCAGGGCCGCATCGAGTACCGACTCCACCAACGGCTCGCGTACTTTGGCCCAATAGTGGGCGCAGGCGAAGATGATGAAGGCGTGGGTGTAGAGGTCTTTGCGCTTGTCCAGCGGTTTGCCGTGGGCGTCGATGCTGTAGAACCAACCGCCGTGTTCGGCATCATGAAAATGCCGTTGCAGCGAACGAAACAGCGCCGCTGCACGCTCTTCGGCAAACGCTGCACCCGGCTCGCCGATCAGGCTGGCGAACAGGTACAACTGCCGGGCGCAGGCCATGGCGCGGTAGCGTTGCGGGGGCAATGGCTGGTGATTGGCGTCCACGGCCTCGTAGGGCAACGCCAAGTCGGCGTTCCAGCCCGGGCCTTGCCACAGCGGCACGATCAGGGTGTGGAAGTGCGTGAGCACGGCATTCAAGGAAGGTTGGGAAGCGATGGGCATCGGCTGGCGTCGTCACGGCAGAGGTGTAGGCGCGCATGGTAGCAGGCTTGAGTTCTGTGGTGTTTGTGCCACCGCCATCGCAGGCAAGCCAGCTCCCACCTTTGGATCTGTGAACACAGTCAAAGGTGGGAGCTGGCTTGCCTGCGATGGTGCCCTCAGCAGCGCCGCCAATCAGCCCGCCAGCAACCAAACCCCGGTTGCCGCCGAAGCTGCCCCGGCAACCCGTACCAGCGGCGCCGCAGCAGCCGGCAGGAAACGCACCACCGCATACCCGGCAGCATGCAGCGCCGCCGTCGCGGCCACAAAGCCGGCCGCATACGCCCACGGGCTGGACATGTCAGGCAGCTCCAGGCCGTGCGCCACACCGTGGAACAACGCAAACAACGCCGTCGCCGCCACCGCCACAAACAACGGCGGCCGCACTGCCAGCGCTACCGCCAAGCCCAGCGCCAGTACCGAGGCAGCAATCCCGCTTTCCAGCGCCGGCAGTTCCAGGCCTTCAAAGCCGAGCAGGCCGCCCACCAGCATGGTGCCGACAAACGCGCAAGGCAGTGCCCAGCGCGCCTTGCCTTGTTGCTGCGCGGCCCACAACCCGACTGCGACCATGGCCAGTAAATGATCAATACCGCCCAATGGGTGGCTGATACCGGCCACCAGGCCATTATCGCCATGCCCAGGGTGAGCGAAGGCAAGGGCCGGTGCCAGCAGCAGGGCGGCGGTTGCAAGAATTTTGTTGAGTCCCATACAGGCTCCTTTTGGGGGTGTGATCAGGCTGCAGTCAGCAAACCCTGACGTTCGATAAAGGCGACGATTTCATCCAGGCCGATGCCGGTTTTCTGGTTGCTGAACACAAAGGGCTTACCGTTGCGCATGCGTGTGGTGTCGCTGTTCATCAGTTCCAGCGAGGCGCCGACCAGGGGCGCCAGGTCGATCTTGTTGATGACCAGCAAGTCGGATTTGCAAATACCGGGCCCGCCCTTGCGCGGCAGCTTGTCACCGGCAGACACGTCGATCACGTAGATGGTCAGGTCTGACAGTTCCGGGCTGAACGTGGCCGACAAGTTGTCGCCGCCAGACTCCACCAGGATCAGGTCCAGGCCGGGGAAGCGGCGGTTGAGTTGGTCCACCGCTTCGAGGTTGATCGAGGCATCTTCACGAATCGCCGTGTGCGGGCAGCCGCCGGTTTCCACGCCGATGATGCGCTCGGGCGCCAGTGCCTGGTTGCGCACCAGAAAATCCGCGTCTTCGCGGGTGTAGATATCGTTGGTGACCACCGCCAGGTTGTAGCGGTCGCGCAGCGCCAGGCACAGCGCCAGGGTCAGGGCGGTCTTGCCGGAGCCCACTGGGCCGCCGATGCCGACACGCAAAGGTTGTGTGTTCATGTAGGTCTCCTAGGAACGGAACAGGCGGCTGTATTGGCGCTCATGGGCCATACACGCCAGGGACAGGCCGAACGCGGCGCTGCCGAAATGGGGAGGGTCGATGCGTGCCGCGTCCTGCTGGGCTTGTTGCAACAGGGGCAGCAATTGGCTGGTCAGGCGTTGGGCGGCTTGCTGGCCCAGCGGCAGGGTTTTCATCAGCACCGCCAATTGGTTTTCCAGCCAGCTCCACAGCCACGCGGCCAGGGCGTCATCGGGGTTGATGTGCCAGGCGCGGGCGGCCAAAGCCCAGCCCAGGGCCAGGTGGGGTTCATCACGTTGGGCCAGAAAGTGGCGCGCGGCGTCGTCCAGCTCCGGTAAACCGTTGAGCAGCTGTTGCAGGGAATAGCCCATCTGGCGACTTTCCTGATACAGCTCGCGGGTCTCGCGGCTGGCGCGGTGCTCTTCGCACAGCTGCGCCAAATGCGGCCAATCCTGTTCGGCGGCGGCGTGGCAATGGGCGAGCAACAGCGGCGCTTCAAAACGGGCGAGGTTGAGCAGCAACTGGTCGCTGATCCAGCGCCGGGCACTGGCTGCATCATTGACGCGGCCGTTCTCCACCGCCATCTCCAGGCCTTGGGAATAGCTGTAGCCACCAATCGGCAATTGCGGACTGGCCAGACGCAACAGCGCCCAGGCTGGGTTCATAGACGCACGCCGAACTGGTGCAGTTTGGGCGGGTAATTGAAGTCTTCATCGCCATGACGCGAATGATGATGGCCACCGCCATAGGCACCGTGTTCCGGCTGGAACGGAGCCTCGAGGGTTTGCGTGGTGGCGCCGAGCTGTTCGAGCATGGCTTTGAGTACGTAGTCATCGAGCAGGCGCAGCCAGCCGTCGCCGACTTGCAAGGCCACATGGCGGTTGCCGAGGTGATACGCCGCGCGGGTCAGTTCAAAGGCGTTGCTGCAGGTCACGTGCAGCAGCTGTTCAGGGCGGGCGACCACGCGTACCACGCGCCCGTCTTCCGCTTGCAGGCATTCGCCATCGTGCAGCGGCGGCTGGCCACGCTCCAGAAACAGGCCGACGTCTTCGCCGTCGGCACTGAAACAGCGCAGGCGGCTTTTGCTGCGGGCTTCGAAGTTCAGCAGCAGTTCGGCGGCCCAGAGGGCTTGGGGGGCGATTCGGCGGTGGATCACCAGCATCAGGAGGCTTCCAGCTATGAGCGATAAATGAGCTAGAGCAAGGGGCTTGCCAACCGTGTGTATGGGCGGGAAATCCCTGTAGGCAAGCACGGACATGCCACCGAATAGGGCGTCAGCCAATGGCTGTCGCGCTTCAAATTGGTGCGCTATTGGATTTATAGCACTGGATGGGGGCGCTTTTCGTTGAGAACCGTTGCGTGAAGGATGAAATTTCCTTCATCTGTTTCGCACTGGATTTTTCTAGGATTTGTCCTACGTGATTGAAGGATTTGCCGTTCAAAAAGTTACGCGCTGTTTCATTACGATGTGCGCCGTGTTTAATCCACTGCGACGCCGATCATGTTCAAAGTATTTTTGGTTTCACTTATTCTCAGCTTGTCCTGCTCCGTCATACCGGCCTCGGCCAATTTAAAAGCGCCTGTGGCCTTCGAACCCTCCGCCACCATCGACAACGTGATCGATCGTGCCCATGAGCTGCTCGGCACGCCGTATAAAAGCGGCGGTACCAAGGTTAACCAGGGGTTTGATTGCAGCAGCTTCCTGGTCTACCTGTTCAAGACCGAAGCCAATATCCGCCTGCCGCGCACCACCACAGAAATGCATCGATCAAGCGCTGCGACCGTTAAGCGCGAGGCCCTCAAGCCCGGCGACGCGGTATTTTTCAAAGGCAATGGGCGCGGCCAGGTCAGCCATGTCGGCCTTTATATCGGCAAGGGCAAATTCATCCACTCGCCCAGTACCGGCAAACGCGTGCGTATCGATTCATTGAGCAACAGCTACTGGAAAAAGCACTACACCACCGCCAAGCGCTTCCACACGGCGGGCTGACCGGGCTTATTCGGTGCTGCCCAGCCCTTGCCAATGCTTGAGGCCGATAAAGATAAAGCGCAGTTGCTGGGTGATTTTCGCCTGGGGCGTAAGGTGGGCAGGCAGGGCCTGGGCCGGTGGGTCGATGATGTCGGGCAGGGTGGCGAACACACTCTTGACGATCAGGTCGGCCATCACATGTAAGCCGTCGGCATCCAGGTGCTGGAGCTTGGGCATCAACGTAAGGTCGGCAGCCAAGTCGCTGGTGATGTCTTCACGCAGCGCACCGATGGCTTGGCGCACGGCCAGGCAGCCACCGTATTGCTCGCGGGCCAGGAACAGGAATTGTGAACGGTTGGCTGAAACCACGTCCAGAAAGATCCGCACGGAGGCATCAATGATGCCGCCCATCACGAACTCGTTGTGACGGACCAGGCGAATGGTGGCGCGAAAGGTCTGACCGACTTCACTGACCAGCACGAGCCCCAGCTGGTCCATATCCTCAAAGTGACGATAGAACCCGGTCGGCACAATCCCGGCGGTCTTGGCCACTTCGCGCAGGCTCAGGCTGCCGAACCCACGGCCACACTCCATCAGATGGCGGGCTGCGTCCATCAAGGCGAGGCGGGTCTGTTGCTTCTGTTCGGCGCGGGGCAGCATCGGCGGGCGGGCTTTGTCGGCAAGTACAGCGACGCACTCTAGCAAAACAGCTTCAGCTACGTCGAACTTGGCGGGATGTTGGGGTGTGATGCAGTTCAGATAAGCGTCAGATAAAAGCAAAAGCCCGATCTTCAGATCGGGCTTTTTTCTCGGCCACCACGGGGTTAGCTCTGTGCTTGATGCAGTTCTTGCAGACGGTCAGCACCGCCTTCAACAACGCCTTCGGTGTAAGCGCGTTTGTGGGCTTGCTCAGCACCGCCTTCTACCAGGCCTTTTTGTTCCAGGCGATCACGGCCACCTTCAGCAACGCCTTCGGTGTAAGCACGTTTGTTGGCTTGTTCAGCGCCACCTTCTACCAGGCCTTTCTCTTCCAGGCGGTTGCGACCGTTTTCAGCAACGGCGCCTTTGGCGTAGTCACGGTTTTCGTCTTCTTGCGAACCGCTGCGGGCCAGGGTCTGGCTCGACTGAACGGCTTGAGCTTTGTTCTGTGGGGTAGCTTGTTCAGCGGCTGGCAGGGCAAATGCGCTGGAAGCCAGGACCGACAGCAGAACAGTAGCGAGTATTTGGCGTTTCATGATGGGTTGCTCCTTGGGAGGGCGATAAAGTGGGTACAGGGCTAATGTTACTCTCGAGAAGTCGATATAAAAGTTCATAAACACAATGGTAATAATCAACAGAATTGATTGTTCCCCGCAGAGGCTCTAGAACGCGCCTCTCAAGCCCGCGCTTTTGCACCGTGATGGGTATTTTCGACACGAACCTGGGTAACAATGGTGCGCTGTCGATGATGAAAACTGTCTGGTCGATCAGGAATGTGGCTTTTTGCGACTAAATCGCTGATCGGGTTAAACCCCCCGGCGGTTTGCCAGTCGTAGCCTTATAAGCTTTAGTTTTGCTATCTGTGTTGAGGAGTCCTGTGCAATGACGCGCACTCGTAAAATCGTGGTTTGGAGCTGCGCCAGCTTCGCTGTGTTAATCGCTATCGTGGTCTTGGTGCTGGTGTTCTTTGATTGGAACCGCATCAAGCCGCCGCTCAATGCCAAGGTCTCCGAAGAATTGCATCGCCCGTTTGCCATTAATGGCAACCTCGCCGTGGTGTGGGCGCGCGAGGCCGATGAAGGCGGTTGGCGTGCCTGGGTGCCGTGGCCGCACGTGATTGCCGAAGACCTGACCCTGGGCAACCCGGACTGGTCAAAAAAACCGCAGATGGTCACGCTCAAACGCGTTGAGCTGCGCATCTCGCCCCTGGCGCTGTTGGCTCAGCGCGTGGTGATCCCGCGTATCGACCTCACCGAGCCAAGCGCCGACTTGCAGCGCCTTGCCGACGGTCGCGCCAACTGGACCTTCAAGTTCGACCCCAAAGACCCCAACGCCGAGCCTTCCAGCTGGGTGGTGGACATCGGCTCCATCGGCTTCGACAAGGGCCACGTGACCCTCGACGACCAAACCCTCAAGACCCAGTTGGATGTGATCATCGACCTGCTTGGCAAGCCGATTCCCTTCGGTGAAATCGTCGGCGACGCGGATGCCAAGAAGGCCCTGGAAAAAGGCTCGGCGCCGCAGGACTACGCATTCGGCCTCAAGGTCAAAGGCCAGTACCACGGCCAGAAACTCGATGGCACCGGCAAGATAGGCGGGCTGTTGGCCTTGCAGGACGCGGCCAAGCCGTTCCCGCTGCAAGCGCAAGTGAAAATCGCCGACACCAGCATCGCACTGGCCGGCACCCTGACCGATCCGCTGAACCTTGGCGCCCTGGACCTGCGGTTGAAACTGTCCGGTAGTAGCCTGGGCAACCTTTACCCGCTGACCGGCGTGACGCTGCCCGATTCTCCGGCCTATTCCACCGACGGCCATCTGATCGCCAAGCTGCATGAGGCCAGCGGCGCGTCATTCACCTATGAAAACTTCAACGGCAAGATCGGCAACAGTGATATCCACGGCAACCTCAGCTACGTCGCCAGCCAGCCACGCCCCAAGCTCAGCGGTACGCTGGTGTCCAACCAACTGCTGATGACCGACCTTGCACCGTTGATCGGTGCCGACTCCAACGCTAAACAGAAGGCCCGTGGTGGCGAGAGCAAGCAACCGGCGACCAAAGTGCTGCCGGTGGAAGAGTTCCGCACCGAGCGCTGGCGCGACATGGACGCCGACGTGGAATTCACCGGCAAACGTATCGTGCACAGCGCCGACTTGCCGTTCACCGACCTCTACACCCACTTGGTTCTCAACGATGGCGAGCTGAGCCTGCAACCCCTGCGCTTTGGCGTGGCGGGTGGCAAGCTGGATGCGCAGATTCGCTTGAACGGGCGCATCACGCCAATGGAAGGCCGTGCCAGGTTGACTGCACGCAACTTCAAGCTCAAACAGTTGTTCCCGACGTTCGAACCGATGAAGACCAGCTTTGGTGAGCTCAACGGCGACGCTGATATTTCCGGGCGCGGCAACTCCGTGGCGGCCTTGTTGGGCACCTCCAACGGTGACCTGAAAATGCTGATCAATGACGGCGCCATCAGCCGCGGCCTGATGGAAATTGCCGGGCTCAACGTGGGCAACTACGTGGTGGGCCGCTTGTTTGGCGACAAGGAAGTGAAGATCAACTGCGCGGCGGCAGACTTTGGCATCAAGACGGGTTTGGCGACGACGCGGCTGTTTGTGTTCGATACCGAGAACGCGATTATCTATATCGATGGCACGGCGAACATGGCGACCGAGCAGTTGGACTTGACCATCACGCCAGAGTCCAAGGGCTTTCGCTTGTTCTCCCTGCGTTCACCGTTGTACGTCAATGGCCCGTTTATCAAGCCTAATGCGGGTGTAAAGGCCGTGCCGCTGATGTTGCGGGGTGCCGGCATGGTCGCGCTGGGCGTAATCGCCGGCCCGGCGGCCGGGTTGCTGGCGTTGGTCGCTCCGAGCGGTGACGAGCCCAACCAGTGCGCACCGTTGCTGCAACAGATGAAGGAAGGCAAGGCGCCGAAAACCGTTAAGTAAGGCGTCCGCTCCTAGAGGGGATGTGACGCAGAGCGTCACTGGATGCATTCCCACGCGGAGCGTGGGAACGATCAGGACCCGGCGCAAAAAAATGTGGGAGCTGGCTTGCCTGCGATAGCGCTGTAACAGTCGATACAGGCACTGACTGTTAGATTGCTATCGCGGGCAAGCCCGCTCCCACATGGGGTTCAGCGGTGAAGCGCGTTACAGGTCCTGCAGAATATCCGCCATGTCATCGGCGTGTTCTTCTTCCTGGGCCAGGATATCTTCGAAGATTCGACGTGTAGTCGGGTCTTTATCACCGATGTACTGGATGATTTCGCGATAGCTGTCCACCGCGATCCGTTCGGCCACCAGGTCTTCGTAGACCATTTCCTTCAGGGTGTTGCCGGCCACGTATTGAGCGTGGGAGTTCTTCGACAGCAGGTCGGGGTTGAACTCCGGCTCACCGCCCAACTGCACGATGCGTTCGGCCAGTTTGTCGGCGTGTTCGGCTTCCTGGGTGGCGTGCTCCAGGAACTCATCGGCCGCGACACTGGCTTTCAGGCCGCTGGCCATGAAGTAGTGACGCTTGTAGCGCAACACGCAGACCAGTTCAGTGGCCAGCGACTCGTTGAGCAGGCGAATAATTTCCTCACGGTCGGCGTCGTAGCCTTCGGTCACGGCACCGTTCTCGACGTGCTGGCGGGCGCGGCTGCGCAGGGTTGCAACGTCGGTCAAGTTTGCTTGGGTCATCTCAATCTCCTGGTGCTAATCCGGTTTTGCGCCACGCTCTGTCGGCGTGATCACTCCAAGTTGTGAGTCCCGGGCAGCGCAAAAAGTTTTATCGGATTTCACACCGCCTGACCGGACACTTCTAAACGGCACAGTCATGGGGCAGTCATGTCGGGTGGTCTAGGATGGCGTTATCGCTTCCCCTACCAGGATGTCCGCCCTATGCCCGATTCCCTCGCCACGCGTTACCCCCTGGTGCTGGTACCCGGCATGCTGGGCTTTGTGCGCGTAGGCTTTTTCCCTTACTGGTACGGGATTGTCCCGGCGCTGCGGGCGGGTGGGGCGCAGGTATTTGCCGTTCAGGTGGCGCCGCTGGATTCCAGCGAGGTGCGTGGCGAGCAGTTGCTGGTACACATTGCGCAGATTCGTCGCGAGACCGGCGCCGACAAGGTCAACCTGATCGGCCATAGCCAGGGCGCGCTCACCGCGCGTTATGCCGCCGCCAGGCGCCCGGAGTGGGTGGCGTCAGTGACGTCGGTGGCTGGCCCCAACCATGGCTCGGAGCTGGCGGACCATATCCACGCCCATTACCCGGCTGACAGCGTGAAAGGCAGGCTGATGAGCGCGGTGTTTCACCTGGTCGCCTGGTGGATGGGCCTGCTGGAAACCGGCTATCGCGGCCCGCGCTTCAAGGCCGATCTAGAGGCTTCGCACCATTCGCTGACCAGTGCCGGTGTGGCGTTGTTTAACCGCCAGTATCCTCAAGGGCTGCCCGCTACCTGGGGCGGGCAGGGCGCCGAAGTGGTCAATGGCGTGCGTTATTACTCGTGGTCCGGCACCTTGCAGTCGGGCAAGACCGATCGTGGGCGCAACCTGCTGGACGGCACGAATCGCAGTTGCCGGTTGTTCGCCCGCAGCTTTGTGCGCGAGAAGGGCCAGTGTGACGGCATGGTCGGGCGCTACAGCTCGCACCTGGGCACGGTCATCGGCGATGACTACGCCCTGGATCACTTCGATATCGTCAACCAATCCTTGGGGTTGGTGGGCAAGGGCGCCGAGCCGATTCGGTTGTTTGTCGAGCATGCGCGGCGGCTGAAGGCGGCGGGGGTTTAACCGGGAGACCGGGTTATCGTTCATCGCAGGCAAGCCAGCTCCCACAGTTGGCCCCATTCCAAAGTTGGAACCTGGTCGAATGTGGGAGCTGGCTTGCCTGCGATAGCGATCTGTCAGGCGACGCCAACCTCACGGCGTACCGGCGTAATCCAACGCTCCGACAAAATCACCCCACCCAAGGTGAGCAAGCCGCCGACCAAGTGATACATCGCCAGTTTTTCCTTCAGCACCACCGCCGCAATCAATGCGGTAATCAACGGCAGCAAGTTGAAAAACAGTGTGGTGCGGCTTGGCCCCAGGTGTTTCACCGAGTGCATCCACGCCAGTGGCGCCAGCATCGACGCCAGCAGGCACGCGTACAGCACCAGTGGGATATTCGCCCAGCCCAAGCCGGCCTTGGCCGAGAACAGGAACAGCGGAAACAGCACCACCACCGCCACCAGTATCTGCAAATACAGCAACACCAGCGGCGGCAGGCGCAAATGCCATTTTTTCAGCAGGGTGCTGTAGACCGCGTAGGCCAGGGTGGCGAACAGCATCATGGCGTCACCCAGGTTGAGCCCGTGTTGCAGTAACGCGCCGAGGCTGCCGGCTGATACCACTACGACAACGCCTGCGAACGACAGCACTGCGCCGGTCAGCGCGCCGAAGGTGAGGCGTTGGCCGAGGCTGATGATGGCAGCGGTCAGCGACATCAACGGCATCAGCGACAGGATGATGCCCATGTTGGTGGCACTGGTCAGCGTCGCGGCGTAATAGGCCAGGCTTTGATACACCGCCATGCCCAGCACGCCGAGGATGAAGATCTTGCCCAGGTTCGGGCGGATCAGCGCCCAGTTGGCCAGCACCGGCTTGAGCATGAATGGGGTAAACAGCAATGCCGCCAGCAACCAGCGGTAAAAGCCGATTTCTGCGGGGAAGATCGAGCCCACGGCCAGTTTGTTGACCACGGTGTTGCCGGCCCAGATAAAGATGGCCAGCAGGGGGTACGCGTATTGCATCGAAAGAAACCAGGTGTGTTGATGAGCCGCGATTATCCCCCTGTCTGGATAGAAGCCTATACTGCGATCCAGACAACCGACCTTTGTATCCAGACAATATGGCCAGACACACCGTACGCCTCGCGGATTTTCGCAGCCTGCCGAGTCCGGTCTACTTCCGCTACTCCGAATTTGCGCCCGACACCGAGTGTACGCCGCACCGGCATGGCTGGGGCTCGCTGGACTATTCGGCCAATGGCGTGATGCGCATGGAGGTGGCCGGCAGCCGCTTTATGTCGCCTCCGCAGTACGCGGTGTGGATCCCACCCAATACCGAGCACAGCTCCTACAACGCCCAGGCGATTGTGTATCGCTCCGTGGGCCTGGCCCCGGCATTGTGCGCGCAACTCCCGCAGGCGCCGTGCACCTTGGCGATCAGTGACATTCTCAAGGCGATCCTCAGCGATTTTGCCCAGCGTGACGTCAATGTTCCTCAAAGTGAGGCCGATATACGCCTGGCCCAGGTGCTGGTGGACCAGCTCAAACAGGCACCGATGCATGATTGCTTTCTGCCTTACGCGCGCCACCCCGGGCTGCTCGGCGTGCTCGAAGGCATGCAGGCCGACCCTGGCGACAATCGCCCGCTGGCGCAGTGGGCGGAGCAGGTGCATGTGAGTGAGCGCACCTTGGCACGCCAATTTGTGCGCGAGCTGGGCATCAGCTTCGGCGAATGGCGCCAGCGCCTGCGCTATCTTGCCGCCATCGAAGCCCTGGACAGCGACCGCAGCGTGCAACATGTAGCCTTTGACTTGGGTTACAGCACGGCCTCGGCGTTTATCGCCATGTTCCAGCGTCACGCCGGCTGCACCCCGGAGCAGTACCGACGGTCGAATATTCGCGGACGCTGAAGATGTAACAGGTTTTGACTACACTGCTGCGTAGGCCGTGCCCCTTTGGTGCGGTAACAGGGAGAAAACTCCATGAAGATGCTGCGTATTCCGTTGTTGATGATGGGCCTGCTGCTGTGTTCCCAAGGCTTCGCTGCCACAGCCCAGCAAAATAAAATGACCACCTGCAATGCACAAGCGACCACCAAGACGCTCAAAGGTGATGACCGCAAGGCCTTTATGAAGACCTGCCTGTCGGCGCCAGCTGCCAACGATGCCAAGACCCTGACCCCACAGCAGCAGAAAATGAAAGATTGCAATGCCTCGGCGAAAACCAAGGCGTTGGCTGGCGATGCGCGTAAAACCTTTATGAGCACCTGCCTCAAAGGCAGCTAACAACATAGATCCCATGTGGGAGTCGGGCTTGCTGTGGCGAGCAAGCTTGCTTGCGCTGGGGTGCGAAGCGCCCCCAAAAAAGCGGGCTCCAGCTGCGCTGTCGAACGGGAGCCAGCTCCCTCGCCACTGCAAGCCAGCTCCCACACTGACGGTGTTCACAATTCAGACCTCTCGCTTGATTCCCTCAAGGCTGGCAGACTGCCCATCCTTTAACGCCGTTCGTTTTGAGGCTGTATGCCAACGTTTTCTCAGCGTCACGTGTTGTTGCTGGTCAGTTGCGTCATCATTTTCGGCGGGCTATTGCTGGTCCTGCCGCTCAAGCTGTTGCCGAGCTTGCTGGCCGGCCTGCTGGTTTATGAACTGGTCAACATGCTTACCCCGCAGTTGCAGCGACTGATTGAAGGCCGGCGTGCGCGTTGGCTGGCAGTAGCGTTGCTGGGCACCTTGATCGTCAGCGTGTTGACCCTGATCTTTGCCGGCGCCATCAGCTTTCTGCTCCACGAAGCGGAAAACCCCGGGGCTTCCCTGGACAAATTCATGGGCGTGGTCGACCGCGCGCGCGGGCAACTGCCGCCGTTCGTCGACGCCTACCTGCCCGCCAGTGCCGCCGAATTCCGCGTGGCCATCGGCGATTGGCTGAGCAAACACCTGAGCGAGCTGCAACTGGTCGGCAAAGACGCCGCCCACATGTTCGTCACCCTGCTGATCGGCATGGTGCTCGGCGCCATTATCGCCCTGCAGCGAGTGCCCGACCTGACCAAGCGCAAACCCCTGGCGGCCGCGCTGTTCGACCGCCTGCACCTGTTGGTCCAGGCCTTTCGCAATATCGTCTTCGCTCAAATCAAGATTGCTGCACTCAACACCGCGTTTACGGCCGTGTTCCTCGCCGTAGTACTGCCGCTCTGCGGCATTCACCTGCCTTTGACCAAAACCCTGATCGTGCTGACCTTCCTGGTCGGCCTGCTGCCGGTGATCGGCAACCTGATCTCCAACACCCTGATCACCATCGTCGCGCTGTCGCTGTCGATCTGGGTGGCGGTGGCGGCGTTGGGATATCTGATCGTGATCCACAAGGTCGAGTACTTCCTCAACGCGCGCATTGTCGGCGGGCAGATCAGTGCCAAATCGTGGGAATTGCTGTTGGCGATGCTGGTGTTTGAAGCCGCATTCGGCCTGCCGGGCGTGGTGGCGGGGCCGATTTATTATGCGTATCTGAAGAGTGAGTTGAAGCTGGCGGGGATGGTTTAACTGGCCCGTTAGCTCGTTCCCACGCTCTGCGTGGGAATGCAGCCCTGGACGCTCTGCGTCCGCTGTTGAAGTCGTGACGCGGAGCGTCACAGGATGCATTCCCACGCGGAGCGTGGGAACGATCTACTCCATTGCGCCGTAACGCTTGCTCGCCTCAATCGCCAGACCGCTGCCGATACTGCCGAAGATATTGCCTTCCACATGCCGTGCATTCGGCAGCATCGCCGAGATGCTGTGGCGCAGTGCCGGAATGCCGCTGGAGCCGCCGGTGAAGAACACCGTGTCCACCTGGGCCACGCTCACCGAGGCATCGTTAAGCAGTTGCGTGACGCTGTTGCGCACACGCTCCAGCAACGCGTCGATGGACGACTCGAACAATGCCCGGCTCAGGTCGACGCTCAGGCCTTTTTCGATGCGGTCCAGGGCCACGTGGCGGTTGTCTTCGTGGGTCAGCTGGATCTTGGTTTCTTCCACTTCCATGGCCAGCCAGTGCCCGGCACGCTGTTCGATCAGCTTGAACAAGCGGTCGATGCCGCCGGTGTCTTCGATGTCGTAGCGCATGCTGCCCAAGGCCAGCTGGGATTTTTGCGAGTACACCGAGTTGATGGTGTGCCAGGTGGCCAGGTTCATGTGGTGGCTGGTGGGCATGTAGGCGCCGCTTTTCATGCGGCTGCCATAGCCGAACAGCGGCATCATGCCTTGCAGGCTCAGCTGTTTGTCGAAGTCGGTACCGCCGATGTGCACGCCGCCGGTGGCGAGGATGTCGCTTTGGCGGTTGTCGTTGTGACGACGGTCCGGCGACAGGCGCACCAGCGAGAAGTCAGACGTACCGCCGCCGATGTCGACGATCAGCACCAGCTCTTCTTTCTCGATGGTGGACTCATAGTCAAACGCGGCCGCAATCGGCTCGTACTGGAACGAGATGTCCTTGAAGCCGATCTTGCGCGCCACATCCACCAGCGTGTTTTCGGCTTCCTGGTCGGCCATCGGGTCGTCATCGACGAAGAACACCGGGCGGCCCAGCACCACTTCTTCGAACTCGCGACCGGCGTTGGCTTCGGCGCGGCTCTTGAGCTGGCCGATGAACAGGGCCAGCAGGTCGGTGAACGGCATGGCCGTGCCGAGCACGCTGGTGTCGTGCTTGATCAGCTTGGAACCCAGCAGGCTCTTGAGCGAGCGCATCAGCCGGCCTTCGTAGTTTTCCAGGTATTCGTGCAGCGCCAGGCGACCGTACACCGGGCGGCGCTCCTCGAAGTTGAAGAACACCACCGACGGCAGGGTGATCTTGTCGTCCTCCAGCGCGATAAGCGTCTCCTCGCCGGGGCGGATCCAGCCGACGGTGGAGTTGGACGTGCCGAAGTCGATGCCGCAGGCACGGGCTGGGGATGTGTTGTTCATGTCTTCCAGGTTCCGGTTAAAAAACGGCCGCGCAGTGTATGTCACTCGCGCGCAGATGCGTAGGCCGACTATCCGCTAAATCGTGCTTGAAAGTTGGGTATTTGCCCCCACATCTGTTGCATACGGCTAGCGCCGATAACACTTTGACGCACCCCCAGGCCACACCACTCAACAGGTGCAAAGCAGCGCACGTTGTGCCCCGGGCTGTGCGATCTCGATTAAGGATGGTGAACCGCCGATGGATTTCAAAGACTATTACAAGATTCTGGGTGTCGAGCCGAGCGCCGATGACAAGGAAATCAAGGCCGCCTATCGCAAGCTCGCACGCAAGTATCACCCGGACGTGAGCAAGGAAAAGGACGCCGAAGAGAAATTCAAGGACGCGTCCGAAGCCTATGAGGCGCTCAAAAGCGCCGACAAACGCGCCGAGTACGATGAGCTGCGTAAATACGGCCAGCATGGCCAGCCGTTCCAGGGGCCACCGGGCTGGCAGAGCCGTGGTGGTTATGGCGGTGGCCAGGACACGGGCGACTTCTCGGACTTCTTCAGCTCGATCTTCGGCGCGCGCGGCGACGCCTTTGGCGGCGGCCAGCGCCGTCCTACCGGGCGCAAGGGCCAGGATGTGGAGATGCAACTGAGCGTTTCCCTTGAGGAAACGCTGTCCACCGAGTCCAAGCAGATCAGCTTCAAGGTGCCGCAATACGATGCGTCTGGCCGGCATGTCAGCAATACCGTCAAGAGCCTGAATGTGAAGATTCCGGCCGGTGTGGCCGATGGCGAGCGCATCCGCCTCAAGGGCCAGGGCGCACCGGGTGTGGGCGGTGGTGCCAATGGCGACCTGTACCTGATCATCAAGTTTGCGCCGCACGCCAAGTTCGAGGTGGATGGCGAAAACCTGATCATCAACCTGCCGCTGGCCCCGTGGGAGCTGGCGTTGGGCGCGGAAGTCGCAGTGCCGACCCTTACCGGCAAGATTAACCTCAAGGTGCCGGCCGGCAGCCAGAACGGCCAACGCATGCGCGCAAAGGGCCATGGCTTGTTGAACAAGGCCGGGCAACGCGGTTATCTGTTTATCCAGCTCAAGGCTGTGATGCCTAAGGCTGCAGACGATGAGGTCAAGGCATTGTGGCAGGCGCTGGCTGAAAAGGCCGCTTTCGACCCCCGTGAGCACTTCTGAACGAGCTGACCCGATGAGTTTTCGAGCTTGCTAAATAGTTAGCTCCAGCAAAAAAACGCACTGCATAGGATGACAATCTTTCTCACCACAAGGTTGTCATCCCATGCTCGAACTTCAGGTTATTGCTCCCTCCACGCTCCCGCCCGGTGAACAGGGACAACACTACGAATTAATCAAACAGGCGATCCCGTCCTGCCTGGTCAGCAGTTCACCTGAGCGGCGCCAGGCCCTCAAACAGACCCCCGCGAATATCCCCTCTTGGTACGGCGCCACGTCTCAATCGCAGAAGGATCAGCTCAAGACGCTGTTGGAGAGCCGTTGCCACTCCCTGAATGAGCTGGAGAAATCCCTAAGCAAAGTCCAGGCGCTGGAAGCATTCGCCCAGCCGTTATTGGAAGCGGCATTAAAGGCTGCCGGTTATGCGCTGGACGTCAATCAAACCTGGTTGCGCCTGTATGTTCCGGTTGAAGACGCCTTTGGCAAAAAAACCGGCGGTTCCAGGGTCAAGACGTTCTCCTTGCTCAAGGCTGCCCTGGGCAACTTTGAGGCGCGGGAGGCCGAGGACGGTTTTTACGATAGCGTTTCGGGATTTATCACCGAGCCGGATACTCGCGAGCACTTTGAACGCCACACCACGACCCTGAAAATTCATGAGTTCGCCCAGTTATGCCGTGATCTCGATTTGGGGAGTCAATACCAGGCTCACCTCAGGGCGCAGTTGATACCTGATGATGTACGGTCCCGTGCCGAGTTTCGGGATCGCTTCATCCGCCATCAGAAAGATGCCTTCAAGGCGGCGGCGTATCTGGCCTTGCTCAAGGGTGATATCGGTGCCACCGATTACACCTTGCTGATGCGTGTGACGGCTGGCGAAAAGCACATCGTGATCGGCAACCAGCCGGTCGGTTACTGCTGCTTGAGCCTGATGAACCTGCACCTGCATGACTGCCTGATCATCGCCCCATGCGCCAAGCAGCGTTATTCGAGCTGGGTTATCGTCTATATTCCTGACCACCTCGAGCACCCTATCAAGCGTTATGAAACGTTTAATGAGTTTCGCAACGAATTGACTGATCACCTGACCGCGAGCGTCAGCGAGGGTGCCGACCGCTCCAAGGGGGTACAAACCACGCAATACCAGCAGCTTTTTGCCCAGTTTGTAGCCTATAAGGATCGCGCTTACTACTACCGCAGGCTGACCGAACTCGTGGTGGATGCGCCACCGCAACCGTTCGGTTCACAGGCGCTGCGTTCGGAATGGGGGCGTTTACTGACGGCCCCATTCTTTTCCTCCGGCTCGTCGCTGGGGGAGCCGCAACCGACCGTACGCGTTCCGATAAAGGCCCCCGAATTCAATATTCAGGCCATCGAAATCGCTGGCCTCTGGCGGGCTGCGGACTTGTGGGTGTATCGCCATGCCAGTCTGCGCACGCGACTGTTTAACGATGCCCAACACCAGGCCGTGAGCACTGAGGCTGCTGACAAGGCATCGAGTTCAAGGCGTGCAGCCCATTACCTGAGTATCGGCATGTTCGGCCTGAACCTGGTGGGGATGGCCGTGCCACCCTTGGGCCTGGTGATGGCCGGGGTGATGGCCGGTCAGCTGCTTTACGAGGTCTTTGAGGGTGCGGTCGAACTCAGTGAAGGCGACCGCGAGGCAGGTTGGGCGCATGTTACCGACGTGGTGGAAAACCTGGCGACGCTGGCGGCGCAGGCGGTGGCGTTGCGCTTCACAGTGTCACCCTTCATTGAACGGCTCAAAGCCGTCACGTTGCCCGGCGGCAAGATCCGCCTGTGGAAGCCTGATCTTGCGCCCTACAAGGTGCCTGTCGAGCTGGCCACAGACGCCAGGCCAGACGCTTTGGGCCTTTACTCCCACGACGGCCAGTTGATTTTGCACCATGAGGGTGACCACTATCGAGTTGGGCAGGACCCCGTCACTGGGCAGTATCGCATCCAGCACCCCAGCCGCCCTGATGCGTATGAGCCGCAGTTGGAGCATAACCATGCTGGCGCCTGGAGCCATGAAATCGAGCAACCGCTGACCTGGGACAAACCGACCCTGATGAGGCGCCTGGGGCTGGAACAGCGTGGGCTTGACTCCGCGACGCTGGAACAAGCCCGTATGGCCAGCGGTGTCGAGGAAGACGTCTTGCGCCAGACCTTTGTTGAGCATGACCCGGTGCCTTTGTTGTTGGATGACACGATCCAGCACTTCAAGGCTCATCAGGCACTGACGACGTTTGTCGAGCAATTGAGAAGCAGCGACTCGGCCGTCTATGCCCAGGCGGACCTCACGCTGCTGCTGCAAATCATGCGTCGACGAGGGATGTTGCCTGATGCGCCGCTGCGGGTCATGGACAGCCACAACAGGATTTTGTGGGAGGAGACCTTCGCAGCTGCCCCCAAACGCGTAGTGGTGGTCCGTGACAATCAGTTGGCGAGCGGTGAGTGGCTCAATGAGGTGCTGTTCAGCTTGCAAGGCGTGGACCCCACGCTCCGGGACATCCCTGGCAGTGCCGAAGAGTCGCTGGCGGTGCGGGCCGGCAAGCTGCGTGAACACATCGCCAATGTCGTCGATACCTTTAAGGGCTCGCTGGTCGAAGAGCGCTATCAAGCCTTGAATGCCACGAACGATCCTGATGTGCGCCTGCTCATGGCGACTTACCCCAGGCTGCCAGCGTCGATGGCTACTGAGTTGCTCAGAAGGCTGAGCGTTGAACAGTTGCACACCTTTCGAGATACCGGGTTTCTGCCCCAGGAACGTATTGAGCAGGCGAGGTGGCTTGAGCAGGAAACCCGGGTATCGCGTGCCTATGAAGGCCTGCACCTGGACACTCTGGCAAGCATCGACAGCCAGCGCCTCGCCTTGCGCACTTTGGAAACCTTGCCTGGATGGCAGCGTGGAACGCGGGTGGAGTTGCGTCACTACTCGGCCCAAGGCACGTTGCTGGATGCTATCGGTTCCCCGGATTCAACCACCACCAAGGCCCTGGTGCTCAAGGACAATGGTTTGTTCGAGGCGCCCATGCCCAGGGACTTCTTTGGGGCAACCTGGGACCTGTTGTCCACCGCCGAACGCCAGAGCCTCGGGTTCACCGATGCACAGCAGTTGAAGACAGCGATCCAGCAATCGCCTTTGCCTCGTGAGCCGCTGCGCACGGTGTTGCTGGAGCATCCGGTGCGCAAACCGACGATTGATTCGACGCTGAGATTACTCGGTGGTGGCGGCGGGTCCAGCCGACAGGCGGCCAGTGATGTCGATAGCGATGTCGATTTAGTACACGAGCAGGTCACCGATCTGTTCCCTTTGATGGACGAGGAGGCAGTCAATGCGTTTGTCCGCACTTTGGGCGACGACGTCGAGGGTGGGTTGAAACACTGGAAGGCTGAGTTCAAAACGTTTACGAGGGAGTTGGATGCCTGGGTTTACGCCAGTGGGCCGCCGCGTGCTGATGGTTGGGATGCCGATTTTCCCGGTGCGTCCGATATCGCGCGCGAGATCAAGAGTCACTGGCGGCTTATGAGTGAAGGCCCCCTGAAGCTGATGATGAGCGGCGATCTGGAACTACCACTGCTAAGCGTCGACTTCAGCCATGTTGAGGGGCTTGAGATCTACGGTAGCGGCTGGACCGGCAAGACTGATGCTTTCCTTACATCGTTCACCCACGTCAAGCATTTGGCCTTGATCGATTGCCGGCTTACCGAGTTACCCGGTGCTATCGGTGAAATGCGCTACCTGACTTCGTTGAACCTGACCGGTAATAATCTTGAGTTGACTCCACCAACCAGCCGTATGCTGAGCAACCTCAGCGCCCTTGTCACGCTTGATCTGCGCAGCAACCCGCTGGGTGCTGCCCCCGATGTCAGCGGTATGCCAAATCTGGTGGAGTTGAACCTCAGTAACACGCAGATTGAGCAGTGGCCCTCGGGATTAACCGCACTGACTGGATTGAGACGTGTCGATTTGTCCGAAAACCGCCTGCAGGAGGTTCCACCACAGCATTTGACACCACCGCCTGAGCAGCTTGAAGCGATCGTTCGGACAAACAACGTCGTCATGCTTGAGCACAATAAGTTTCCTGCCGACTATTGGCAGCAGTTCGATCGCTACTGGGAGACCTTGACGCGCACGCGACCCGAACTTTTGCAAGGCGCCCTTGATGGCGCCTTTGACAGTGGTAATCCAAGGCTCAGGGTCATGCAGGAACTCTATCCCGACAACAGCGTGCAAACTTCTCGGAAGATGATTTGGGCGCTGGGCGAGCGCGCCGATGCAGAGTTGGCCCAGCGTGAGCAGGAATTCAAAGCGTTCAAGCGTCAGTTAAAAGCCTGGAACCTCTCCAACGAGCGTCAGAGTAACGAGCGCGTCGGGCGAAATGAGCGTCTGCTGGAATTCAACGATCGTGATCGCGCCAGGCAACGCATCATGAGCTGCTGGAGGGCGGGTAATCCCCTCGTTTTGACCAACGACGCCACACTCATCGACGTCGAACTGGACCTCAGTGGGTTGCGCCTGTCGAGCCTGCCCGACCTTGGCGCGAATTTCATTCGCCCGACGTCACTGAAACTGAACAGCCTGAACCTGCGCACGTCACCAGAAAGTTTCCTGGCGCACTGCCGAGGTGTGCGCTCACTGGATATGTCGGATAACCACTTGTTCGAATTGCCGCCAGCCGTGGGGAATATGAACGAATTGACCCGTTTGTCCCTGCAAAACAATCGAATCCGCTTGACTGCCGAGTCGGTGGCTCTCCTGTCCTCGCGAGCGACACTCAGTGACGTGATGCTCAACAATAACCCCCTCGGCCTGACGCCGGATTTTAGCCAGATGACGGGTTTGAATACCTTGCAGATGAGAAATACGGGGATTGATACCTGGCCTGCGGGGCTGGTTGAGCGAACGAACCTGCAATGGGTAGATCTGAGCCTGAACGAAATTACCACTATCCCGGACTCAGTCATTGCGCCGTCGGATGAGCAGTTGGCGCAGACGGAGCGCGTGACTCGTGTGACGGATATCGGCGAGAACCCTTTGACCGAGCAAACCCGGCAACAAGTCCGCGAACACAGCCGGCGCCTTGAGGAGGCTGGGCTGATGTCTGAGGTTCTTCCGAACATGCTCCGGTTGACGGCTGATATTGCCCCTAACCGTGTGGCACCCACAGCTGGCGCGCAGGATCCATTTCTGCGTTGGGCCCAAGGCATGTCCACGCAAGAGGCGAGTAGCAAACGGCCCCTATGGGTGGCGTTGGAGCGCGCTCCGAGGGCTGCCCCGTTTTTCGACATCCTTGAGCGTCTGGAACCGGCGGGTGCCGGCCACGCCGACTTGCAGCGCCGCGTCTGGGAAGTGATCGAAAGTATCACCCAGGACACCGCCGAATCGGAAACCCTGCGCAAGGAACTCCTCGACCTGGCCGGTGAGCCAGGATGTTGCGACCTTGCGGCTTTCTCCTTCAGCAACCTGGAAGTGCGCACAATGGCCTACAAGGCTCGTTTGCAGGCCACGGATCAGACCCAGGGCGTGCAACTGGCAAGGTTATCCAGAGGTTTGTTCCGCCTGCACGAAGTGGACAAGATCGCGTCGGCGGATATCCAGCGCAGCGAAGCCATCGTCAATGACCCCCGCGTGTCGGTAGCCAATAAGGTGCCCCATACCCAGCGCCTGGCCGAAGAGGTTGAGATCCGACTGGCGTATCGTTACGGCCTCAAGGATCGGCTCCAGCTACCGGGGCAGCCGCAGCAGGTCAGGTATATCAACTTGGGCGGCGTGACCGCATCGATGCTCGATACTGCCTTTGATACGATCAAAGCCCTGGATAACTCCGCGCAAGAGCTTCAGGCGCTGCTGTCCAGGGGCTTTTGGCAGGATTACCTGACCGGTAAATACGCCGTGCAATTTGACGCTCTGCGCCATCCCTTGCACGATCAGTTGGCGGACTTGCGGAGCAGGTTTGAATCCAACGCGATCACCGAGGCACTTTATAAGCATCGGTCCGGCGAACTTCAGTTGCAATTGCAGATTAAAGACGCCGCGCTGATCGAGACGCTGACCCGTCAGGAGTTGCTCGATCATCCGCTGGACATGGCTGAGGGTGTCGTCTCCCGTGCGACCTAAAACAAAAAGTAGCGCTGGGCCATGGGCAATACATCAGCCGGTTCGCACCACAACAACTGGCCGTCGGCCTTGACCTGATAAGTCTGCGGGTCAACCTCGATATCCGGCAGGTAATCGTTGTGGATCAGGTCGGTTTTCTGCACATCGCGGCAGCCCTTGACCACGGCAATCTGCTTCTTTAACCCCAGGGCCTCGGGCAACCCGGCGTCCTGGGCGGCCTGGCTGATGAAGGTCAGGCTGGTGGCGTGCAACGAGCTGCCGAAGCTGGCGAACATCGGGCGATAGTGCACCGGTTGCGGCGTGGGGATCGAGGCGTTGGCGTCACCCATCAGGCTTGAGGCAATCGCGCTGCCCTTGAGGATCAAGGTCGGCTTGATGCCGAAAAACGCCGGGCGCCACAGCACCAGGTCGGCCCACTTACCCACTTCGATCGAGCCGACGATATGGCTGACGCCGTGGGTGATCGCCGGGTTGATGGTGTACTTGGCGATATAGCGCTTGGCGCGGAAGTTGTCATTGCCCGGGCCGTCGCCGGGCAAAGGGCCGCGCTGCTTTTTCATTTTGTCAGCGGTCTGCCAGGTGCGCGTGATCACTTCGCCGACACGGCCCATGGCCTGGCTGTCGGAGCTGATCATCGAGAACGCGCCCAAATCGTGCAGGATATCTTCGGCGGCAATGGTCTCGCGGCGGATGCGGCTTTCGGCGAAGGCCACATCTTCGGCGATGCTCGGGTCCAGGTGATGGCAGACCATCAACATGTCCAGGTGCTCATCGATGGTGTTGCGCGTGAACGGCCGCGTCGGGTTGGTGGAACTGGGCAGCACGTTGGCGAAGCCGCAGGCCTTGATGATGTCCGGCGCGTGGCCGCCACCGGCACCTTCGGTGTGGTAGGTGTGGATGGTGCGACCCTTGAGCGCGGCCAGGGTGGTTTCGACGAAGCCGGATTCGTTAAGGGTGTCGCTGTGAATCGCGACCTGCACGTCGTATTCGTCCGCAACGCTCAGGCAGTTGTCGATGCTGGCGGGCGTGGTGCCCCAGTCTTCGTGCAGCTTCAAACCGATGGCCCCGGCCTTGACCTGCTCGATCAAGGGTTCCGGCAAGCTGGCATTGCCTTTGCCGGTAAAACCGATGTTCATCGGGAACGAATCGCTGGCTTGCAGCATGCGCGCCAGGTGCCACGGGCCGGAGGTGCAGGTGGTGGCGTTGGTGCCGGTCGCAGGGCCGGTGCCGCCGCCGATCATGGTGGTGACGCCGCTGGTCAGCGCTTCTTCGATCTGCTGCGGGCAAATGAAGTGCACGTGGCTGTCGATGCCGCCGGCGGTGAGGATCATGCCTTCACCGGCAATCACCTCGGTGCTGGCGCCGATGGCCATGGTCACGCCGGGCTGGATATCCGGGTTGCCGGCCTTGCCGATCGCATGAATGCGGCCGTTTTTCAGGCCGACGTCGGCCTTGACGATGCCCCAGTGGTCGATGATCAGCGCATTGGTGATCAAGGTATCGACCACTTCATGGGCGAGCAGTTGGCTCTGGCCCTGGCCGTCGCGGATAACTTTGCCGCCGCCGAATTTGACTTCTTCACCGTAGACGGTGAAGTCTTGTTCGACTTCGACGAACAGGTCGGTGTCGGCCAGGCGGACCTTGTCACCGACGGTGGGGCCGTACATGTCGGCGTAGGCTTGGCGGCTGATCTTCATGTGTGTATGCCCTGAAAAATAGGTGTTGAATGTGATATCGCTATCGCAGGCAAGCCAGCTCCCACAGGGGAACGCATTCCAACTGTGGGAGCTGGCTTGCCTGCGATGAGGCCCTAAAGGTCGCCCATGATCCGTCCGGCAAACCCGAACACCCGCCGCCCCCCGCTCAAATCCACCAACTCGATCTCGCGACTTTGCCCTGGCTCAAACCGCACTGCCGTGCCCGCCGGAATATTCAAACGCATGCCACGGCTGGCGGCGCGATCAAAGGTCAGCGCATCGTTGGTCTCGAAAAAATGGTAGTGCGAGCCCACCTGAATCGGCCGGTCGCCGCTGTTGGCCACGCTGAGGGTGACGGTGCGCCGGCCGACGTTGAGTTCGATGTCACCAGGCTGGATCTGATATTCACCAGGAATCATGCAGGTTGCCCCAGTGTCTTGAAATAGATGGCGGTCGGGGTGTAGCGCCCGTCCGGGCTTTGGCAGTAGTCGGGCAATTCACCTATCTTGGTGTAGCGCAGCGACTGGTAAAAGGCTTCGGCGCCGGAGCCGGCCTCGGTGTCCAGGTACAGCAGGCCGCGCTTGTGCTGGCGCGCGGCGAGTTCCAGGCTGTTCATCAGCTGTTGGCCCAGGCCATGGCGGCGGGCGCTGCTGTGTACCAGCAACTTTTGCACTTCGGCGCGGTTCAGGCCGTTGGCTTTCAGGCACAACGCCAGTTGCACGCTGGCGATCACTTGCTCATCGCGTACCACCACCCACAGCAGCAGGCTGCCCTCTTCGATACTTGCCTGCACGCCGCTCAAATAGGTGCGGGCCTGGGCGTCATCGAAGTCAGCCATAAAGCCGATTGAAGCGCCGTGCTTTACCGCGTCCAGCAACAGCTCAATCAAACCCAGGCGGTAATGGGCAAAACTTTCAGCATTGACTCGACGCAGTTGCGTAGCGCTCATCGATCTCACTCCTTGGGCGGTTCGGCGCCCGGATTCAATGTCAGTTGCATAAAGGTCAGGTCCAGCCAGCGGCCGAACTTGATGCCCACTTGCGGCATTTGCCCGGTGGTGATGAAACCCAGGCGCTCATGCAGGCGAATAGACGCCTGGTTGCCGCTTTCGATAGCCGCGACCATCACGTGCTTGCCGCAGGTTGCGGCGCGCTCGATCAGCGCTTGCATCAGCCGCGGGCCGAGGCCTTTGCCGCGTTGGTCATTGCGCACGTACACCGAGTGCTCAACGCTGTAGCGAAAACCTTCGAACGGGCGCCAATCGCCGAATGAGGCGTAGCCGGTGACTTCATCGTTTTCCACCGCCACCAGAATCGGATAGCCCTGGGTTTGACGCGCAGCGAACCAGGCCTGACGGTTGGCCAGGTCCACCGGTTGCTCGTTCCAGATGGCCGTGGTGTTGAGCACCGCATCGTTGTAGATGTCGCGGATCGCCGGCAGGTCTTGCTCGGTAGCATCACGAATCATGGCCGGGCCTCACGCGATTGGCTGGTGGACGGTCACCAGCTTGGTGCCATCGGGGAAGGTGGCTTCCACCTGGATATCCGGGATCATTTCCGGGATGCCTTCCATCACTTGCTCGCGGCTGAGCAGGGTGGTGCCGTAGTGCATCAACTCGGCCACGGTGCGGCCATCGCGGGCACCTTCCATCAGCGCGGCCGAGATATAGGCGATGGTTTCCGGGTAGTTGAGCTTCACACCCCGCGCCAAGCGGCGCTCGGCCACCAGGCCAGCAGTGAAGATCAGCAGTTTGTCTTTTTCCCGTGGGGTCAAATCCATGGTTCAAGGTCCTTCAAACAGCATTCATAAAAACACCGCAGATCCCCTGTGGAAACAGGCTTGTGTGGGAGCTGGCTTGCCTGCGATAGCGGTGTATCAGGCACACCGCCATCGCAGGCAAGCCAGCTCCCACATAAACTCAGTTCCACAGGTTGATCTTCATGTGCTCCAGATTCTGGGTGGAACCGCTTCTCGCCCAAGCACACTCGGACGTAACAATTTCCATAAATCAATCAGCCAACCCCGCGCCAGCAGCGCCTCACTGGCCAGGCAGCGGGCGACCAGCAAGCCGGGCAGTTGGGTCAGGTCGCCGCGAATCGCATGGGGCAGGGCGCGGCAGGTTTCCAATAATTGAGGGTCTATATCTCCGGTCAGCAACAGCGTGGCAAACACCGGTTGCCCGTCCAGTCCGATGGGCGAGTCGAGCAAACCGTCGGCGCCTACAATGCGCTGGCGCTCATGCCAGAGCAACTGGCCGTCGCGGCGAATATCCAGCTGCGATTGAAAGTGGCCCAGGTCAAAACGTTCACCACTGGCCGGGCGGCCAAGAGCGATCACGTCCCAGTAGAACAGCCGGGCATCGCCTTGCAGGTCGATGCGCGTGCTGAGTTCGGCCTGGGCAGCGCTGAACACGATGGTTTCCTGGGGCAGCCACTCCAGGGTCGCGCCAGCTTCCACGCTGAGGTCGAGTGTTTGATAGGCCGGGCCGCTGGCGCGATACCACTTGGCCGCACCGGGGCTGGTCAGTTGCGCCCATGCGCCTGCACCCACGTGTGCACTGATGTCCAGGCGGTCCCCGCCGGCTATCCCGCCGGGCGGGTGGACGATGATGTGCTGGCACACCTCGGGGCCTTCGGCGTACAAGTGCTTTTGCACCCGCAGCGGGCCGAGGTGGCGGCGCATTACCGGGCGCGTGGTGTCGCCGAAGCGCGCGTAGCCGAGTTCCAGCTCGGCATGCCAGCTGGGGGTGAACAGGGCAGGGGTAACGGGCAGGTTCATGTTTTTTACTTATCGTCAGGACACAACAGATTAAATCGTAACCAGCCCGCGCACACCCTCGCTTTCCATATTTTCACCTCGGCCCTGCTGCACGATTTCACCACGAGACATCACCAGGTACTGGTCGGCCAGTTCGGCGGCAAAGTCGTAGAACTGCTCCACCAAAAGGATCGCCATATCACCGCGCGCCGCGAGCTTTTTGATCACTGCACCGATCTCCTTGATGACTGACGGCTGGATGCCCTCGGTAGGCTCGTCGAGAATCAACAGGCGCGGGCGGCTGGCCAATGCGCGGCCAATTGCCAACTGCTGCTGTTGACCGCCGGACAGGTCGCCACCGCGCCGATGTTTCATCTGCAGCAATACGGGGAACAGTTCATAGATAAACGCCGGGACTTCCTTGGCTTCAGAGCCTGGGAAGCGCGAGAGCCCCATCAACAGGTTTTCTTCTACCGTCAGCCGTCCGAAAATCTCCCGGCCCTGGGGCACGTAGGCGATGCCCGCGTGTACGCGCTGGTGCGGTTTGAACCCGGTGATGGCCTTGCCTTCCCAATTCACCGCGCCGTCTTTGGCCGGCAGCAAACCCATCAGGCATTTAAGCAAGGTGGTCTTGCCCACGCCGTTACGGCCGAGCAGGCAGGTGACTTCGCCGATCTTCACGTCAAATGAGAGCCCGCGCAGGATGTGGCTACCACCGTAGTACTGGTGCAGCTTGTCGACTTGCAGCATGTTCAAAACCTCCTCAATTCCCCACTGAGGGAACTGGATCAAATGTGGGAGCTGGCTTGCCTGCGATGGCGGTGTATCAGGCTCACCGCTATCGCAGGCAAGCCAGCTCCCACATAAAGCGGTGCGCGTCAGCGACCGAGGTAAACCTCGATAACGCGCTCGTTTTCCTGCACCTGTGCAAGCGACCCTTCGGCCAGCACGCTGCCCTGGTGCAACACGGTCACGTGGTCGGCAATCGAACCGACAAACCCCATGTCGTGTTCCACCACCATCAGCGAATGCTTGCCCGCCAGGCGCTTGAACAGCTCGGCGGTGAACTCGGTTTCGGCGTCGGTCATGCCCGCCACCGGTTCATCCAGCAGCAACAGTTGCGGGTCTTGCATCAGCAGCATGCCGATTTCCAGGAACTGCTTCTGCCCGTGGGACAGCAACCCCGCCGGGCGCTGTGCCGAGGCGGTCAGGCGGATGGTATCGAGCACTTCCTCGATACGGTCTTTCTGCTCGCCGCTCAGGCGTGCGCGCAGGCTGGCCCATACCGACTTGTCAGTCTTTTGCGCCAGCTCCAGGTTTTCGAACACGCTCAGGGCTTCGAACACCGTGGGTTTCTGGAACTTGCGGCCAATGCCGGCCTGGGCGATCTGCACTTCGCTCATGCTGGTCAAGTCGAGAGTTTCGCCAAACCAGGCCTTGCCGTGGCTGGGGCGGGTCTTGCCGGTGATCACGTCCATCAGTGTGGTCTTGCCCGCGCCGTTGGGGCCGATGATGCAGCGCAGCTCGCCGACGCCGATATACAGGTTCAAGTCATTGAGCGCCTTGAAGCCATCGAAGCTGACGCTGATGTCTTCCAGGGTCAGGATGGTGCCGTGGCGTGTGTTCAGCCCCTTGCCGGCAGCCTGGCCGATACCGATGGCATCGCGGCCGCTGCCTGCATCGAAAATAGGTTCAAGCATGACGTTCCTCATTTCTTCAGCAGGCCGATGATGCCCTTGGGCAGGTACAGCGTGACGATGATGAACAGCGCCCCAAGGAAGAACAGCCAGTATTCCGGGAAAGCCACGGTGAACCAGCTCTTCATGCCATTGACCACACCGGCGCCCAGCAACGGCCCGATCAAGGTGCCGCGCCCGCCCAGGGCTACCCATACGGCGGCTTCGATAGAGTTGGTCGGCGACATTTCGCTGGGGTTGATAATGCCCACTTGCGGTACATACAACGCGCCTGCCAAACCACACAGCACCGCACTCAACACCCACACAAACAGCTTGAAGCCACGTGGGTCGTAGCCGCAGAACATCAGGCGGTTCTCGGCGTCACGCAATGCCGTCAGCACGCGGCCGAACTTGCTCTGCGCCAGGCGCCAGCCGGTGTACAAACTGGCGACCAGCAACAGTACGGTGGCCACAAACAGCACCGCCCGGGTGCCCGGCTCGGTGATGCCAAAGCCCAGAATGCTGCGAAAGTTTGTGAAGCCGTTATTGCCGCCAAACCCGGTTTCGTTGCGGAAAAACAGCAGCATTCCGGCAAAGGTCAACGCCTGGGTCATGATCGAGAAATACACGCCCTTGATCCGCGAACGAAAGGCGAAGAACCCGAATACCAACGCCAATAAACCGGGTGCCAATACCACCAGGCACATGGCCCAGAGGAAGTGCTCGGTGCCGACCCAATACCACGGCAATTCGGTCCACGACAAAAAGGTCATGAACGCCGGCAACTCATCGCCGGACGCCTGGCGCATCAGGTACATGCCCATCGCATAACCGCCGAGGGCAAAGAACAAACCGTGGCCGAGGGACAACATCCCCGCATAGCCCCACACCAGATCCAGCGCGAGGGCGACGATGGCGTAGCAGAGGATCTTGCCCACCAGCGTCAGGGTGTAGGCCGAGACGTAAAACGGATTTGCCGGCGACAGCAGCGAGCACAAAGGCAGCGCCAGCAGCAGGACCAAAATCACCGTACCCACCGCTATCGTGATCTTGGGGCCGGCCTTTTGCGCGGCGGTAAGCATCAATGGCTGGTTCATCAGTCGATCACCCGTCCTTTCAGTGCAAAGAGTCCTTGCGGGCGTTTCTGGATAAACAGAATGATCAGCGCGAGGATCAGGATCTTGCCGAGCACGGCGCCGATCTGCGGTTCAAGAATCTTGTTGGCGATGCCCAGCCCGAAGGCGGCCATCACGCTACCGGCCAACTGGCCGACGCCGCCGAGCACCACCACCAGGAACGAGTCGATGATGTAGCTCTGGCCCAGGTCCGGGCCGACGTTGCCGATCTGGCTCAGCGCCACACCACCCAGGCCCGCGATACCGGAGCCAAGGCCAAAGGCGAGCATGTCCACACGCCCGGTGGGCACGCCGCAGCAGGCGGCCATGTTGCGGTTCTGGGTGACGGCGCGCACGTTGAGGCCCAGGCGCGTCTTGTTCAGCAGCAGCCAGGTCAGCACTACCACGCACAGGGCAAAGGCGATGATCACGATGCGGTTGTACGGCAGCACCAGGTTGGGCAGCACTTGAATGCCGCCGGACAACCATTCGGGGTTGGCGACTTCGACGTTCTGCGCACCGAACACCAGGCGCACCAGCTGGATCAGCATCAGGCTGATGCCCCAGGTGGCCAGCAGGGTTTCCAGCGGCCGCCCGTAGAGGTGGCGAATCACCGTGCGCTCCAGCGCCATGCCAATCGCGGCAGTCACAAAGAAAGCCACCGGCAGCGCAATCAGCGGGTAGAACTCGATGGCCGACGGTACGTAGCGCTGCATCATCAACTGCACCACATACGTGGAGTAAGCGCCGAGCATCAGCATCTCGCCGTGGGCCATGTTGATCACGCCAAGCAGGCCGAAGGTGATCGCCAGGCCCAAGGCCGCGAGCAGCAGGATCGAACCCAAAGACATGCCACTGAAAGCCTGGCCGAGGATCTCGCCGAACATCAATTTGCGTTTGACCTGAGCCAGGCTGGTCTCGGCGGCGGTGTGCACGGCGGCATCGGTTTCGACACCGGGAGCCAGCAGCGCCTCAAGGCGTGTGCGCGCCAGCGGGTCACCGGTACTGCCTAGCAGGCGCACGGCGGCGAGGCGAATGACCGGGTCGGGGTCGACCAGTTGCAGGTTGGCCAGGGCCAGGCTCAACGCGGTGTGCACGGCCTCGTTGGTCTCGGCGGCCACTTGCTGGTCGAGGAATTTGAGCTGCGCAGGTTGTGCGCTTTTTTGCAGGGTTTGCGCAGCAGCGAGGCGCACCTTCGGGTCGGCGGCGAGCAGTTGCTGGCTGGCTTGCACGTTGTCGATCAAGCCGCGCAGGCGGTTGTTCAGGCGCACGGTTTTGGTTTCGCCGTTGACGTTAAGTTGGCCTTGTTGCAGCGCGTCCACCAGCTCGATGCGCGCCGGGTCGGGCTGGGCGGCCCAGTCCTGGAGCAGCTTGGCTTGTTGCATCGGGTTGGCGTTGATGAAGTCTTCGGCGTCGCTGGCGTGTGCGGCAAAGGGCAGCAACAGCAGGGCGGCGAGGATGAGGCGGTAAAGGGCAGTGGGCATAGTCTTGGGCCTTGCTCGAACAAATGTGGGAGCTGGCTTGCCTGCGATGGCGGTGTATCAGATACACCGAGTTGTCTGCATCGCAGGCAAGCCAGTTCCCACAGGGTGTGTGTCAGCCTTAAGGGCCGACACCCCTCGGATCAGTTGCTCTTCACGGCATAGTCCGGCTTTTTGTCATTACCCGGAATGTACGGGCTCCACGGTTGGGCGCGGATCGGCTTCTCGGTCTGCCATACCACCGAGAACTGCCCGTCGGCCTGGATTTCACCGATCATCACCGGCTTGTGCAGGTGGTGGTTGGTCTTGTCCATGGTCAGGGTGAAGCCCGACGGCGCGGCGAAGGTCTGGCCGGCCATGGCTTCACGGACTTTGTCGACATCGGTGGATTTGGCTTTCTCAACCGCCTGTGCCCACATATGGATGCCTACGTAGGTGGCTTCCATCGGGTCGTTGGTCACGGCTTTGTCCGCGCCTGGCAGGTTGTGGGCTTTGGCGTAGGCCTTCCAGTCCGCAACGAATTTCTTGTTCACCGGGTTCTCCACCGACTGGAAGTAGTTCCAGGCCGCGAGGTTGCCCACCAGTGGCTTGGTGTCGATGCCGCGCAGCTCTTCTTCACCCACCGAGAACGCCACCACCGGTACATCGGTAGCTTTCAAACCCTGGTTGGCCAGCTCCTTGTAGAACGGCACGTTGGAGTCGCCATTCACGGTGGAGATCACTGCGGTCTTGCCGCCGGCCGAGAACTTCTTGATGTTGGCGACGATGGTCTGGTAATCGCTATGGCCGAACGGGGTGTAGACCTCTTCAATATCTTTATCCGCTACGCCTTTGGAATGCAGGAACGAACGCAGGATCTTGTTGGTGGTGCGTGGGTACACATAATCGGTACCGAGCAGGAAGAAGCGCTTGGCGCCGCCACCTTCTTCGCTCATCAGGTATTCCACGGCCGGGATCGCCTGCTGGTTAGGCGCTGCACCGGTATAGAACACGTTCGGCGACATCTCTTCACCTTCGTATTGCACCGGATAGAACAGCAGGCCGTTGAGTTCTTCGAACACCGGCAATACCGATTTACGTGACACCGAGGTCCAGCAGCCAAACACCACGGCAACCTTGTCCTGGGTCAGCAACTGCCGGCCTTTTTCGGCAAACAGCGGCCAGTTCGACGCCGGGTCCACCACCACTGGCTCCAACATCTTGCCGTTCACACCGCCCTTGGCGTTGATCTCGTCGATGGTCATCAAGGCCATGTCTTTAAGCGAAGTTTCGGAGATTGCCATGGTGCCGGACAGCGAGTGCAGGATGCCGACCTTGATGGTCTCTGCGGCCTGGACGGTCCAGGTCAAACCCATGGCGGCAATGGATGCCGACAAAGTGAAAGCCTTGATCAAGCTACGACGCTTCATGGTGCGATCTCCGTAAACCGATAGTGTTGTGGGGCAGATACACAGGGCTTTGCAAAGGCTGTGCCTGCGCCGTGCAGTACCGGTTTCAGGGCGCTATGGCGCCAGTCGCTGTCGCATGGCGCACCAGTGTGGCGCCGCTAAAGCGGCCCCGTGCAGGGCAAGCCTCAAAACGGGGCATCGCGTGAGGGCGGACTTGTTGGGGTGCCTATTTGGCACCCCAGGTCGCCTGCCATTGCCGAAGATGGGCTTTATGGCCGCCAATCCTGGCGCCATGAAGCCTGTCATAGGAAGGTGATGCGATGGCACGAGTCAAACGTGGCTGGTTTGGGGCAGACCCCAAGCCAGAGGTGGAGTTGCCCCCGGTTGGGCCGGGGTTTGTCAGCATGGATGATGCGGCCCGGTATGCCCATCACCAGATGGGTGGCACGCAGGACACGGAGTATGGCGGGGTCATTATGCAAAGCCTGGCCGACGATCTGTTTTACGCGACCGACCCCATTGAGGGCGGCGAGAATTTTTTTGATGTGGGCACGGTTCTCAACGAGGACAGTAATAAGCGGCTCCTGCATCCCGAAGGCTATCGGTGCGTGGCGGAGTATCACTCGCACCCGGACTTTTTCACCCAGTACAAAAGCAACAACCCTGAGCTTTCAGATCGTCAGATCAAGGCGCTGAACAGCTTTTATTCCGAGCCTGACTTGATCGGCAATATTCTGGATCCGGTATTTTTCAGCGCCTTCTATGTGTCCGGCCCTGATGGTTCGTTGTTCAAGCACGTCCCCACCCGTTCGGAGGCCGAGCGGCGTTTTGCCGTGTGGCTGCGGGACAAGGAACCGTTCGGCAGGCCCGAAGGCTATGACGGTGTGGTGGAGAATCTATTCAAGAAAGTCGCCAGCGTCAGCCAGCTGTCGATTGTCGTGTCCAACGCCGTGTGGGGCGGCTCTACGGGAGAGGTGCCCCACACATGGACGCCCTACCGGGCCTTCAAAACCAAAACCCAGGAGCTGCCGCCCTGTGGCCCCGTGCAGGCGAGCCTCACCGATGCGCTCAGCCACGCTCGGGCGCGTCTTGCCGCTATGCCAGGGGCGGCCCAGTATGTGTTCCTGCTCAAGCATGATACCCAGGACTTGTATGGGGTGACCGAGCCTTCTGGCACGGTCGACCGCCAGCCCTCGGTGCAAGAGGTTTTTCCCAAGGACATGGATGGCAAACATCGCCTGCCTGCGCATTTTCACTTGATCGGTATTTGCCTGGGCAAGGCGGGCTATGCGGCATTGGCCCAGACCCGGCAACCATGGCTGTACCGCAATTTCTTTTCACCCCCGGAACTGGTCCGGCACCTTTACCAGGGGCGATTGGTGCCTGAACTGCTCAAGCAGTCCGGGCTGTCGATATTTCTGAACACCGAAGATGGCGCGGTGTTGCGCTACACCTGTTCATTCTCTGCTATCGAAGCGCAGCTTTATCGTGTTGAGCCTGATGGCGCGATTGTGGATAACCAAATCGATTCGACCTTGATCGCCGGCAGCCTCAAACCGAGTGAGTTCGTGCAGCGCCTGGCGGCGGCGGGACAATTGACGGTGCTCAAGGCCAGCGCTCCCGGCAAGGGCAGCCAACTCTGGGACAAAACCGGCACGGTCGAGGCGAACTGGCGACCCTTTTCTGGCATTCCCTTACCGGTGTTCAGTCCGGCCTTTATCACCGCCGATGATGCGGCGCGTTGGGCGCATGCGGTGATCGGCCAGCGTCGTGACATTGAGTATGGTGGTGTGATCTTCAAGCGCGGCAATCGCTTCTACGCCACAGATCCCATCGCAGGAGAGCGCGTTCAATTTGATCACGGGCGCATGTTGGCCCGTGACAGTGAGGGCAAGTTCATCGCCCCTGATGATTACCAGGCCGAGGCCTTTTACCACTCTCATCCCGCCGATGCTGAGGGCATCAAGCGCGCACTTCCACACTTCACGGCGGACCAGGTGCAGGTGTTCAACAACTTCTATTCCGGTGCCGATCAACTCTTCAGCTTTGAAAAAAGAACGTTCGCCAAAGTCCACTATTTGTCCGGGCCAGATGATGTGCTGCTCAAGTATGTCAGCAGTGGCTCGATCGCTGAAAAAACGCTGGACCTGCAACTGCGCGGCGGGCCGGGTGAAACCAGCAGTGATTTCGAGCATCCCATCCGGTTGCTGGCTGCGGCGGGTGAGTTGTGGACAGTGATTGCCAACCCGGTATGGGGAGGCGTTCGCGGGCGTATAAGCAACACATGGCGGATCAGAACGCCGGCGACCCCTGCACCGCAACAACCGTTTTTTACTCAGGTGTTTTCACGGCCTGAGCTTGCGGTGTTGCGTGCACTTTCGCTGGCGGGGAGCGAGGGCGGCCGGTGTGGCTTTGTACTCAAGCACTCCCGTGATGACGCGTATGTTGCGACGTTGGCACTGCCCAAGGGTGATCCACTGTTTTCGCCAAACCTGGTGTTTCCAAAACGCCCAGACGGCAAGCTGCGCTTGCCTTCGCAATTTCGGCTGGAAGCCATTTACTTCAGCAGTTGGTATGAGACCGGCGAAATTGCCGCCCGGGAAACCTGGCTGGCCAGTACGTTTTTCACCCCGGCGCAGGTGGTGGCCGCCACCCGTCAAGCGCGCGCAAGCCAGGACATCCAGAACCCGGCCCGTGGGTTGTCGCTGTACATGCTGGCCTCGGATTCATCGCTGTTGAGCTTCAGGGTGCCCGCAGCCACGAACACCACCGATCTGGTGCGGGAAACCGACACGGGCGAGCTAAACGATAACGGTGCTCAGGCGGCCATGCTCACCGGTACGTTGAGCCCTCGGGCTTACGTGCGCAGGGTTATTGCGGCGACGGACCTTTCGGTGGTGCAGGCCGGAGGATTGTGGCGCAAGGTCGGGAGGGTAGATAACCGCTCGAACCTGATAGAGTCGTTTTACAAGGCAACCCTTAGCCGTTCGTTTCTCTCGGCGCGCGATGCCGCGGTGTATGCCCATGAGCAAATCAACAACTGGCGTGGCGGCTACTACGGCGGTTATATACTCAAGGGCGAAGACGGCCGTTTTGTTATCACTGAGCCAGTGTCCAGTGCGGCCAACCCATTTGCCTTCACTCTGTTTTTTCCACGCGACGGTAACGGGCCGTTGATCCCGCCGGAGCCTTATGTGTTGCATGCTCGCTACGGTTCCCATACCGCTCTGTCGATGGTGAGCCCGTCCTGGGTTGCGCGGCGCGGCTGGACGCATGAGGAGGCGCAGATCAACCTGCAAGTGTTCTCCGATGATGAAATGTACTCGATCATTCCGGCCGGTCGCGTGGCGTACCTGTCGGGAGCCAGTGATTGCCTGTTGGAGTACACCCCAAATCATTCGGCGCAGGAACAGTTGCTGCTGGCCAATATCGGCCCGCAGGCTGGCGACAACAGCCTCGGCAAGCGCCTCGACAGCGGGCAGATCCGGCCGGCCGATTGGGTCCGTCGGCTGGCCGAGGCGGGGGACTTCAAGATCATCCTGGGCAACCCGTTATGGGGCCAGCGTTCGGTGGTCTACAACGACTGGACGCCTAACTATTCCTACGCACCAAGATCGGGCCCACCTGACTACACCACCTACGGTGCCGTATTTGCCAGTGCCGATGAGGCGGCCCGTAACCTGCACGGACGCGTGCATGCGCGCAACTTCGCGCAGGCGGCCTGTTTTGCTTTCATCCTCAAGCATAGGGACAAGGAGCAGTACATTGCCAGCGAGGTAGTGGGCGTTGTCAGTGAGAGCGAACTGTTCAATCTCAACAGCCTGTTTGAACTTAAGCCCGAGGGGGGTTACCAGCTACCCGATGGTTTTATATTGCACGGGCTGTTTCGCTCGCAGCAATGGTCACGTGCCGGGCAAAATACGTCGAACGCCTGGTTGACGCTGTTTTTTGTCACGCCAACAGTATTGTTCTCTGCTCTTTTTGCCGCTATTCGGAGTGGCCCGAGCAACCTGTCGGTGTACTTTTCCACCCTTGATGGCGCGCTGTTGCGGTATGAGCCCCCGCGGCTTGACGTCAAAAGTGGCGGCCCGGCAGATACATTGCTGACGCAGGCGCAGCAAGCATTGGACTCCGGCGAGAAGACACCCCAGAGCTTCCTCAGTGAGTGGGCGCTGAAGGGAATGCTGCATGTGGTACGTACCAGCCAGTTCTGGGATAAAAAAGGTCAGGTCGCCCCTAGCTGGAGCAGTTACGCAACCCTGACACCGCGGCGTTTAAGCCCCTGCTTCGCGAGTGCCGACGATGCAGCCCGCTATGCAGCTGCCAGGGTGAACAACGGATACTATCGGCGTTTTGCCGGGGTGATACTCAGGCTGGGAAATGGTCTGTTTGTCTCGACTGAACCACTGGCGCTTCCACCTCAAGGGTTGGCATTACACTGGATATACCCGGATCGGGCTGCTGATTTAGCGCTTTACCCTCAGAACAGTACGATTGTTGCGCGCTATCGTTCTTTGATAGATCAAGAGGGGCCGTTGTTGTTATCCGTCGCCCAAAAAGCCATCTATAAAACCATGATACCGACTGCGGTATTGTCAAACCTGTTGCGTCGTGAGGCCCACCTTAACCGTGAATATGTGTTTGGCCCCAGTGGCTCGATCCTCAGTTACCACCTGTCGGGCTCTGCCGAGGAGGAGCGACTCAAGGATCGTCTCGCGCCACTTAACAAGGTCAAGGGTGATTACGGTGACAACAGTATTGAGCAGCAACTTCGCAGTGGCACGCTCTCGCCGCAGGACTTCATCACCGAGGTGGTGAAAGCCGGCAATCTGAGCGTGATAGAAGGCGATGGGGTATGGGGTCCGCCCAGAAAGTTGGCGGGGGATTTTGTGGCGAATATACCGCCAACCCATCCTGGGGATATTCGCGCTGTGTTCATGGACGCGCCCTGCAGCCCGATTTTCACCCGGGCGGTCGATGCCGTTCGTTACGCTCAACGCCTATGGAAGCCTCAAACCGAAGTGGCCTTCGGTTACGTACTCAAGTCGGCTAACAAACCGTTCTATAAGGCAACCCTGGCGCTTGTCAGAGACGACTTTGCTGATTTTAAACAGGTCTTTATCGACGGCCAATTGCCACAGGGCTATGTGTTTGATGGTTTGTATCTCTGTGCTTCGACCGTGGCCATCGCCGGTAGCAATGATGAAATGGCGCGCAGTTTTTTCCCGCCCCAGTACATCGCCAAGGCACTCAACGTTGTCACCTATGCACGTAACGGCAGTGCTCCGACGCTGTATCTGTTGTGCAGCGACGGTGCGCTGCTCACGTATGAGTTTCCCAAAACGGCGCCGTTGTACCCATGGACGAGCAAGGCACATATCGAACGCACACAATTGCTCGATGCCTCCCTTACGGTACGTGATTATGTGCGCCGCCTTGCGGGCGCGGGGAAGTTGTACATTCGGGTGACCAGTGAGGTCTGGGGTAAGAAAGAGAGGGTCACTGAGCATTGGGAGCCGAATAAAGCGCCTCATGCTTTCGCCGACGATCCGCATTTTCATTCGTTCTGCGGCCCGCTGTTTACTTACACCGATGATGCGGCCCGCTATGCACAAGGCTTGGTTGCACCGTTCAAGGGCAAGCAGTACCTGGGCGCTGTGCTGGTGCCGGGGCAAACGCCGGGGTACGTCGCGCTCGACCCGGTGGAAGATCAGGGTACGGGAAGTACAAGTACCCTGGAATTGTTGTTCTGGGCTGATCATGCCGGATTTGATGTACCGCCTGAAAATACACTGAGTACCTACAAAATCGCCGCTGTGCAGGCGTTCTATAAAGCCATTGCGTCGACGTCCAGCTTTGAAGCGATAGATAAAGAACTCTTGGGTAACTTCGTTGCCAAGGACGATCTTCACGACTACGTGTCGGTAGCCAGGGCGAATGCCCCTGACGCCGAGAGTTGTTATCTGTCCTGCCGCAATGGTGCGCTGCTCAAGTACGTACCGGCGTTTACGGCATCTGAAGACCGATTGCTTGCCCCGGGTATGGCACCAGTGCCCCGTGTGTTCGTCGCGCGATTGCGAACCTTGGGCAAATTGTCAGTGCTGGTCACCGATGCCTTCTGGAGAGTTGCAGGGCCATTGGGTGAGGAGTGGAGCGAGGCAGAGCCGGAACCCGAAGAGTTCTGGTATGAACGGAATCGGGACGAACTCTGAGTTCAGCGCTTACGCATCAACCCGATAAAGAAAAGCCCGCCAATCGCCGCCGTCGCCACGCCAATGGGCAAGTCTTCGGGGGCGATCAGGGTGCGGGCGGCGACATCAACCCACACCAGGAACAGGCTGCCCAGCAGCGCGCACACCGGCAATAAACGCCGGTGCTCAGCGCCCACAAGACGCCGCGCAATATGCGGCACCATCAGCCCGACAAAGCCGATGGAGCCGCTGATGGACACCAGCACACCGGTCATCAACGACGCCACCAGGAACACCTTCAAACGCACAGAACGTGCGTTCATGCCCAGGGTCACGGCGGTCTGTTCGCCGGCCATCAATGCGTTCAGTGGCCGCGCCATGCCCACCAGTATCAACAGCCCCAGCAGCACAGTCGCAGTGGGGATCGCCAACAGTTCCCAGCGCGCCAGGCCCAGGCCGCCGAGCATCCAGAACATCACCGCCGAGGCGGCGCGATGGTCGCCCATGAACAGCAGCAGGTTGGCCACCGCCATCATCACGAATGACACGGCTACGCCGCACAACAGCAGGCGATCACTCTCCAGGCGGCCGTTACGACTGGCCACGGCCAGCACCACCAGCATGCTCAGCAGCGCACCGATGAAGGCGGCGATAGGTAAGGTCAGCAAGCCGACGACTTCCCCTACGTGCAACACCACGATCACCGCGCCGAGAGTGGCGCCGGAGGTCACGCCGAGCAGGTGCGGGTCGGCCAGCGGGTTGCGCGTCACCGCCTGCAACACGGCGCCGATCAACGCCAGCCCGGCGCCGACCAGTGCGCCGAGCAACATGCGCGGCACGCGGATCAACCAGACGATATGTTCCTGGCCGGTGCTCCAGTTGACGTCACCGAGGCCGAAGGCCTTGTTGAGCAGAATCCGCCACACCACGTCCGCCGGCACCCGCGCCGAGCCAAACCCCAGCGAGATCACGCAAGAGACCAGCAACAACGCGCCAAGCGCACTCAGCAGCAGAGCATAGCGGCGGCTGATCATTCGCCGTGGAATCCTTTGGCCAGGGTTTCCACCGCCAGCACGTTGTCGATGCCTGGCGTTGCCTGCACATACGGGATCACGATAAAGCGCTGATTCTTGATGGCGTCCACCGATTGCAACGCCGGGTTATCCAGCAGGAATTGTTCTTTTTGCGCGGCGGTGATTTCGCTGTAGTCGACAATCACGATCACCTGCGGGTTGCGCTCCACCACGGTTTCCCAATTGACGCGGGTCCAGCTGGCGTCGATGTCATCGAGGATATTGCGCCCGCCTGCGGCGGTGATCAGCGCTTGCGGCATGCCCAGGCGGCCGGAGGTCATGGCGCGGTCTTCGCCGCTGTCATAGAGGAACACCCTAGGCTTGTCGGCGGGCAGATGCTGTTGCACCTCGGCCACTTGCGCCTGCATCTGCGCGATCAAGGCCGTGGCGCGGTCCTGCACGTTGAAGATCTTGCCCAGGTTGCGCAGGTCGTTATAGGTGTCGTCCAGGGTCGCGGCCGGGCGCTTCATTACGAAGGCGCAGGACTCGGTCAGCTCGTAGACGTTGATGCCCAGTGGCTGCAAGGTTTGCGGCGTGAGATCGCCGCCCACGAGCATGCCGTAATCCCAGCCGGCGAAGAAGAAATCCACGTTGGCGTTGAGCAGGGTTTCCACCGACGGGTACTTGCTCGCCAGCTCCGGCAGGCCGACGAGAGTGTCGGCCATTTGCGGCGTCACCGACTTCCAGCCGGTGACGCCGCTGTAGCCGGCCATGTGATCCTTGAGCCCCAGGGCGAGCATCATTTGGGTCATGTTGATGTCGTGGCTGACCGCGTATTTCGGCGCTTCCTGAAAGGTCACGTCGCGGTTGCAGCTTTTGACGGTCACCGGGTAATGGGTGGCTTCGGCAAACGCTTGGGCAGTGCCGAATAGCAACGCGAGAGACAACAGGGAGCGCAGGATCATGGTTGGGTTATCCAGGTGATTCGGGGGTAGCCGGCCAAAGGGTGAGCGTCGATCAAGGCTTCGACGCCGAAGACATCACGCAGCAACTCGGCGGTCAGCACTTGGTGAGGCGTGCCGCTGGCGACAATGCGCCCATGGTTGATCACGTATAAACGGTCACAGAAAGCCGCGGCCAGGTTCAGGTCATGAATGCTTGCAAGGGTGCCGATGTTCAAGCGCTTGACCAGCCGCAGCAGCTCCAACTGGTAGCGTGGGTCGAGGTGGTTGGTCGGCTCGTCGAGGATCAACAATTGCGGCTGCTGCGCCAAGGCGCGGGCGAGGATCACGCGCTGTTTTTCACCGCCCGAGAGCGTGGCGAACGCGTGGTCTTCAAAGCCGTGCATACCGACCGATTCCAGCGCCTGCCGGATGAGATGCTGGTCGTGCAGTGTGTCGCCATCGAACAAACCTTTGTGGGGCGTGCGGCCCATGCCGACCACTTCGTCGACGCGCAAGCCGAAGGTGTCCGGGAACTCCTGCAGCACCACCGCGATGCGTTGTGCGCACCATTTGGCGCTTTGTTTCCACACATTCTGGTGTTCGAGCAGCACGTCACCGCGTTCGGGTTTGCTGAAGCGATAAGCGCAGCGCAACAGGCTGGTCTTGCCGCTGCCGTTAGGGCCGATCAGCCCGACAAACTCCCCCGCACCGACCTGCAGGCTGGCATCTCGCAGCTGGAAGCGATGATTGCAGTGGTCGTGGCCCGGTGGGGTCCAACCAAGGTCGGTGAGGGTGAGTGAGGCCATCAATATTCTCAAGTTCAACACAGTAAATTGTGGGAGCTGGCTTGCCTGCGATAGCCATAGGTATCTACACAACTTTTAAAAGCAGCCTATTTCTCCTGTGGCGAGCAGGCTTGTACTGCGTTGGGCTGCGAAGCAGCCCCAAAAACAGACGCTGAGTACTTTCAGCAAAATTGCCGTGCCTGTACGGGGGCCGCTTCGCAGCCCAACGCAGGACAAGCCTGCTCGCCACAAAAGCCCACCTGCCACAGACTTCGTGTTAACCGGTTGTGTAGATACCTATGCTCATCGCAGGCAAGCCAGCTCCCACAGGGAGCGTGTGTATCAGTTAGAAGGTGTAGTCCGCCGTGACGAAGAACGAGCGCGGCTCACCCAGTATCCACTGTTGGCCATTGTTGTACTGGCTGACGGCGTAGGTGCGGTTGAACAGGTTGTTCAGCTCAAGGCCCAGGGTGGTATTGCGCATGGCCCTCCACGATACGCTGGCGTCGGCCACGGTGTAGCTCGGCACTTCGCTGCTGTTGGCGGTGTCGGCATAACGGGCGCTGACGTAACGCACACCGGCACCGGCGCGAATGTCATCGGTCACCGTCTTGCTCAACCACAGGTTGGCGGTGCGGTTGGGCACGTCCACCGGGCGGTTGCCGTCGCGGGAAACAGCCTGGCCGTTGACCACTTCGGAAAAGTCGTCGTACTGCGCCCGCACAATGGCCGCATTGGCTTGCAGCTGCCAGGCGTTGGGCAGTTGCAGGTCTAGGCTGGCTTCCAGGCCGTTGGAGGATTGCTGGCCGACTTGCTCCTTGAGGGTGGTGCCGGGGATGCTCACCAGCAGTTTCTTTTTGACGATGTGATAGGCCGCCAGGGTCCATTCACCACGCGCGTCCCAGAACGCCTGCTTGAAGCCGATTTCGGCCTGTTTGGCAGTGGACAAACCAAACTGCTGCTGGCTCGGGCTCAGGCTGATCAGGCTGCCGACACCGTCGGTGCTGGTGGCGTACTGGCCGTAGACCGAAGTGCTCGGTGTGATCGCGTAGACCAGGCCGGCTTTCCAGTTGTTGCCGGTCAGGGTCTTGTCGGAATCTGTGTTCGCAGCCGTCAGATCATTGCTATCGATGTGCAGGTAGTCGCGGCGCGCGCCAGTGATCAGCGAGAGTTTGTCGGTCAATTGCAGGCGGTTTTCGGCGAAGGCTGCGAGTTGTTTGGTGGTGGTGACCGCTTGGGGGATGAATGGGCTGCTGCTTTCAAACGGCTGCGGCACCGGGTACTGAATATCCACCGGCTGGCCGCCGCCTGGCACGTCGTTAAACGGTGCGTTACTGGCCAGGCGGAAGCGAATGCGGTTGTATTCAACGCCCGTCACCGTCTGGCTGTCGAGGCCCAACAGCGTGTGTTTAAACGTGAACGTCTGGCGGTCACCGAGCTGTTCCTGGTTGTGCTTGATGCCCAGGTAGTCCTGGCGCACCAAACCGCCATTCACAAAGTTGTAGCTCTCGGCGTTCTGCCAGCGGCGCTGGTTTTTCAGGTACGACAGCTCGTTGGTGGCGGTGACGTTGTCGTTGATCTGCCACTCGCTGGTCAGGCGCGTCCACTGGTCGTTGTAGTGCTGTTTGTCGTCGCTGACGTTGTAGTTCTTGTCGCGCAGGCCTTTGTGCAACTGGCCGTTGATCAGTGGCGTGCCGTAGTAGTTCTGCGGGCTCTGGTCGCCATAGTCGTGGGCCAGGGTGAAGCTCAGGGTGTCGGCCGGCTGCCAGCGCAGCGCGCCGCTGACGAAATCGCTGGCGGAGTCGCCGCGTGCGATGAAGCCGTTGCTGCGCAGGCGGTTGACGTTCAGGCGGTAGCTCAGTGTGTCAGTCAGTGAGCCGCCGCTGTCCAGCGCTTGCTGTTGGCGGTCATAGGAACCGTAGCCCAGGCGCACATGGTTTTCGATTTCGCCGGTGAACGGCTTCTTCGCAATCGTATTGATCACCGCGCCGGTGGCGCCCTGGCCGTACATCACCGAGGCCGGGCCGCGCAGCACATCCACGCGCTCAACCGACCAGGTGTCCACCGGGAAGGTGGAAGTGCCTGCGCCGTCGAACATGCGCTGCCCGTCGTACAGCTGCAGCACCGAACTCTGCCCGGTAAAACCACGGGCCTGCAACGACGTGCCGCCGTCGCCCGGCGAGCCGGTGCGGCTGATGCCGGTGGCGCGGGAGATGGCGTCCTGCACACTGGCGTCGCCGCGCTCGCGGATTTTTTCGCCGGTCTGGCTCTCGACACTGCCCGGGGTTTGCAAGGCCGTGAGGTTCAAGCGCGAACCGGCGGTGGTCGGCGTGTTCAGGTCAACGCGCTCGTCATCCACGGCGGGCGCGGTCACGGGGCTGGCGGGCAGAGTCAGGGCCTGGGCGCTGTTATGCAGGGCGAGCAGGCACAGGCCGGACGCGAGGTACTTGTTCATCGGTCGATCAATCGCTTCTTGAGAGGGGTGCTCACCGCAGGGCGCGGCGAGCAACGATAACGCAGAAAGTGTTATAAGTTAACACTTATTGGCTGCGCGACAAAAGTCGCGCAAGGCTACAGAAAGCCTCTGGCGTGGGCATCTCGCTTGCTTCATGCAGAACCTGAGGCAGATTCACGTTGGTTGAAAAGGCGCGCCAGCACCAGGCGATCCAGCGCCCACACCACGATCAGCGATGCACCCACCAACGGGAAAATGATCGCCAGCGCGAACATGATCACCATCGCGGTTTTCCACTTCGGCAGGTCATGGCGCAACGGCGGCACTCCCAACCCACCGTGTGGCCGACGCTTCCACCAGATCACCACGCCACTCACCGCGCTGAGCAAAATCATCAGGCAAATCACCAGCACGATCAGCTGATTGACCCAGCCGAACATCTTGCCTTCATGCAGCATTACACCGGTTTCGGTGGCGCGTGCGACGAGGTTGTAGTGTTCCCAACGTACATCGGCCAGCACTTTGCCGGTGTACTGATCCACATGCAGGGTCGCGTCATTGCGTGGGTCGTTGGCGAACACCGCGACGGTGAACACGCCTTCGGCGGTGGTGGGGAACGTGATGCTGTAGCCGGGTTCGACCTTGCGTGCGTTGGCCAGGTCGACCACTTGTTGCAGGCGTACCGTCGGCGCGGCGGGACCTGAATGCATCGCACCGTGGTTCATATGTTCGGCGTGGTCGCCGGACATGGGCATTGGCGTGTTCTCCATTGCCCATGGCACAGTCTGCTGGCTGGCCGTATTGAGACTGCGCGCTTGCTGGTCGGACTGCGGCACGTTGTTCCACATCGCGGCGGGAAACTTATTCCACAGCTCGGCGTATTGTTTGCCCCAGAAGCCGGTCCAGGTCATGCCGCTGAGCAGCATCACCAGCAAAAATGCCGCGCCCCAGAAACCGGCGACCGCATGCATATCGCGCCAGAACACTCGGCCACGGCTGTTGAGCCGTGGCCACAACACGCCCGCCGAAGACTTGCCGCGTGGCCACCACAGGTACACGCCGGATACCACCAGCATCACGCCCCAACCGGCGGCGAGTTCCACCAAACGGTCGCCGACGGTGCCGATCATCAGCTCGCCATGCAGTGCGCGGGCGATGGCTTGCAGGTTGTATTGGGCATCCTGTTCACCGAGGACGGTGCCGCGATACGGGTCGACGAATACCGTCACTTCGCGGCCATCGTTGTGCATCACGAATTGCGCGCTGCTGGTGGCGTCGGCGGGTGGCAGGTATTTGCTGATTTTGCCCTGGGGAAAAGCTGCCTGGGCGCGTTGCAGTTGTTCGTCGGCGCTCAGGGCGTGCTCGGCGCTTTGCACGTTGAGCAGGTTGCCGTACATCAGCGGGTCGAGCTGGGGTTTGAACAGGTAGATGATGCCGGTGAGGGCCAGCAGCACCATGAACGGGGCGACGAAGAGGCCGGCGTAGAAGTGCCAGCGCCAGGCCAGGTTGTAGAAGGAAATTTTTGGGGTGGTCATCATTAGGCTCCGCAAGGCTTTAGATATTTTTTGTCTGTCAGGCCGCTATCGCAGGCAAGCCAGCTCCCACATTTGGAATGCATTTCCCTGTGGGAGCGGGCTTGCCCGCGATGCTTTTAGAAGCTCATGTCGACTTTGGTCCAGAGCGTACGCCCCGGCTCCTTGATGGCTTGCGGGTCGTTGGCCGGGTAGCCGAAGCCTGCGTTACCGGCCAGGTTCAAATGCTCGGCATAGGCTTTGCCGAACAGGTTGTCGACGCCGGTGCTGACCTTGAAGTTTTTATTGATGCGGTACGCCGCGTTCAGCGAGAACACGCCAAAACCGCTGCTTTTGTCGAAGTCCTTGCCGACCACGTTGCCCTTGTTCTGGTCGATGCGGTTTTGCGCCGCGACCACACGCCACAAGGCGCCGGCGCTCCAGTCGTCCTGGCTGTAGGTGAGGCCCAAACGCGCGTCCAGCGGTGGCATCTGCGGCAGCGCCTTGCCGTCGCTGGTGTTCTTGCCCCAGGCGTAGGCGAGGCTGGCGTCGGCTTTCCAGTGCTGGGTCAGTTTGTACGCTGCGCCCAGTTCACCGCCCATGATGCGCGCGTCGACATTGCGGGCCTGGGACGTGGTGCCCATCATGCCGGGCTTGTAGTCGAACAGGATAAAGTCCTGCACCCGGCCGATATAGCCCGAGGCCCAGGCTTCAAGGTCGGCGGTTTTGTACTGCGCACCGAAGTCGAGTTGGGTGGTTTTCTCCGGCTTCACGCCGTCGAAGGCATTTACCGAACCGACCGCGCCGGTGTTGGGCGAAAACAGCTCCCAGTAATCCGGGAAACGCTCCGAATGGCCGAGCCCTGCGTAGACGGTTGTGGGTGTGTCGGCCAGGTCGTGCTCATAACGCACAAAGCCCGATGGCAAGGTTTCAGCGCGAGTGTTGTCGGCGGTCGGGTTGGGGCGCGCCATCATTCCCGAACCGGTGGTTTGGCGGAAATCCTTGGCCGAGGCGCGGTCCAGGCGGGCGCCGGTGATCAGCCGATCGCGGTCGGCGGCGTACCAGGTCAGCTCGCTGAACACGCCGTAGTTGTGGAAATTGGCATCCTTGACCCGTGGCAGTTCCTTGTAGGTGTCGATGCCCATGCTGCTGCGCTGGCGATGCTCGTTGGTCTGCGCATCCAGGCCGCTGATCAGTTGCACATCGGCCCAGCGCCAGGTCGCCTTGATGCGTGCACCGAGGGTGCGGCGGTCGACGTTGGAAGCCATCGGCCCGGCCATCATACCGGTGCCCGACGGCGTACGCAGGCTGTAGTTGTCCATCACATGGTCGGCGTAGTTGTAGTAGACCTGCGCTTCGACCTTATCCAGTACCTCACCGATATTGGACTTTTCAAACCGCAGCCCCAGGCTTTCGCGCAGAAACTGCGAGCCATCCATGCCGCGCCCGGCGTAGCGCGCTTCGCCATCGCCACGGCCGGCAGTGAGCTCCAGCAGGGTGTCGGCATCGGGGGTGAAACCGACGGCCACGTCGCCATTCCACTTGTCGTAGCGCGAGGCGACGGAGTTGTTATTGCCGTCCTTGTAGTCATCGGCGTGGGCCTGATTGCCGATCACCCTCACATAGCCCAAAGGCCCACCGGCAGCGGCATCGACCACCTTGTCGAAGCGCCCGTTGGAGCCGGCCAGCACACTGGTATTGACCCGTGTGCCCAGCTCGCCGAATTGCTCGGGCTCGCGGTCGAACAGGATGGTGCCGGCTGACGCGCCAGGCCCCCAGAGCACGGTTTGCGGGCCTTTGATCACGGTGAGCTTGTCGTAGGTTTCCGGCGAAATATACGAGGTGGGCGCGTCCATCCGCCCTGGGCAGGCGCCGAGCATCATGCCGCCATTGGTGAGGATATTCAGGCGTGAACCGAACATACCGCGCAGCACCGGGTCGCCATTGGTGCCACCGTTGCGCACCAGCGCGAAGCCGGGGATGGTCTTGAGGTAGTCGCCGCCATCGCTGGCGGGCACCGGTTGGCGGGGGTCTTTGGGGTTGGTGACAACGGTCAGCGGTGAGCTGGGGGCGATTGCGGTGATCACCGTGGGGCTCAACTCATGATCTTCAGCCTGCGAGTGTGGTGCCAACAGCGCGCCACACAGAACGGCGAGAACGGGGGTACATCCCAATCGGGAGTCAGCAGAAAACCTGGACATGACAAATTCCATCAATCAATCGTAAACAACACGGCCAGCAGCCTGCGGCTGTCTGTCTAAAGTCGGCCGGTGTGAAGTGATGCTGTGAAGTGCTTACGAAGCGATAGGTGGGGCGCGGCTGCGGGCGCCAGGGAAGATGCTCTGCCGGGCGTGGCCCAGGCGGGTGGCGGGCGTCAGGGCATTCGCCGGTGGCGGGGTGCCGAGGCTGACATGGGACACGCTGCCGGGCAGGGCAGGGCAACTGAAGAGCAGGTCGCAATAACCGCATTTTGCCCAGAGGGCGTGGTGTTCGCTGGGAGCTGGCGTGTGCTCGCCATGGCTGGTCGACGGCATGTCCATGGACATTTGCATCGACATACCGGCGTGATGATCCATCGGCATCGCTTGGGAAATCAGCGGACCGATAAAGATCATCAGCATGGCGAACAGGCTGATCCAACTGCCGCGCGCCAGGCTCATGGGCCTGCGGCGGTGTGGCGACAACCTGGCGCGAGGGGCGCCCATTTACGTTGGCCTATTGGGCGTGCATATGCTCGTGGCCGGCCATCGGCGGCGCTTTTTGTACCGAGACCTCAACCTGCACCGGGCCGGCTTTTTCGAAGTTCAGGGTGAGTGGGAAGTGTTGGCCGTCGCGCAGTTGGCTGCGGTCTTTCAGGTCCAGCAGCATCACGTGGTAGGCCATCGGTGCGAAGGTCAGATCACCTTTGGCCGGTACGGCAACGGTTTCCACCTTTTGCATCTTCATCAAATCGCCCTGCATCACATGCTCATGCAGCTCGGCTTTGGCCGCCACAGGCGTGTCGACGCTAAGCAAACGATCAGCGCTTTCGCCCTGGTTATGAATCACAAAATAGGCAGCGACAGTCGGCGCATTCGGCGGCAATTCCTGGGACCAGGGATCGCTGACCAGCAGGCTGCCGGCCTTGTAGTCATCGGCATTGGCAGCACTGAACACCGGCAGCAACAATGCAGCCAGCAGCAGGGAAGATTTAAGCATGGCAGTTCTCCAGAACGGTTCTAAACGCAGTTCACTTGCGAAGAAATCAGACCGTTGGAGAGGCGCGGGGGTTAAGACTCGGCCATTGCTGGCGCGGGGTAGGGGCTTGCAGTGCGGGCGGCGACAGGCCCGGCACGGCATCAAAACGTGTGACATACAGCTGCGGCACATGCCCCGGCAACGCCACTAATGGCGGTGAGCCCGAGCAACACCAGCAATGCTGCATGGCGGAATGATCTTCCTGGGGCGGCGTCGGGATGTCCAACTTGCCCAAGGCAATGGTCTTGAGGCTGGCGCCATTGGAGGAACAGAAACTGCCCCACAGCAATTGCTGCACGGGGTCTTGCGACTGTTGCATCGCGCTGGTCAGCGGCATGGCAAAGGCGTTGAACAGCACTGCAAAGCAGGCGATCCACACAGTTGCAAAGCGTTGACGGGCCATGGCGGACAATCCGTAGGGTTAAGCGATCAGGTGGGTATTTAGCCTGATCGGGGGGCATAAGTAAAAAGTGGCGGTGTGGTTTGGTGTCGCACCAGGTCAGACCGCCGTGGCGTGAAGCTTAAGGCCCAGCGCTTTCATGACTTTCATGATAGTCGCGAACTCAGGATTGCCAGCACTGGAAAGGGCTTTGTACAAACTTTCTCTTCCAAGACCGGCGTCGCGGGCTACCTGGGTCATGCCTTGGGCGCGTGCGATGTTGTTGAGGGCTGAACGAATCAGTAAGCCGTCACCAGAGTCTTCTTCGAAAGACGCTTCAAGGTACTCGGCCATGTCTTCCGGGGTTTTGAGGTGCTCAGCTACGTCGAAATCTCTAAATTCAGTCATGATTCACTCCTTTTGCCAAATTCATCTGCAATCTGTTTAGCGCGTTGTATGTCGCGCTTTTGCGTTGATTTATCGCCTCCGATCAACAGCAGGTAAACCACCTCACCGATGCGCGTAAAGTAAACCCGATACCCAGGGCCATAGTGGATGCGCATTTCCGATACGCCATTTCCTACGGTCTCGCAGTCTCCGAAGTTGCCCATACGTGCGTTGTCCAATCTTGTCAGCACGCGCCCACGAGCGGGTTTTGCGCGTGACGAATCAAGCCACTCCTGAAAATCGTCGGATCTCTTGAAATGAATCATCTTGGATCGTATTCCTTGGGATACAGGATGGCAAGTTGCGACGCGCTGCAAAAGCAGTGCATCCCCATCGCGCATGCTGATGCAAAACCGCGAGAGGGGAGGTTAGGGCGAGGGCTTTTGGCTGTGCCAGCCAGACGGTTCGGAAGTATTTGTAGGTAGATTCGACTTTGGGCGGAGAAGCTAAATAGTTGGCCGTCCGGCTGGTTATTCGCGCAAACAGAAACGTCTTACAGGTCTTTGAGGTTGTCCCTAGGAAGGTGGAACTCTAGTCTGTGTACGCCGCTGCAAACTCAGCGGTCGGGCGTCGCGGCCCGGATTTCTCCAGACGCAAAAGCGTCATCGTCTCCTTTCAGTTGGCGCTTTTTTATCGTCTACTGTGCGGCGCTATGGCGGCTGTGCGCGGGATACCTTCGGGTATGCCGGTTGTTCTGGAGAATCGGTCCGCGAACCTGCGTACAGCTGCCACCCCCATCGCGTCGCGGCGATCAGTGGCAGCTCCTTTTTACTTCTCCGGAGCTTCACAATGATTAAACCCACCCCCAATCCCCCCATTTGCCTATTCACCGTAGCCGATGGAATCAGCACCGAAGACCTGCTGGTCAACCTCAGCGAAACACTGGCCTCGGCCAATGCGCTGAGTTGCGACCTTGCGTTTGACCTGGATGGCCCGAAGCGAGAGGAGTTGCTGGGCGTTGCGCAGTTGATTGAGCTGGCGCAGTTGCTGGCTGACCGGGTGCAGGAAGGTGCAAGGCGGCCGACAGTCGCGAGTAGTTAACAGTCCTATGACCGATCGTTCCTGCGCTCGTGCGTGGGAGTGATCGTCTATTGGTTTAGAACTCCAAACTGGCTTCCCGTATATGGTTGAAATTCACAACATCGACGCAATGTTGGTGAGCAAAGCCGGCGACTCTAAGGTCATCAGTCAAAACTAGATAGTTATCTTTAGCGAGTGCGATAATTCCGACATCAGTAAGGCCGTAGGGCGACAGCTCATAATCGCGACTTATGTCCAAGGCTGGGGAGTGAATTTCAATAATTGTTGAAAGTGAGTTTTTTAATGTCGCGTAAAAATCGTGCAACTTGCTCCCGTACAATCCATTTGTCAGGTTGCTGACTTCTGCAAGAATGTGAGGCGTGGAAACAAGTCTTTCGAACTGATCAATCATTGTGAGCAAAAGGCGGTAGTCTTCATTGGTATAGCCCCGAGTTCTCTTGAACTCTACAACGCTGGGCGTTCCACCTATCAGCGCCAGGAGTAGCAAGTTGGTGTCGACTATAATTCCCTTTCTACGGTACTGCTTGATATAGGCATCTATCATACTTCGCGGATCTTCATGGAGCGGAACTCACCTGTCTCCGCGTCGATGATGAATGTTTTGTATTTCCTGGTCTGCATTCGTCCGGCTAAGGACGCGCCTAACCTTTCATATTTATCAGGGGTTGGAACATTAAAGCCCAACGTGATTACCCATGTTTTACCGCTTGAATTTAGCTCGACTTCCTCAAGCATGAGGTCTTGCAATTCCGTTTCTTGCCCGAGGAAGTCGTTTGCTGCCGCCTTGGCGACTTGTACGGCCTCTTTAACTTCTATCATGTCAGCTCCTGAATATAATTGAGTCTGGCTTGAATTATTCTTGGAGTGTAGCACTTCGTATTGTTGGTTCATCGCCGTCCCTTGAGGTAACAAATAGAATTGCCAGAGGCTGCGAACGATCCTGATCTATCGAAGAAAATCTGCCAATGAATCGATTGTTTCTGCGGGCGACAAAAGCTCTCGATCCACCCCGGCCAACACCGGCCGCTTCAACACCAACACCGGCACCCCGAGCTCGCGTGCCACTTCCAGCTTCGGCTCGGTCGCCGCACTGCCGCTGTTCTTGCTGATCAACACATCAATTCCACGCCGTTCAAACAACGCGCGCTCGTCCTCAATCAGAAACGGCCCACGCGCGCCGATGACTTCACAGCGCTCATTGCCCGGGTACACATCCAGTGCGCGCAGCGTCCAGAATTGATCGGCGGGGATTTCGTCAAGGTGCTGCAACGGCTCACGCCCCAAGGTGAACAACGGACGTTTGAAGGGTTTCAAGGCTTCGATCAGCTCAGCCCAATCCCCCATCTCGCGCCAGTCATCACCCGCCTGCGGCTGCCACGCCGGGCGCCGCAACGCCCAGCAGGGAATGCCGCACATTTTTGCCGCCGTGGCAGCGTTCTGGCTGATCTGCGCCGCGTACGGGTGGGTGGCATCGAGGATCAGGCTGATCTGCTCATCGCGCACAAATTGCGCCAAGCCTGCATGCCCACCGTAGCCGCCGACGCGCACTTGGCAGGTGAGGTCAGTGGGCACGCGCCCAACCCCAGCCAGGCTATAGATATGCTCCGGCCCCAGCGTGCGGGCGATGGCCAGCGCTTCGGTGACGCCGCCCAACAACAGGATGCGTTTCATAGCGGCTTGACCACGTCCAGCAAGGTGATCGGCAGCGCCTGGCGCCAGGTGTCGAACTCACCCAGCGGCTGGGCCTGGGCCACATGGATGCGCGTCAGCTCGCCGCCATGTTGCGCGCGCCACGCCATCAAGGCCATTTCGCTTTGCAGGGTCACCGCATTGGCGACCAAACGCCCACCAGGGCGCAGGTGCTGCCAGCAGGTGTCGAGCACACCGTCGCGGGTGACGCCGCCGCCGATAAAGATCGCGTCCGGTGCTTCCAGGCCGAGTAACGCGTCCGGCGCCTTGCCCCGAACCAGTTGCAGGCCGGGCACGCCGAGGGCGTCGCGGTTATGTTCGATCAGCCCTTGGCGACCTGCGTCGGCTTCAATCGCCAGTGCGCGACAACTCGGGTGCGCGCGCATCCACTCGATGCCGATGGAGCCGCTGCCCGCGCCCACGTCCCAGAGCAATTCACCGGGCATTGGCGCGAGGCGGGCGAGGGTCATGGCGCGTACATCGCGCTTGGTCAGTTGGCCGTCATGTTTGAAGGCCGAATCCGGCAGCCCGGCGAGGCGTGACAGGCGCGGGGTGTGGGCGTCGGCCAGGCAGTCGATGGCGACGAGATTCAGATCCGCAACCGAAGCGTGTTGCCAATCAGCAGCCGGCCCGTCGATGCGCTGTTCATCTACGCCGCCCAAGTGTTCAAACACGCTCAACCGGCTGAGCCCGAAACCGGACTCGGCTAACAGCGCGGCAATCGCGGCAGGGCTGCGCCCATCATTACTCAGCACCAGCAACCGCACGCCAGTGGCCAGGTGCGCATTAATCGCCGCCAATGGCCGCGCCACCACGGATAAGGTCACCACCTCCTGCAACGGCCAGCCCAAACGCGCTGCGGCCAACGACACGGAGGACGGCGCCGGTAAAATCAGCAATTCCTCAGCGGCCACCTGTCGCGCCAGGCTGGCGCCTACGCCATAGAACATCGGGTCGCCGCTGGCCAGTACGCAGACCGGCTCGCCACGACTGGCCAGCACCGGCTCCAGGGAAAACGGGCTTGGCCATAGCTGGCGCTCGCCACGAATACACACCGGCAGCAGGTCCAACTGGCGCTGGCCGCCTATAATCCGGGTGGCGCGCAACAGGGCATGCCGGGCGTTTCTGCCCAGCCCCTTGAAGCCGTCTTCACCGATGCCTACAACCGTCAGCCAGGGCGACATAAGAATTCCTTGAACGACATCCGACGGGCAGGCTTTTCATGCCGCCGGACAAAGCAGGCATAATACCGCGCCTTTACCCGTCAACCGGTAGCCCCGTGAACCCAACGCCCGTTCTGAATACCTTGCGCCCCTCGGCTTGTCCGGGGTTGCTGCGTATCGTCCAGGCGCTGGATGGCGGGATATGCCGGATCAAATTGGCCGGTGGTTCTATCACTGCCGCCCAGGCAGTTGCTGTGGCGGACGCGGCGCAGGCCTATGCGGGTGGGGTGATTGAGGCGACCAACCGCGCCAATTTGCAGATTCGCGGGATCGGTGCCGAGCAAGAGGCGTTGATCGCCGCGCTGCTGGCCGCGGGCCTTGGCCCAAACAACGCCGCTGGCGATGACGTGCGCAACCTGATGCTCAGCCCCAGCGCAGGTATCGACACCCAGATGCTGTTCGACACTCGCCCGCTGGCCGATCAGATCCTTGCCACCTTGCAAAACCATCCACGTTTCCATGAGCTGTCGGCCAAGTTCGCCGTTCAGTTGGATGGCGGTGAAGCCCTGGCGATGCTCGAACATCACCATGACTTGTGGCTGTCGGCGTTCGAGCGCGATGGCGAAACACTATTGGCCTTCGGCCTGGCCGGTTGTCCGGGGCTGGATGCACCCTTGGGCGCTGTGCCGCTCGAGCAAGGCTATGCCTTGGTCGTGGCCGTGCTGGAAGCGTTTCTCGACCTGGCGACACCGACGCAAACCCGCATGCGTCATCTGGCTGTGGATAACTTATTGGCCCGCCTGAACCTGCCGTTACTGTCGGTGGATGGGTTAAAACGCCAGCCCAGTGGGGACTTGTTGCACTTGGGCACTTATCCACAGCGACAAAAAGATCTGTTTTACGTTGCCGCCGTTGCGCCGCTGGGTCGTCTGGACTCAAGCATGCTCAAAGGCGCCGCACAGTTGGCTAGTGAGTTCGGCGACGGTACGTTGCGTTTTACGCCGTGGCAGGGCGTACTGCTGCCCAACCTTAAAAACCACGGCGCCGTGACTGAAGGCTTGGAGCAATTGGGCTTCCTTGGCTCAGTCGACCAACCCCTGGCACGCATGATCGCCTGCACCGGCTCAAGCGGCTGCGCCAAAGGCCTGGCCGACACCAAGGCCGATGCCCTGCAACTGGCCGCGCTGCAACCTGGCGCCGAGGTGCACCTGTCCGGCTGCCCACGCTCTTGCGCTGCCGCACACACCGCGCCGGTCACCTTGCTGGCGGTAAGCCCCGGCCACTACGACGTCTATTTTCGCGAGGCAGCCCACCCCGGTTTCGGCCGGCTGCACGCACGCACTCTTTCCATTGAAGCGGCGGGCGCCCTGTTACGCGGCCGCACACGGAGCAACACCGATGATTGATTACATCCGCGACGGTCAGGAGATCTATCGCAACTCCTTCGCCATTATTCGCGCGGAAGCCAAGTTGGAGCGCATCCCTGCCGACCTGGAAAAACTCGCGGTGCGGGTGATTCATGCCTGCGGCATGGTCGATGCCATCGACGGCCTGCAGTTCTCCGAAGGCGCAGGCAAGGCCGGGCGCGATGCGCTGGCCGCTGGCGCGCCGATTTTGTGTGATGCGCGCATGGTCTCCGAAGGCGTGACCCGCGCGCGCCTGCCGGCCAATAACCAGGTGATCTGCACCTTGCGCGACGACAGCGTGCCGGAGTTGGCGCGGGAGCTTGGCAACACCCGTTCAGCTGCCGCGCTGGAACTGTGGCGCCCGCACCTGGAAGGCAGCGTGGTGGTGATCGGCAACGCGCCGACGGCGCTGTTCTACCTGCTGGAAATGCTCGACGCCGGCGCGCCGAAACCGGCGTTGATCCTCGGCTTCCCGGTGGGCTTTGTTGGTGCCGCCGAATCCAAGGCGATGCTGGCGGCCGACAGCCGTGGCGTGCCGTTTGTGATCATGCAAGGCCGCCTGGGCGGCAGTGCGATGGCTGCCGCGGCGGTCAACGCCTTGGCCACGGAGGTCGAGTAATGCAGGCACGCGGACGTTTGATTGGCCTGGGCGTTGGCCCCGGTGACCCCGAACTGATCACCCTCAAGGCGCTGCGCCTGCTGCGCGAGTCGCCGGTGGTCGCGTATTTCGTAGCCAAAGGCAAAAAGGGCAACGCTTTTGGCATCATCGAAGACCATTTGGTCGCGCAGCAAACGCTGATGCCGCTGGTGTACCCAGTGACCACCGAAGTGCTGCCGGCACCGATGTCTTACGAGCAGATCATCAGCGACTTTTACGACAACGCCAGCCTCGACGTGGCCGCGCACCTGGACGCTGGCCGCGATGTGGCGGTGATCTGCGAAGGCGATCCGTTCTTCTACGGCTCCTATATGTACCTGCACGACCGTTTGGCCGAGCGTTATGAAGCCCAGGTTATCCCCGGCGTCTGCTCAATGCTCGGCGGCGCTTCGGTGCTTGGCGCGCCGTTGGTGTACCGCAACCAGAGCCTGTCGGTGCTCTCCGGCGTGTTGCCCCACGACGACCTCAAGCGTCGGTTGGCGGATGCCGATGCCGCCGTGATCATGAAGCTGGGCCGTAACTTTCCAAAGGTGCGTCAGGTGCTGCAGGAGCTCGGTTTGGCCGAACGTGCGCTGTACGTGGAACGCGCGACCATGGCCAACCAGAAGATCGTGCCGCTGGATCAAGTCGACCCAGCGTCCTCGCCGTACTTCTCGCTGATCATCGTGCCGGGTGAAAGGTGGCAAGGTTGATGCGCCCGGCGATTGTCATTCTCGGCCAAGGCAGCCTGGCGACGGCGCGCAAGATCGCGCAGGTTTACCCTGGCGCGCTGATCCACGGCTTGGCCGGGCGAGTTGAAGGGGCGGACCAGACCTACAGTGAGTTCGGCGCGACCCTGCGCCAGCTTTATCAACAAGGCACGCCACTGATTGCCCTGTGTGCCGCGGGTATCGTGATCCGCACGCTGGCGCCGCTGCTGCTGGAAAAAGGCGAAGAGCCCGCCGTGCTGGCCGTGGCTGAAGATGGCAGCGCCGTGGTGCCGTTGCTCGGCGGCCTGGGCGGTGTGAACCTGATGGCGCGCGACATTGGCGCGGCACTCGGCGTCGCCGCGGCAATCACCACCAGCGGCGAGCTGCGTTTTGGCACCTGCCTGCTCAACCCGCCAGCGGGTTATGCGTTGGCGGACCTGGAACTGGGCAAGCGGTTTGTCTCGGACCTGTTGGCCGGCGAAAGCGTGCGCATCGAAGGTGTGGCGCCGTGGCTGGATCAGGCGAATTTGCCGCAGGATCAGCACGCACGGTTGGCGATTCACGTGGGCAGTGCCGAGCGCGTGCCGGCTGCCAATGAGTTGCTGATTTATCCGAAGACGGTGTGTGTCACCTGTAAGCCAGGTGTGGATTTAGCTCTGCGCGTGCGAACGGCTTTGCATGACGCCGGTATCGCCGTGCAATCCCTGGCGTGCCTGCTGGCCAGCGACACGCAGATGGCCGAAGCCTCGTTGCAGCAAGCCGCAGTGGAATTAGGTGTGCCGTTGCGTTTTGCGCAAGTGGCGCAAGGCGCGGACATCGTGATCACAGTGGCAGAGCAACCGCTGGACCTGTCGCATGTCGGCCGTGCCCGTGGCCGCCTTGCCGTGATCGGCCTTGGCCCTGGCGCAGCCGAGTTGATGGTGCCGGCGGTGAAGGCCGAGCTGGCGCGTTGCACCGATGTGCTGGGCTACGAAACCTATGTGCGCATGGCCGGGCCGTTCCGCGACGACCAAGTGCAACACTGCACCGACAACCGCGAAGAAATGCAGCGTGCTCGCCATGCCTTCGAATTGGCCGCTCAAGGCCGTTCGGTGGTGGTGGTGTCGTCCGGTGACCCTGGCGTATTTGCCATGGCGGCGGCGGTGCTTGAGGCGTTGCACGAATCCAGTGACCAGGCCTGGCATCAGGTCGAGCTGGACATTCTGCCGGGCGTCTCAGCCTCGCTGGCTACTGCCGCCCAGGCGGGCGCGCCATTGGGGCATGACTTCTGCGTGATGTCGTTGTCGGACAACCTCAAGCCCTGGTCGATTATCGAAAAACGCCTGGACCTTGCATCCCAGGCCGACCTGGCGCTGGCGTTCTACAACCCGATCTCGCGTTCGCGGCCGTGGCAATTGGGGCGCGCCCTGGAAATCGTCGCGTTGCACCGCACGCCCGCAACACCGGTGGTGCTGGGTCGCGACATTGGCCGCCCTGGCCAGACTTTGCGCGTCACCACGTTGGGGCAGTTGACGCCTGAGCAAGTGGATATGCGCACCATGGTGCTGATCGGCTCGTCCACCACCTGCGTATTCCCCCGCGCCGGTGGCGGCGAATGGGTGTACACGCCACGCTGGTACGGCGAGAAACCCGCTTCCTGAAATCAGCCTGCGGCAGGTAAGAAGGCTCCGAGTAACGCTGGGTGAAAACCTGTTGTTACTCGGGGCTTTTTCTTTTTTTGCCGATGAAAAAAAGGAAGGTCTACCGGTATGCCTCGTTATTGCTGGTTGACGTTTTTTCGACGGGGGCGCCAAGCGATGTTTGTGGTCTGGAAAGCGCGCCAGCGGCTGGACTAGTGTGGAGACAAGCCCCATGTGGGGTGCTTGTGGAGAACTGAAAATGGAGCGACATCACAAAAGGATCATCAGTGCCAAAAGGCGCAAGTTGATTGCCGCCTACAAGCTGCCAGGGGCGCCGGGCGCCAAACGCTCGGTGTTCCTGGACGCGGAAGATGACAGCAATGCAGCCGTCGTGAACAACGGCGTGATTTCGTTTATCGAGGGCATGTCGGCGCTGAACCGTGAATACATTCGTAAAAGCTACCTGCTGGCCAGCAGTTATGTGAGTGATGTGTTGAAGGTCCAACGGGGGAGTGAGGCCTGGTATGACGAATTTATCAAGGTGATGGTCAGCCTGGGCTGGTTGCCGGTGCGCAGCGCTTTTGAGCGGGTCTCAAGCTCCGGCAAAGGGCTGACGGTGCAGGTGGCGGCGCTGAATATCATCGCCGCGCTGGCGGCGGCCTCGCTGGCAGGGCCGCTGCTGGCGGCGTTGCCGAAACTGGCGGCGGATGCGCTGCTGGCCTTGAAGCAACAGCCTGCCTCGTTTGAGCTGTTCAAGCGCAATAGCACGGTGCATCAGGGCGGTGATTTCGGCCTGGCGTCCTGTGCTGAAACGGCGGGAGAGGTGATGATGGTGCTGGTGACTTACAGCACCCACGGTGTGAGCAAACAGCTGGGCCTGCCGTTTCTGGAGTGGGACAGCTCTTCGGTCGAGGCTTTCAGCGGCCAGACTTGCCTGGTGCTCAATACCTCTGTGGTCAATGAAAAAACCATCCAGCTGATGCGCGAGAGTGCCGGCGACAAGGTGCAACTGGCAATCGCGAAGTACCGGATTTAAGGCACCAGATAACCGCGCACGCCGGTAAAGATGATCTGCGCGGCCAGCGCACACACGAACAACCCCATCAACCGACTGACAATCTGCAAGCCCTGGTCACCCAGAATGCGTTCGATACGGTTGGACAAATACAGCACCACACCGACCGTGAAGCTGGCCAGGGCAATGCTGACGATGGCCATGAACTTGTCATCCCAGTGTGGCTGGCTCACGCCCATCACCAACAGTGCGCCGATGGTGCCGGGGCCGACCGTGAGCGGGATGGTCAGCGGTACGATGGTCACGTCCTGCTGCACATTGTCGGTCTGCACCGCCGACTTGCCCTGGGCCATGCCCAGCGCCGAGATAAACAGCACGCTGCCGGCGCCGATGCGAAAGGCATCCACGGTAATGCCGAACACACTGAAAATCACCCGGCCGAACAGGTAGAGCAACACGCTCGACACCAGCGTGGCCAACGCGACCTTCCAGGCCAGCCGGCGCCGTTCTTTGCTGGAGTAACCACGGGTCAGGCTGATAAAGCAGGACAGCACAAAGAACGGGCTGTAGAGCACCAGCATTTTCAGGTAGACGCTGAATAACACGTGGAGCATGGGCGCGGCTCGCGATAGGAGAGGTTTGCGGAGTCTATCAGGCGCAACCGGGCAAATGTGGGAGCTGGCTTGCCTGCGATAGCGGTGGAGCAGACAAAGGGTGTGTGATTGACACACCGCCATCGCAGGCAAGCCAGCTCCCACGGAGGCTGCATTTCAAGGTCACGACGGGGCGTGTTCCGGCCGCTGCTGACGCTGCGCCACCCAAAACTCCACCAGTTCACGCAACTGCGACAATTCCACCGGCTTGGCCATGTGGCCATCCATGCCGGCCTGGCGTGCGCGTTCTTTATGTTCCGACAGGATATGCGCCGTCAGCGCCACCACCGGCGTGCGAATACGCTGGTGGCTGACTTCCCACGCGCGCAATTGCTGGGTGGCAGAGAAGCCATCGAGGATCGGCATTTCGCAGTCCATCAACACCAGGTCGTAACGCTGGGCTTTCATCGCCTCCAGCGCTTCCTCGCCGTTGCTGGCGGTGTCCGGGTTGAGGTTGAGCTTGCCGAGCATGCCGCGAATCACTTTGGTGGAGATACTGTTGTCTTCAGCCACCAGGATCTTGAAATCACTGGGCACGGTGACTGCTGCCGGCGCGCTGAGAGCAGGGCGCGGCGCAATTGTGCCCTTGCTGCGCTGGGTCAGTTCGTCGGCCAGGGTGGTCTTGAGTGTGTAGCCGGCCACTGGCTTGGCGAGGATGCGTTTGATCCCGCTGTTGCGCGCGATGATCTTGCTCGGCGCATTGCTGATGCCGGTGAGCATGATCAGCAGAATGTCGTGGTTCAGGCTCGGGTCTTCCTTGATCTTCGCCGCCAGTTGCATGCCGGTCATGCCGGGCATGTTCTGGTCCAGCAGCACTACGTCGAAGTAGTCGCGCAGGTGCGCTTTGGTGCGCAGCAGCGCCAGGGCTTCTTTGCCGGACGGCACGGCGCTGACGTTCAAGCCCCAGGCGGTGCATTGCTGCACCAGCACTTTGCGGCAGGTGTCGTTGTCATCGACCACCAACACCCGCGCGCCTTTGAGCGGCCCGTCGAGGTCGGACGTCGGGTGCTCCAGGCGTTCCGGGTCCAGTGGCAGGGTCAGCCACAGCGTGCTGCCCTGGTGGCTGCCGCTCTTGATGCCGAACTCGCCGTTCATCAACAGGATCAACTGGCGGGCGATGACCAGGCCCAGGTGGCCGCTCAGGCGCGTAGCCGAGAGGAAGTTCTTGCTGTGCAGTTCGCTGTGCAGCAGCGCGTCGCGTTCGGCGGCATCCATCGGCAGGCCGCTGTCTTGTACGGCGATGCGCAGGCGTGGCTTGGTGCTGCGTTCGTCCAGGGCGACCACGATCAGCACTTCGCCTTCATCGGTTTTTTGCAGGGCGTTTTCCAGCAGGCTCAACAGCGCCTGGCGCAGGCGCGTGGGGTCGCCACTGATCACGCGGGGCACCTGCGGCTGGATAAAGCTGATCAGCTCGACGTTCTGTTGTTCGGCTTTGGCGCGGAAGATACTCAAGCAGTCATCGATCAGCGCGTTGAGGTCAAATTGCACGTCGTCCAGTTCGATCTGCCCGGATTCGAGCTTGGAGATGTCGAGGATCTCGTTGATCAGCGTCAGCAGTTCATTACCGGCGCTGTGGATGGTCTGCACATAGTCACGCTGCTTCACCGACAGCGGCGTGCCGAGCAGCAACTCGGTCATGCCCAGTACGCCGTTCATGGGCGTGCGGATTTCGTGGCTGATCTTGGCCAGGAATTCGGCCTTGGCGGCGATCTCGGCATTGCTGGCCGCCAGGTCGCGGCTGAGGCTGAAGCGTGCTTCGACAATGGCGCGCTGGCGTTCGCCCAGGGCCAGGCTCATCAGCAGGCCGCTCAGGCAGATAAAGCTCAGCAGGGTCACGATCAAACCTTGCGGTGCCACCAGCGTCAGGCCCAGCAGGGCGGGCAGGATGATCAGGGTGCCGATGTTGAACACCACCATCGCCACCACAAACAAGCGCGCCGGCCGGTAGCCTTTCTGCCAATGGTAAGCCGAGATAAACAACATGCTCAAGCCTGCCAGGGCGACCAGCGCGTAGGTGATGATGTTCAGCGGCAAGGTGTTGACGAACAACAGCAGCAGGCCGCACAGCACGATCAGCAGGATGTCGGCCATCAACAGCTTGTTCAGTGGGTGCGGGCCCAAGGGCATGAAGAAGCGATAGGCAAACATCAGCCCGCACGGCGCAGTCAGCAGCAGCGCGAGGTAGGCGCCCGGGGTCTGCACCGCGTGCCAGTTCGGCAGCCACGGCCCCACCAGGTTGAGCAACAGCGCCAGGCTCAGCATCAACAGCACTTCGCAGGCCGCCAGCCACAGGCTGCTGCGCGAGCGGTGGTAGGCGAAGCGTGTGAGGTTGTGCAGGATCAGCATCAGCAGGCAGCCGAACAGCAGGCCGTAGATCAGCGTCTGGGTCTGGTCGGCGGCGGCGAGCACGGCCGGTTCCAGGGTGATGTAGGGGCGCAGTTCGTGTTCCGAGACCAGGCGCAGGTACACCTCAAGGGGCTTCTGGCTCTGGGGCATCGGCAGCATGAAATCGCTGCTGGGCAGCGGGCGTTCCGCCTGGGGCTGGCGGGTACCGGTGCTTTGCTGCTCCACCAGCATGTCGCCGTCGAGCACATACAGGTTCAGGTGCGAGAGGTCCGGGGCGAATACCCGCAGTACTTGTTCGTGCTTGCCGGGTTGCAGCTTGAAGCGTACCCACAACGCACCGTCCGGCTCCGCGGCGGTAATCCGGTCGAGTTCGATGGGGCTGAATTGATTGGTGTAGCGGGCGGAGCGGATGTCGCTCAGTTGCAGGTCGGCCTGTTCATCAAGCAATACTGCCCAACCACTGCCTTGCGCGGCGGCCTGGGCCGGGAACAAGCAGAGCAGGGTCAGAAAGCTGACTGTAAAACCTATGGCGATCCTGAGCCAGCGCACGGCGAAATCCCTTCGTAGGTTGATGCACGGGTTAACTATGCACGGGTTAACTATGCGCGGGGCGACATGGGTACGGCAAGGGCCAGAGGCCCTTACCTAGCCGAACGGATAGCTACGCAAGCGTAGCTGTTCAGTTGTTCTCGCCGCGTTCACGGGCAATGGCGCGATAGCCGATGTCTGTGCGGTAGAAGCAACCTTTCCAGTCGATTTTTGCCGCCAGTTTGTACGCCTGTTGCTGCGCGGCGTCGACACTGGCACCCATTGCGGTGGCGCACAATACACGGCCACCTGCGGTTACAACTTTGCCGTCCTTGAGCGCGGTGCCTGCATGGAACACCTTGCCTTCCAGCGTAGCAGCCGCATCCAGGCCTTCAATCACATCGCCCTTGGCGTAGTCGGCAGGGTAACCACCGGCCGCCAGTACGATGCCGACACTCGGGCGCGGGTCCCACTGTGCTTCAACCTTGTCCAGGGCCTGGGCCAATGCGGCTTCCACCAGCAGCACCAGGCTCGATTGCAGACGCAGCATCACCGGTTGGGTTTCCGGGTCGCCGAAGCGGCAGTTGAACTCGATGACTTTCGGGTTGCCGGCTTTGTCGATCATCAGGCCAGCGTAGAGGAAACCGGTGTACACATTGCCTTCGTCGGCCATGCCGCGCACGGTTGGCCAGATCACCAGGTCCATCACGCGTTTGTGCACGTCGGCGGTGACGACCGGGGCAGGGGAGTAGGCACCCATGCCACCGGTGTTCGGGCCGCTGTCGCCATCGCCAACACGTTTGTGGTCCTGGCTGGTGGCCATCGGCAACACATTTTTGCCATCGACCATCACGATGAAGCTGGCTTCTTCGCCGTCGAGGAACTCCTCGATCACCACACGCGAGCCTGCATCACCAAACGCGTTACCGGCGAGCATGTCGCGTACGGCGTCTTCGGCTTCCTGCAAGGTCATGGCGACGATCACGCCTTTACCGGCGGCCAGGCCATCGGCCTTGATCACGATCGGTGCGCCTTTTTCACGCAGGTAAGCCAGGGCCGGCTCAATCTCGGTGAAGTTCTGGTAGTCGGCCGTCGGGATCTTGTGGCGAGCCAGGAAATCCTTGGTAAAGGCTTTGGAGCCTTCCAGTTGGGCGGCACCGGCGGTTGGGCCGAAGCAGTCCAGGCCACGGCTGCGGAACAGGTCCACAACGCCGGCAACCAGCGGTACTTCCGGGCCGACGATGGTCAGGGAAACATTTTTTTCGGCAAAATCAGCAAGCTGCTCAAGGGCCAGCACGTCGATGGCGACGTTTTCGCACTTGGCTTCAATGGCGGTGCCGGCATTGCCGGGGGCGACGAAAACCTTCTGGACGCGTGGGTCCTGGGCAACTTTCCAGGCCAGGGCGTGTTCGCGGCCACCGCTGCCAATGATCAAAACATTCATTTCAAAACCCTCGTTAGGATGATCGTTCCCACGCTCTGCGTGGGAATGCCTCTACGGACGCTCTGCGTCCGAGGGACGCGGAGCGTCCCTGGCTGCGTTCCCACGCGGAGCGTGGGAACGATCAATCAGTGGCGGAAGTGGCGCATGCCGGTGAAGACCATCGCGATGCCCGCTTCATCAGCGGCCGCGATCACTTCAGCATCACGCATCGAGCCACCCGGTTGGATCACGGCGGTAACACCGGCTTTCGCGGCGTTGTCCAGGCCATCACGGAACGGGAAGAACGCGTCGGAAGCCATCACCGAACCCACGACCTGCAAGCCTGCGTGTTCTGCCTTGATCGCGGCGATACGCGCCGAGTTCACGCGGCTCATCTGGCCGGCGCCGACACCGATGGTCTGGCGGTTCTTGGCGTAGACGATGGCGTTGGACTTAACGTACTTGGCGACTTTCCAGGCGAAGATCAGGTCGTTGATCTCTTGCTCGGTCGGGGCGCGTTTGGTCACGACCTTCAAGTCTTGGCTGCCGATCATGCCGATGTCGCGGCTCTGTACCAGCAAGCCGCCATTGACGCGCTTGTAGTCCCAGGCAGCGGCGCGGTCTGCTGACCACTCGCCGCAGGCCAGCAGGCGCACGTTGGCTTTGGCGGCGACGATGGCGCGAGCTTCTTCACTGACGGATGGGGCAATGATCACTTCAACGAACTGGCGCTCGACGATCGCCTTGGCGGTCTCGGCGTCCAGCTCACGGTTGAAGGCAATGATGCCGCCAAACGCGGATTCAGTGTCAGTGGCGTAGGCCAGTTCGTAGGCCTGGCGAATGCCGCCTTCAGCGTCCGGGCTCACAGCCACGCCGCACGGGTTGGCGTGCTTGACGATCACGCAGGCTGGCTTGACGAAGCTCTTCACACATTCCAGCGCGGCGTCGGTGTCGGCCACGTTGTTGTAGGACAGCTCCTTGCCTTGCAACTGGGTCGCGGTGGCGATGCCGACTTCGGCAGGCTTGGCCTCAACGTAGAACGCCGCGCTCTGGTGCGGGTTCTCGCCGTAGCGCATTTCCTGTGCCTTGATGAACTGGCTGTTGAAGGTGCGCGGGAACTGGCTGCGGCCTTCTGTGCTCAGGGTTTCAGCGGCCTGGTTCACGGTGCCCATGTAGTTGGCGATCATGCCGTCGTAGGCGGCGGTGTGTTCGAACGCCTTGAGCATCAGGTCGAAGCGCTGGGCGTAGGTCAGGCCGCCGGCTTTCAGGCTTTCCAATACTTGCGCGTAGTCGCTGGCGTTAACCACGATGGCCACGTCTTTGTGGTTCTTGGCAGCGGAGCGAACCATGGTCGGGCCGCCGATATCGATGTTCTCGATGGCGGTCGGCAGGTCGCAGCCTGGCTTGTTGATGGTGGCTTCGAACGGGTAAAGGTTAACGGCTACCAGGTCGATCGGCTTGATGCCGTGTTCGCTCATGATGGCGTCATCGATACCGCGACGACCGAGGATCCCGCCGTGGATTTTCGGGTGCAGGGTCTTGACCCGACCGTCCATCATTTCTGCGAAACCGGTGTAGTCCGCGACTTCTACTGCGGCCACGCCGTTGTCCTGCAGCAGTTTGAAGGTCCCGCCTGTGGAGAGGATTTCCACGCCAAGGGCTTCCAGCTCCCGGGCAAATTCGAGGATCCCGGTCTTGTCGGAGACACTGATCAAGGCGCGGCGGATCGGCAGGCGGGTGGTCTGGTCGGTCATTTCAATTTCCATCAAAAGCAAAGGAGTCAGCAAAAAAGGCGACCGTTTTTACGCGGGCGCCTTTCTGGTTTGATTGAATGCTTACAGCAAATCGTATTGTTTGAGCTTTTTGCGCAAGGTGCCACGGTTGAGGCCCAGCAGCTCACTGGCTTTGGTCTGGTTGCCCTTGACGTAGTTCATCACGCTTTCGAGCAACGGCGCCTCGACTTCGGAGAGCACCAGGTTGTACACGTCCGTGACGGAAGCGCCCTCAAGGTGGGCGAAATAATTGTGCAGCGCCTTCTCGACACTCCCACGAAGGGTCTGACCTTCTTCGCTCGGCGTGTTCAGGTGCTGTTTCAAATTGACGTTGTCGCTCACGGGTGCTGTTCCACTCACTAAAGTCTCGGTCATCATCGTCATGCGGCCACCCCCTCTCCATCCCCTGTTCCCAGGCTCTTGTCACGTTCGGCGAAGAACTCACGAACGGTGGCGACCTGTGCCTGCGTTTCATCCAAACGATTGAACTGAGCGCGGAATTCCTTGGCGCCCGGCAAGGTGGCGAGATACCAGCCGACATGCTTGCGAGCAATGCGTACTCCCATCACGTCTCCATAGAAGGCGTGCAGGGCGGCCAGATGCTCTAGCAGAATACGTTCCACCTCGATCAACTCCGGTGCCGGCAAGACTTCGCCGGTACGCAGAAAGTGTTCGATCTCACGAAAAATCCATGGCCGCCCCTGGGCGGCCCGGCCAATCAACAAGCCATCGGCACCGGTTGCGTGCAGCACGCGCCGGGCTTTCTCGGCTGAGTCGATATCGCCATTGGCAAAGACCGGCATCGACACCGCCTGCTTGATCGCGGCAATGGTGTCGTACTCAGCTTCACCTGTGTAAAGGTCGGCGCGGGTGCGGCCATGCACCGCCAGCGCTGTAATCCCGGCCTGTTCAGCGATCTTCGCCACTGTCAGGCCATTTTTGTTGTCCCGGTCCCAGCCGGTACGAATCTTCAGGGTGACCGGCACATCCACTGCGGCGACAACGGCCTGCAGGATCTCGGCTACCAACTGCTCATCTTTCAACAATGCGGAACCGGCGGCCTTGTTGCAGACCTTCTTGGCCGGGCAGCCCATGTTGATGTCGATGATCTGTGCGCCCAACTCCACGTTGGCTCGGGCCGCATCTGCCAGCATTTGCGCATCACCCCCGGCGATCTGCACCGAGCGGGGCTCGGGATCACCTTCGTGGATCATGCGCATCCGCGATTTGCGGGTGTTCCACAAGCTCATGTCGCTGGTGACCATTTCAGAGACTACTAGACCCGCGCCCAAACGCTTGCACAGCTGACGAAAGGGCTGGTCGGTGACGCCCGCCATCGGGGCGAGGATCAAGCCGTTTTGCAATGTGTATGGGCCGATGCGTACCGCCGACATAGGACTTCCCTGTTGTGGGGCCGGATCATTAGAGTTCGAAAAAGGGTTGGCATGATACCCGCTCTCGATGACTGGATAAAGGCTGAATTGGATAAAATCTGAACAGTTATTTCTTTATCGCCGCCGGTTTGGTTGCGCAGCGCAAAGTCAATAATTTGCCGTCAAACCTCAGAACCTGCGCCGGTTCACTCGGGCGAGTGAAAACTCAGGCTGTAATTCACCGCTTTATTGCCTGGGTCAAGGATATCCAGGGAGATGTGGATCGGTGTCTGCGATGGCATTTCGCTGACGCCGGCCAATTCGCCGCTCAGGTATTCGCCGGGTTTGAAGCGACGACTGGCGATCAGATTGCCGTTCATGTCGGCGAAACGCAGTTCCAGCAACGGAAAGGGCTGGGAAAACGTCGCCCGGTTATAGATGATCGCATCCACCACCAGCGCCCCGGCAAACTCCGGGTTGCTGCGCACCACCAGGTTGCTGCTCTTGATATGGGCGATATCGACCCGCGACGGCACCGTGCAACCCAGTGACGGGCACAGCTGCTGAAACCATGGGCGGTAGGCATCCTGGCGGGCCAGGTCGTCGAATTGATACGCGATGTACTGGCCTGCAAGGCCTGCGGCGGCGATGAGCACCAGCAGCATCCAGATCAGGCGGCGGCCCCAGCCGGACGGGCGCTTTTGGGCGTAAAGGTGCAGCGGGTCGTCTTCCAGGTCCTGGAGTACGTCATCGTGAACACTTGGCTCGGGGCGCGTGCGCTTGCGACGCGGTTGCGGGCGATCTTCGGGTTCCGGTTCGTCCAGGGCCTGGGTCAAGGGCGTGAACGGCGGGTCGATATCGTCATCTTCAACGTGGGGCGCCGAGCGTAGTGGCGGTTCATCGTCGATGTCGTCAAGGCGAAACGACATGGAGGGTTCGGTGCGCTGGCGTGTCGCAGTGGCCGGCTCTGGCTCTGGCTCTGGCTCGTCCTCGGGCGCTGGGGTGCGCTCCTCGGGCGGTTCACTGAACAGGCTGGCGGCCCACTGTTCTTCTTCGGCCTTGGCAGTGCCGCGCGTAGCGCTCAGGGCATCTTCAGGCTGGCGACGGTCAGCCGGTGCCTGACGACGCTCCAGCTTGGCCAGTTCTTCGTCCAGGTCCAGGTTGTCCAGATCCAGGTTGTCCAGGTCCAGTTCTTCGGCGTTCCACTGCTTCTGGCTGATGGCCCGTGGGGCCTCGGCGGTCGGCTCAGTGGCCTTCTCGGCAACGGCCGGCTGCTCAGGCGCAGGCACCTGGCCGCGCTGCTCCAGCAACTGGCGAGCGGCGTTGAACACTTGCAGGCACGAGCCGCAGCGCACCACGCCGCGGGCCACACTCAGTTGTGCGTGGCTGACGCGAAAACGGGCTTGGCAGTGTGGGCACTGGGTGACGAAACTGTCGGTCATGCGGCCATCCGATTCAGGCAAGCGCTCATTCTAGCGCCGACGACCACTGATGCGTACCCAGCCATCACGGTTGGCGATCGGGTCCAGTTCGAAATCCTTGGCGTAGGCAGCGGCCACGTCTTCGCCTTGCTCGGCGAGGATGCCCGACAGCGCCAGGCGCCCGCCCGGCTTGACCAGGCTCGACAGCTGCGGCGCCAACGACACCAGCGGGCCGGCGAGGATATTGGCCACCAGCACATCGGCCTGCACCTGGGGCAAATCTTCCGGCAGGTAGAGTGGGAATTTGCCTTCAGCAATGTTATTGCGCCCGGCGTTATCACGGGAAGCTTCCAGGGCTTGTACGTCGATATCGGTGCCGACCGCTTCCTTGGCGCCCAGCAGCAGCGCGGCAATCGCCAGGATCCCTGAGCCGCAGCCGAAATCCAGCACGTTGCAGTCGCTCAGGTCCTGGCCGTCCAGCCATTCCAGGCACAGCGCGGTGGTAGGGTGGGTGCCGGTGCCGAACGCCAGGCCCGGGTCCAGCAGCAAGTTGACGGCATTCGGCTCAGGCGCGGCGTGCCAGCTTGGCACGATCCACAGGCGCTGGCCGAAACGCATCGGCTGGAAGTTGTCCATCCAGCTGCGTTCCCAATCCTGGTCTTCGATCACTTCGCTGTGGTGCTCGGGCAGCGGGCTGCCGGTGAGCAGTTCCATGTGGGCCAGCACGGCGGCGGCATCGGTGCCGTCTTCGAACAGGGCCAGCAGATGGGTGTGGGACCACAGCGGCGTGGTATTGAGTTCCGGTTCGAAGATCGGCTGGTCTTCGGCGTCCATGAAGGTCACCGACACGGCGCCGACTTCGAGGAAAGCGTCTTCGTAGGTTTCGGCTTGTTCTGGGCTGATGGCGAGACGGACTTGCAGCCAAGGCATGGCGGGCACCTTTGAAAAAATGAGTGTGCGACGGCTGGGTCGCGAAAGCGCGCAAGTTTACGCGAGCGGCGAGTTTGTGGCGAGCGGGCTTATGTGGGAGCCAGCTCCCACACAAGCCAGCTCCCACACAAGCCCGCACACATGGGGGCGGCGGTGTTCTTGCGGGCCCACAAACAACAAAGCCGCCCGAAGGCGGCTTTGTTGGGTGGAGCACTTACTGGTTGGCCAGCTTGTGTTCCAGGTAGTGAATGTTCACACCACCTTCGCAGAAGCCTTCATCGCGTACCAGATCCCGATGCAGCGGGATGTTGGTCTTGATGCCGTCTACCACGATTTCGTCCAGGGCATTGCGCATACGGGCCATGGCCTCGTCGCGGGTGGCGCCCCAGGTGATCAGCTTGCCGATCAGCGAGTCGTAGTTGGACGGAACCTTGTAGCCGCTGTACAGGTGCGAATCCACACGCACGCCGTTGCCGCCCGGCGCGTGGAAATGCTTGACCAGGCCAGGGCTTGGGATAAAGGTTTTCGGGTCTTCGGCGTTGATCCGGCACTCCAGGGAGTGGCCGTGGATCTTGACGTCGTCCTGGGTGAAGGACAGCACGTTGCCGGCGGCGATGCTCAGCATCTCCTTGACGATGTCGATACCGGTGACCATCTCCGAAACCGGATGCTCTACCTGCACACGAGTGTTCATCTCGATGAAGTAGAAGCGGCCGTTCTCGTAGAGGAACTCAAAGGTACCGGCGCCACGGTAGTTGATGTCGATGCACGCCTTGACGCAGCGAGCCAGTACTTCCTGGCGCGCGGTTTCGTCCAGGCCCGGTGCCGGTGCCTCTTCCAGTACCTTCTGGTGACGACGTTGCAGCGAGCAATCGCGGTCGCCCAGGTGGATGGCGTGGCCCTGGCCGTCGGACAGTACCTGCACTTCCACGTGACGTGGGTTGGTCAGGTACTTCTCCAGGTAGACCATCGGGTTGCCGAACCAGGCAGCCGCTTCGGAGCGGGTCTGCTTGGCAGCTTCGATCAGGTCTTCTTCTTTGTGCACCACACGCATGCCGCGACCACCACCGCCACCGGCGGCCTTGATGATCACCGGGTAACCGACTTCGCGACCAATGCGCAGGGCGGTTGCCTCGTCTTCCGGCAGTGGGCCGTCGGAACCTGGAACGGTTGGCACGCCGGCTGCGATCATGGCGTCCTTGGCCGAAACCTTGTCGCCCATCAGGCGGATGGTTTCGGCTTTAGGGCCGATGAAGGCGAAGCCGGATTTTTCCACCTGTTCGGCGAAATCGGCGTTTTCCGCGAGGAAGCCGTAGCCTGGGTGGATGCCATCAGCGCCGGTCACTTCAGCGGCCGCGATGATGTTCGAGACTTTCAGGTACGAGTTCGTGGCCAGTGGCGGGCCGATGCAAATGCTTTCGTCCGCCAGTTTCACGTGCATCAATTCGGTATCGGCCGTCGAGTAAACAGCGACGGTCTTGATGCCCTCTTCCTTACAGGCGCGCAGGATACGCAGCGCGATCTCGCCGCGGTTGGCGATCAGGACTTTTTGCAGTTTCTTCGCAGGTTTCAACATCGAAGGCGCTCCGCGGTTCAAACGATGGTGAACAGCGGCTGGTCGTACTCAACCGGCTGACCGTTTTCTACCAGGATGGATTCGATGACGCCGGCTTTTTCAGCGGTGATGTGGTTCATCATTTTCATCGCTTCAACGATGCAGATGGTGTCGCCCACTTTCACGGTTGCGCCGACTTCAACGAAGGCTGGCGAGGTCGGTGCCGGGGTGCGGTAGAAAGTACCGACCATTGGCGACTTGACCACGAAGCCGTTCAGCGCAGGCGCGGCTGGGGCGGCAGGTGCAGCGGCAGCAGCCGGGGCGGCGGCAGGTGCGGCAGCCGGAGCAGGTGCTTGCATCTGTGGCGCGTAGAACTGTTGAGCCGGGGTCTTGCTGTGGCGGCTGATCCGTACGGACTCTTCGCCTTCCTTGATTTCCAGCTCGTCGATACCGGATTCTTCCAGCAGTTCGATCAGTTTCTTAACTTTACGGATATCCATGAATCATCAACTCCCAAGGGTCGGTCAGGGGCGCTTGGCCGGTTGTTCAAGTTGTTCCAGGGCGGCCTCCAGGGCCAGTCGGTAACCGCTGGCGCCAAGGCCGCAGATCACACCTACCGCTACGTCGGAGAAGTAGGAGTGATGGCGGAAAGCTTCGCGTTTGTGCACGTTCGACAAATGCACTTCGATAAATGGGATGCTCACCGCCAGCAGCGCGTCACGTAATGCAACACTTGTATGCGTAAAAGCGGCGGGATTGATCAGGATAAAGTCCACGCCTTCGCCACGCGCGGCATGGATGCGATCAATCAATTCGTACTCGGCATTGCTTTGCAGGTACAGCAAATGGTGGCCGGCTTCACGCGCCCGGCGTTCCAGATCAAGGTTGATCTGTTCCAGGGTCACCGCCCCGTAGACACCCGGTTCACGGGTACCGAGCAGGTTCAGGTTGGGTCCGTGAAGAACCAGTAAGGTCGCCATCGGCTGTTCCTTGTTATTGATGTGGGTGCGTCAGAACCCGGCGACTATGCCGCAAAGCCTTTGTGACTGTCCAGTTCTATGCAGTAGGCGGCACGATTAGCGATGATTGCGCAAAATTTGTGACTGTGAGGCTGGATTTGGTCAGTGATTGATCGTTCCCACGCTCCGCGTGGGAATGCCGCCCCGGACGCTCCGCGTCCCGCTCTAAAGTCGTGACGCGGAGCGTCACAGGATGCATGACCACGCAGAGCGTGGGCACGATCTCGATCGCATTAAACGCGAAACGCCTGCACGGCAGTGTTCAGTTGCCCACCCAGTTCCAACAGATGCTCACCCTGGCTGCGGCCTTGGCCGATTCGCAGCAGATTATCCTCGCCCAGCTGGTGAATCCGCTCGCTGTTGTCACGAATCTCACTGACGGCGCCACTCTGCTGCGCGGTCACATCGGCGATGCGCACGGCAGTGTCGGAAATGGTCTGGATCGCCCCGACGATTTCATCCAGCGCGCCGTCGGCCGCCTGGGCCTGCTGGGCGGTGGCTTCGGCGTGTTCGACCTGCGCGCGCATGCCCTGCACCGACTGATGGGCGGCGCTTTGCAGGCCGGTGATCAAACCCTGGATTTCAGCGGTGGCGCCCGCCGTGCGCTGGGCCAGGGTGCGCACTTCGTCAGCCACCACGGCAAACCCACGCCCGGCTTCCCCGGCGCGCGCAGCCTCGATGGCGGCGTTGAGGGCCAGCAGGTTGGTCTGGTCGGCAATCGAGCGAATCACGGTGAGCACGCCGCCGATGGTGGCGGATTCTTCCGCGAGTTTTTCGATCATCTGCGCATTTTGCTGCACTTCACCCACCAGTGCGTGCAAGCCGGTGAGGCTCAGGCCGATCACCCGTTGGCCCTGTTCCACGGCCAGGCCTGCACTACGGCTGGCACCGGCGGCCTGGCTGGCATCGCCGGCCACTTGCTGAATGGTGGCTTCCAGCTCGCCCAGGGAATCGCGGATCTGCGCGGTATCGCCGGCCTGACGCTCGGCCCCGTCGTGCAGGCCGCTGCTCAGCTCGGCCAGGGCGCGGCTGCTGCCGGCGACTTGTTCGGCATTTGCGCGAATGGTGCCCACCAGGTCCACCAGGTAAGCGCGCAAGCGGTTCAGCGAGGCTTCAATATCGTGCAGTTCGCGGTTGGTCTTGCCCAGCGCAATCGGCTGGCTGAAATCACCTTCGGCCCAGGTCGACAGGGCGGGCGCGAGGTTGGTCAGCACCCGCGCCAGGCGCCGTTGCAGGGTGTCGATCAGCAGGGCAATCAGCAGGATCAGGCCGATCATCACGCCTTGTAACAGGCGAACTTCGCCCTGGATCCTGGCGTGTTGGGCGCGTACCACCGGCTCCAGGCCGGAGATGGCCTGTTGCACGGCGGCGATTTTTAAATGAGTGGCGGCGGCCAGTGCGGTGCGCTGCTGGATTTGCTCGCGGGTACGCTTGAGTTCGGCGGGGTAGCGGGTCAACAGGCTGTTGAGTTCGCGCTTGAGGTCGACCCCGGTGTCCTGAACTTCGGCTTTCTCGCTGTTTTCAAGGCCCATCATGGCGGAAAAATCATCGGCGCTGGATTCACTGCTGGCCTTGACACCAAGCAATGGCAACCCCGCCAACACGTCGGCCTGAGTGCGGATACTGGCGACCTCGCGCTCCACGTCATCGGCCAACTCCGCGCGCCCGCTGCTGACCAGTTTGTCGCGGGCCAGGGACAGTTTGCCCAGGTGCTGGGACGCGGCCAGCAAGGGCGGCAGGTAGCGAGCGGCGTCTGGTGAGTTGACGCCCGTGGCGTATTGGCTCAGTTGCTCAAGGTTCGCGCCCAGCTCACGTTCGGCTTGCAGCAACAGGGCTTGCGGGTCGCCCGCCAGTTTGCCGGCGGCGAGCAGGTCGGTTTTGCTGAAGGTGTCCAGATCCACCAGGCTGGGGCGCAGGTTTTGCCCAAGTTCTGCCGGCAATTCGTCAAGGTGCTGCAACAGGTTTTCCAGGCTTTGACTGGCGCTGCTCAAACGCAGGGCATCGCCGCTGGAGAGGTAATCATCAATGTTGCGTGCGGCCTGGTTCTGAAAGGTCTGCGACAGGCCCAGGTAGCGTTCCATCAGCAGATAAGGCCGTTCCAGCGCACGTTGCGACCACCATAGCGTCGCTCCAAGGGCCAGGCACACGGCCACCAGCAGAAGGGTATTGAGATTGGTCAGCAGCTTCAGGCGCATGCGTGGTTTCAACCGACAGCAAAAGATAAGTGCCTGAAGTTATTGCGTTTCCATTACAAAGTTATGACGGATTCGGTGGATTCCGGTGAAAAGGTGGCACTTTGCTTTGATGTACGAGCGGCTTGCACGCGGTTGCGTCCTGCGTCCTTGGCGCGGTACAGCGCCTCGTCGGCCTGGGCAGCCATCATCAGGCTGTCGGAGCCGTCGCACAGCTCTACCAGCCCGGCGCTGAAGGTGCACCATAAATCCTGCGGCTGGGCCGGATAGTGAATTTCGGCAAAGCGCCCACGGATTTCGTCCAATACCTTGCAGGCCGACTCCAGGTCGGTGTCGGGCATCACGATGGCGAACTCTTCGCCGCCGTAGCGCCCGATGTAGTCGGTCTTGCGCAGGCGTTGCTTGAGAAACAGCGCCAGGCTCTTGATCACGCGGTCGCCCATGGGGTGGCCGTGGCTGTCGTTGACGCGCTTGAAGTGGTCGATGTCGAGCATCGCAAAGCTCAGTGGCTTGTTCTCGCGGCGGGCGCGGAAGCTGCAGTCTTCGAGCAATTGCAGGATATGGGTGTGGTTGTACAACCCGGTCAGGCTGTCGCGCACCATTCGCGCCTTGAGGTTACGGGCACGGGCGGCTCGGTTGCGCACGGTGGTGATCAGGTGGCGCGGCTTGATCGGCTTGGTGAGGAAGTCGTCGCCGCCTTCGCTCATGGCGTCCAGTTGTTTATCCAGGTCGTCTTCGGCCGACAGGTAGATGATCGGCACACTGACGTAACGGTCGTTGTGGCGAATCACCTTGGCCAGTTCGGTGCCGGTACAGGCAGGCATATACATGTCGAGGATGATCAGGTCCGGCTGGAAATCCGCCAGTTCGGCCATGGCCTGGATCGGTTCGATCAAGGTGCGCGTGACGATGCCGGCGCTGTTGAGCAGGCGCTCGGTGTGCAGCGCTTGTGCCCGCGAGTCATCGATGATCAGCACTTTATAAGGTTCGTACTGCGCGACGCAGGTCAGCACTTCAATCTTTTCCAAGAGGCTCGACGCTTCCAGGGTGCCGGTGAGGAACTCCTGGCCACCGGCGCGCACGGCGGCCAGGCGCGTTGGCGTGTCGGTTTCGTGCAAGCTGAAAAACAGCAGCGGCAGCTTTTGCTCGAGGCCTTCCTGGGCTTCGGCGGCCAACTTGAGGCCCAGGCCCGCCCCGCAGAAGTCCACATCCATCACAATCGCCGACGGCAGGCGCTCGGCGAGGGAGGCACGAAACGCCGGCACACTGTCCAGGGACTGGGCGCTCATGCCAAAGAATTCCAACTGCTTGGCCAGGCGTTCGGCGCGGTCGTGATCGGCCAGCATCACGTAGATGGGCTTGCGCATCGGCGGCAGTAAGGTTTGTTCCAGCTGATCACCCTGGCGCAGACCGGTGCGGGACAGGCGTTGCATCAGGCGGTTGAGTTCGGTGATGACCTGGCTGCTCAGCCGGCCGCGATTTTCGTCCACCACCTTGAGCGATTCGCCGATGTGTCGTGCCAGTTGGCCGTGTTCCGGCTGTTCGAAACGCTCGGCAAAGCGCAGCAGGCGCAGGTTGGCTTCGCTGAGTTCGGACAAATCGGTGTTCGACCATTCGCTGCGTTGCAGGCGTTGCCAGATCTCAAGAATTTGACGTGCCTGATGAATTACCCGCTGGGCAAAATGGTGCTTGAGACGCTCACGGCTGGGGTCTTCTGGCTCGGTCATATCCTGACTACTAGTGAGGGTGCATGCTGAGGTCGACTGATGGCTCTATGCTAGCACCTCTTTTCTGTTGCATGAGTGTCATACGTCAATTAAGTGCAAGTCTTGGGGATTCAGTTACCGACCCAATGGTCACGCTGCGTAAAAAGCGTGCATCCTTTATAGTCGAACGTCTCCCACCTGCCACTTTCGGTTAAAAGCCCCGCGCCGATGGGCACGATGGGGTAGGGTTGTGGTCGGAGTGTTTGACCGCACCCGGACAATTGACGTGCATGAACTCAAGTGATTGAAAGGATATCGCCATGCTGGACTGGAAAAACCGTGCAGGCAGTGCCAAAGGCCCCGCCCCTGAGCCAAAGTCGACCCAACGCGGCTACTTTCGCAACCTGCTGATGAGCAAAGCGCTGCTCAGCGTGCTGGCCTTGTACCTGTTGGTCACCGGCGGCCTGGGTTGGTACTGGAGCGAAGAGCCGGCGCTGTTCCCGGTCCAGCAAAACGCCCAGCTTGCCGCCGAGAAGGAAGGCAAGCAGATGGTGATTGGCTACACCACCGTCGAAACCCTCAAGACCGTGGTCGGCACCTTGCTGAACAAGCCTGGTGGCTACATTTCCAACGACCGTTTCCCGCCAGGCCTGTGGATGGATAACATGCCGAGCTGGGAATATGGCGTGCTGGTGCAGGTGCGTGACCTGACCCGCGCCTTGCGTAAAGACTTCGCCCGTTCACAGTCGCAGTCGGCTGAAGACGCGGATTTGGCCAAGGCTGAACCGCGCTTTAACTTCGACAACAAGAGCTGGGTGCTGCCGTCCAGCGAGTCGGAATACCAGGAAGGCATCAACTCCCTGAGCCGCTACGAGGCACGACTGTCCGACCCGAACCAGAAGGGCGCGCTGTTCTATGCCCGCGCCGACAACCTGAACAACTGGCTGGGTGATGTCGCCACGCGCCTGGGTTCGTTGTCGCAACGCCTGTCGGCCAGTGTGGGTCGGGTGAAGCTCAACACCGCACTGAAAACCGAAGCCCTGGCGCCGGGTGAAGTGCCGCAGGTCGATGAAGAAGTGGTGGAAACCCCATGGATGCAGATCGACAACGTGTTCTACGAAGCCCGTGGCCAGGCGTGGGCCTTGTCTCACCTGTTGCGCGCGATTGAAGTCGACTTCGCCGACGTGCTGGCCAAGAAAAACGCCACCGTCAGCGTGCGTCAGATCATTCGCGAGTTGGAAGCCTCGCAGGAGCCGGTGTGGAGCCCTATGATTCTTAACGGCAGTGGCTTTGGCATCCTCGCCAACCACTCGTTGGTCATGGCCAACTATATTTCCCGGGCAAACGCTGCAGTGATCGACTTGCGTCAGCTCCTCAACCAGGGGTAATGATGGACGCTTCTCAAAAGGAGGTCGCACACCGTGTGGCCTCTGATGCTGAACTGATCTGCTGGGTGGACGAGCAGGACAACCTGCTCGGCGACCTTGTCAGGTCCGACCTGCGCCAGCGCGGCCTGATCGGCCGTTGCACCTTTATCTTCCTGTTCAACTCCGCCGGTGAACTGTGTGTGCATCGACGCACCCTGAGCAAAGCCCTGTATCCCGGCTTTTGGGACACGGCGGCAGGTGGCATGGTGGCGGCGGGCGAGACCTACGCGGTTTCGGCTGCCCGTGAGCTGGAAGAGGAACTCGGCGTGGGCGGTGTGGAACTGGTCGAGCACGACCACTTCTACTTTGAGGAGGAGGGCAGCCGGCTGTGGTGCAAATCTTACTCGGCAGTCTGGGATGGCCCATTGCGCTTACAGCCCGAGGAGGTCATGGAAGCGCGGTTTCTGCCCATTGAAACGGTCCTGCAGGAAGCTCAACAAAAGCCTTACTGCCCGGATGCTCAAGAGGGCTTGCGGCGCTATCTGGCCTCACGTCGCTAAAGTTGCATAAATTGGCGCTATTTGGCTCTTAGCAAGGCGGCTTTTTGCCGTTACACTGCGCGCCTTTTCACCCGAACCGCCTTGGCGTTTCGGTAGCGCTGCCCCTGCCTGAGTGGGGCTTCGCGGTCGGTAAGCTGCCTTTTGTAACGAGAGCCGGGTTCCGATCAGTCTTTGTCCTCCCAAGAGGATTGCCGGTGGCCAAAAAAGCCGCATCCTTCGCCGCCCTTGGTGGCCTGGTATTTTCCACCGACGCAGGTCGACACTGCCCGGACTGTCGTCAGCCCGTGGATTCGTGTACCTGCAAACAGACCCTGATCCCTGAAGGCGACGGCATTGCCCGCGTACGACGCGAGAGCAAAGGCCGTGGCGGCAAGACGGTGACTACCATCACTGGCGTGCCTTTGGCTGAAGAAGCCCTGAAGGAACTGGCTACCACGCTGAAAAAGCGCTGTGGCACCGGTGGCGCGTTGAAAGACGGTGTCATCGAGATCCAGGGCGATCACGTCGAGTTGCTGTTGGCCGAGCTGATCAAGCTGGGTTACAAAGCGAAGAAATCCGGCGGCTAGCAGCCTCTGTGAAACCCACCCCGATGGCCCTTTGCTGAACGCAAACTGTCGTCTCCATGGTTTTCACAGAGCCTGTTCCTGACCGGTGTCTAAACTCTGTCCTGCGAGTGGGGTCTACCTTCCTTACAGGCAAATCGTCATTTTCATTCTTTAGACTTCGCCAGCCTTGCAAGAAGGGCGTGGTGATCTTCGACTTTATATAGGGGACTTCGATGTCCGTACGACGCACACGCAAAGACGATGGCAGCCAATGGACAGTTGCGGACAGCCGCAGTGTTTATGGGATTCGCCATTGGGGGGCCGGATATTTCGCGATCAATGATGCCGGTCGCGTTGAAGTCCGTCCGAACGGCCCGAACAGCACGCCGGTTGATCTCTACGAGCAAGTCGACGAGCTGCGCAAAAGCGGCCTGTCCTTGCCGCTGCTGGTGCGTTTCCCCGACATCCTGCAAGACCGTGTACGCCAACTGACCGGTGCGTTCGATTCGAACATCGAGCGCCTGGAATACCAGAGCAAGTACACCGCGCTGTACCCGATCAAGGTGAACCAGCAGGAAGCGGTGATCGAGAACATCATCGCCACCCAGAACGTGTCGATCGGCCTGGAAGCCGGCTCCAAGCCTGAGCTGTTGGCCGTGCTGGCCCTGGCGCCGAAGGGCGGCACCATCGTCTGCAACGGTTACAAGGACCGTGAGTTCATCCGCCTCGCGCTGATGGGCCAGAAGCTTGGTCACAATGTGTTTATCGTGATCGAGAAAGAATCCGAAGTCGGCCTGGTGATCGAAGAGGCTGCGAGCCTCAAGGTCAAGCCGCAGGTTGGCCTGCGTGTGCGTTTGTCGTCGCTGGCGTCGAGCAAATGGGCCGACACCGGTGGCGAGAAGTCCAAGTTCGGTTTGTCGGCGGCGCAATTGCTGTCGGTGGTCGAGCGCTTCCGCGCTGCCGGCCTGGACCAGGGCATCCGCCTGCTGCACTTCCACATGGGTTCGCAGATCGCCAACCTGGCCGACTACCAGCACGGGTTCAAGGAAGCCATTCGTTACTACGGCGAACTGCGCAACCTCGGCCTGCCGGTCGACCACATCGACGTGGGCGGTGGCCTGGGCGTGGACTACGACGGCACGCACTCGCGTAATGCCAGCTCGATCAACTACGACATGGACGATTACGCCGGTGTAGTGGTGGGCATGCTCAAGGAATTCTGCGACGCGCAGAGCCTGCCGCACCCGCACATCTTCTCCGAAAGCGGCCGCTCCCTGACCGCCCACCACGCCATGCTGGTGGTACAGGTCACCGACGTTGAAAAACACAACGACGACGTGCCGCAGATCGAGAACAAGGAAAGCCTGCCGGAAACCGTGCAGTGGCTGGTGGACCTGCTGGGCCCGACCGACATCGAAATGGTCACCGAGACGTATTGGCGCGCCACTCACTACATGAGCGACGTGGCTACCCAGTACGCCGACGGCAAGCTGACGCTGGCCGAAAAAGCCCTGGCCGAACAGTGTTACTTCGCCGTGTGCCGTCGCCTGCATAACTCGCTCAAAGCCCGCCAGCGCTCGCACCGCCAAGTGCTGGACGAGCTCAACGACAAGCTGGCCGACAAGTACATCTGCAACTTCTCGGTATTCCAAAGCTTGCCGGATACCTGGGCGATCGGCCAGGTGCTGCCGATTCTGCCGCTGCACCGTCTCGACGAAGAGCCGCTGCGCCGCGCCGTGCTGCAAGACCTGACCTGCGACTCCGACGGCAAGATCAAGCAATACGTCGACGAGCAGAGCATCGAGACCAGCCTGCCGGTGCATGGCTTGAACGAAGGCGAAGATTACTTGCTGGGCATCTTCCTGGTCGGCGCTTACCAGGAAATTCTCGGTGACATGCACAACCTGTTCGGTGACACCGATTCGGTGAACATCTACCAGCGTGAAGACGGTTCGGTGTACAGCGCCGGGATCGAGACTCACGACACCATCGAAGACATGCTGCGCTACGTGCACTTGTCGCCGGAGGAGTTGATGACGCACTACCGTGACAAGTGCGCCAGCGCGAAGATCAGTGCCAGCGAGCGTACGCAGTTCCTGGATGCGTTGCGTCTGGGGCTGACGCGTTCGTCCTACCTGTCCTCGTAAGTACACTGCTCCCAGGCTGACAAGGATCTCAAAGTGACAGAGATTCAGTGTGGGAGCGGGCTTGCCCGCGATGGCGGTGTATCAGTCCGCACATTCAGGGCTGACACACCGCCATCGCAGGCAAGCCAGCTCCCACATTTGGATTTTCGTTTGGTCGTACCTTCTGTGTGAGGTCTGAACGATGTCGAGCAAATGGCTGCAAGCGTTAACCCTGGCAGTCGCCGCATTCCTCTCGGCCTGCTCGCCGATCAAAGTGCTCAACGCACTGACCCCTTCCAGCACGTTCACCAAAACCTCATCGATTGCCTACGGCCCTGACCCGCGCCAGAGGCTCGATGTCTATCGCCCTGTCACCGCCTTGCCCAACGCCCCGGTCGTGGTGTTTTTCTACGGCGGCAGCTGGAACAGCGGCTCCAAGGATGATTACGGTTTCGTTGGCGAAGCCCTGGCTTCACGCGGCATTGTGGTGGTCGTCGCGGACTACCGGCTCTATCCGCAAGTGCGTTACCCCGCTTTTCTCCAGGACGGCGCCCAAGCGGTGGCCTGGACTCATCAGCACATCGCCGAATATGGCGCCGACCCCAAGCAGCTCTACCTGATGGGCCATAGCTCCGGCGCGTACAACGCCTCGATGCTGGCGCTGGATGCGCGTTGGCTCAAAGAAGTGAACCTGTCACCCTCGATGCTCAAGGGCTGGATCGGCCTGGCCGGGCCTTATGACTTCCTGCCGATTGAAAACCGCGATGTGCGCCCCGTGTTTTTCTTCCCGGACTCGCCGCCCGATTCCCAGCCCATCAACCACGTCAGTTACGACGCTCCACCAAGCCTGTTGATCGCCTCGGTGAGCGACACGCTGGTCAACCCCACGCGCAATACGGGCGGGTTGGCTAACAAGCTGCGTGAAGCGGGTGTGCCAGTCGAGGCGTTTTATTTCACCAGAACCAGCCACGCGACATTAGTGGCGTCCATTGCCAAGCCATTGCGCTGGCTGGCGCCGGTGCTGGATCGGGTCACGGCGTTTATTCGCTCCACTCCAGGCCAGTGAGGCTGGCTTTACCGGATTATCAGGGTGTACTGCGCTGAGCTCTCGGGGCTGGTTTCCTCCAGCGCTACAGACTGCAGCGTGTTTTGCGCTGAAGGGCTGACTGTCAGACTAGCGCTATTGTCCATCAGTGTTCGACCCTGGGGTGGCAGCGTCGCTCTTATGCCTTGTTGTGTCACGAAGAAGTGGAAATCCGTTTGATTCCAAACCTCCACGCCTTTCTGGATGGCGGGCTGCGCTGGGAGTGTTGACGGAGCGTCGTCCAGTTTGAGTGTCCATTCGCCCGTGTCCGGAGTGACGGGGGGAACCTGAACGGACGGCTCGGCGACGGCTTCGGCAGGGGGCTTGGCTGGTTTCTTCTTGGACGAGCGAATAGCAGCGGCGGCGATCAATGCGACCACTATCAACGCGCCGATAAGCAAGTAGGTGTTGTTACTCATGTGGGTTCTTCCTTGAGTGCAATAAGATCGCAGCCTTAAGCTGAAGGCTCTTCAGCGGCGATCTCCATTCAACGCCGGAAAGTCGGGTTTGTAACCTGTGAGAACTGACAGGTTGGCTCCCGTCTATTGATTAAACTGCGTGCGGCGCCTCATCCCATAGGTAGCGATCACGCAAGGGCACGCCCATTTCCTGGCGTAGCGCATTCTCGGTGAAGGGCGATGGATTGAGGGTGGTTGGCCGGGTGAGCGGGTTGTTGTCGTGATCGAACAGCTCCCCGTCCTCAATGGCGAGGCCGAGTGCTTGGTACTCGACGTTATTAACGAAAACCGGCTGACCGTAGCGCTCAATGGGGCTTCCATCGAGGCCAAAAGCCTGTTGGTTTCCGGGTTGGTAGGTGCCAGTGGCGCCATTGAAGGCATGGGCCAACTCGTGCTGGAGTGCAAGCATCGGTGTGGTCGACAGCTGTTGGCCGAAGTGGAAGGTTTGAAGCTCTATTTCGGCGTGAGTGGCGACTGCACCGGGCACCTCATTTTTGATGTAGCCCAATTCTGATTCGCTTTGAAACTGCGAAGATTGCCAAGCGGAAAGCGCGTCGCTGTAGGCGTTGCGGAAGTAGTAGTAACTGGCGTTCATGTCGGCAGACTCTCGCAGGGTGACGGGAGACCTTATGTCGTCCACGAAGTCGTCCATTTGCTCAAGCATCCGCTGGCCGACAGGCGAACCTCGAAGCTGGTCGAGAACGTCTTGCACGGCGTCGATGAACTCGGGTTTGCCTTCTATCTTCAGCCCTTTTCTCCCGACGTCCTTGACCTCCATAAACGTGACGTTTGAAGGCCCATTGTGATGAATCTTGTCGGACGCTTTGGCGTAAATGCGATCTTTTTTACTCGTGGAGTGAATCACGTCATGGCCTGCGCCTGCGTAAAACGTGGTCTTGCGGGCGCCCACCAGTTTATCGTCACCGCGGCCTCCATTTAAAACGTTGATGCCTGCGCCTGCATACAGCTGGTCATTGCCTTGGTCGCCGTTCAAATACACCAGTCGGTGATTGGCGCCCTTGCCTGCATGCAGCACGTCATTGCCTTTGCCACCGCTCAGCACGGCACTGCCCGTGCCTGCGCGCATCCGATCATCGCCGTCACCACCCAAGGCGATTCCGCCACCGCTACCCAGGTGAATGGAGTCGTTGCCGCTGCCGCCATTGACCCGTGCATAGCCGGCGCCGGTCTTGACCCGGTCATTGCCGTCGCCCGTGATGATCCGAACAGGTGCCTTAACGCCAGGGCCAATGACCACCGAGTCATTTCCGCCCTGGGTCTCAATATTTATCATGTGCAGGTCTGTGCTTTCGGGCATTGGGAAGGGGTAGGTTTTCCCATTGATGATGGCCGTCAATGTCCTGCTGTCATGGGCTGTGATCTTTATATTGTCTGCCTGATCGCCGGTGACGATGTGAGTCATGCTGGCTGAGTGATAGTTGCCGGCACTGTCTTGCCAGGTTTCCACTTCGCGTTTGATCAGTACATTGGCTTCGTTGAACAACGTATGTGTCTGTTGCCCAATGTCAGGCGTGGGTGCCGACGGGCTGGGCGTTTCAGGCTGGGGTGCCAATGTCGGAGCGTCGGATGCGCCGAGGGGAATGCGGGGAAGTACTGTGTTCACGCAGGCTCCTGTTTCCTTCTGGCTCGCGAGAGTGGGCCAGGCGGATCCTCTGTGGTTGTAGCCCTTGCAAAGGCTCCACGCGCAGTTGTGAGTTTTTCTTACGCTGCAAACCGGCCATTCTTTACTAACGGGCGCTGAGCCAGCGGTCCTGTTTGTTCAAACGCCAGGCAATTGCCCACAGTGTCAGGCTGCGCAGGGCCATGAACAGCAGGAAGGTGACCCACAGCCCATGATTGCCCAAGCCCTGCAAGGCCCATGCGAATGGCAGCACAATCACCACCGTCAACAGCATGCCGTTACGCATTTCCCGCGCGCGGGTTGCACCGATAAACAGGCCGTCCAGTAAATAGCTCCACACCGCAATCAACGGCAGTACGGCCAGGTAAGGCAGGTAGATATCGGCGGTTTCGCGCACGCTGGGGATATCGGTTTGCATGGCGATAAACAAGTGCCCGGCGAAGGTGAACAGCAGGGCGAACCCTAGGCTGGCGATCAATGACCAGCCACAAGCGACCACCAGCGAGCGGCGCAATGCCTGGCGATCATGGGCGCCGATGGCGTGGCCGCACAGCGCTTCGACTGCGTGGGCCAGACCGTCGAGGGCGTGGGCCGTCAACAGCAGACCATTGAGCAGCAGCGCATTGGCCGCCACGGTGGCATCGCCCAGGCGTGCGCCTTGCACCGTGATCATGAAAAACACCGACTGCAGCGCCAGGCTGCGGATAAAAATATCGCGGTTCACCGCCAACAGCGGCCGCCAGCTTTGCCACCGCTGCAAAGCGGCCCAGGCGATATGCCCGGGATACGCGCGCAGGGCTTTTTGCGTGAGGGCCAGGCCGAGCAGGGCGCCGGTCCATTCGGCGATAACGGAGGCGCGTGCTGAGCCGACCACACCCCAATCCAGACCGAGTACAAACCACAGGTTCAAGGCGATGTTGACCAGGTTGGTGGTCAGCAGGATAGCCAGTGGTGCGCGGGCATTTTGCGTGCCGAGGAACCAGCCGACCAAGGCATAGCTGGCCAGCGCGGCGGGCAGGCCGAACAAGCGGGTGTGGAAAAAATCGCGGGTCAGTTGGTTCAGCTCGGGCGAGGGCTGCATCCACTCCAGGGCCAGATGGCTCAGCGGAATGCCCACCGTGCCCAGCAGCATGGCCAGCCCCAGCGCCAGCAACAAACCTTGCAGCAGGATTTGCCTGAGCGCCGCGCCATCCCCGCGCCCGGCGGCTTGTGCGGCAAACCCGGTGGAGCCCATGCGCAGAAAGCCCATGGCCCAGGCCAGGAAGGTGTACAGGCTGGCGCCCACGGCCACAGCACCGAGTTGATGGGCATGGGGCAGGTGGCCGATGACCATGCTGTCCACCAGGGCCACCAGCGGCACCGAGATGTTCGACAAGATCATCGGCGCAGCCAATGCCCAGACGCGGCGATGGGGGCGGCGGTCGCGCCAATCGGTCAGCAGGGTGAGTGTTTTCAAGTATTAATGCACAACCCAGCTGAGCAACCACAAACCCAGCATCAACCAGATAATTCCCATAATGATCGAGGCGCGCATAAACGCACGCACCGCCGAGTACAGCAACATCAACCCGATGATGAGGGCGGCGATGCTGATGATCGAGGTGTCCATGCCCAATGTGCGCGACAGGCCTTCAATAAAGTTGCCGCCCGCGTGGGTCAAGGCGCCGAACAGCCCGCTGAGCCCGTCGACGATAAAGCGGATGACGGAACCCAGTGCCTGGCCCAACCATTCGAAAAAGCTTTCTACCTGCATGTGTGTGTCCTGATGAAGAGGTGGGCGTCGCTGAGCCTTTGGTCGTTATTACACCAAGCGAGTTCCCTTTTAGCATAGAGGTTTACGCGTTACAGGGATTCACTTGCCTTCGCTCGGCATCCGCCCGAAGCTATACACCTTCAGGAGCCCCCGCATGAACCTCGAACACCTCACCGAACGCTTGCACCGTATTCGCGATACCAACGACTGGAAGCGCTTCCACAGCCCTAAAAACCTGGCCATGGCCGCCAGTGTGGAAATGTCCGAGCTGGTGGAAATATTCCAGTGGCTGACCGAAGACCAGTCGCGCCAACTGCCGGCGGACAAACTCACCCACGCCGGGCAGGAAGTCGGCGATATCGTGCTGTACCTGCTGTTGCTGTGCAGTGAGCTGGGCCTGGACATGAACGAAGTGGTACGCGCCAAACTGGCCGACAGCGAACGGCGGTTTGCCCATGAGTGACCGTCACTTCGACCAGTTGGCCACGCGCTTTGCCGAGAAGATCTACGGTGGCGCCAAAGGCGCGATTCGCCTGGCAGTGTTGCAGGCCGACCTGACTGAAGCCTTGCCCGAGCGCCCTTTGCGCGTACTCGATATCGGCGCGGGCCTGGGGCATATGTCGCTGTGGCTGGCTGAGCGCGGCCATCAAGTGACCCTGGCCGAGCCCGCCGAGCCGATGCTTGAAGGCGCCCGTCAGCGGTTTGCCGACGCCGGGCAGACCGCGACTTTTATCCATGCGCCCTGGCAGCAATTGCTCGGCCAACTCACCGAGCCCTACGACCTGGTCCTGTGCCACGCCGTGCTCGAATGGCTGGCCGAACCTCACGCGATCCTGCCGGTGCTGCACCAGCTCACGGTGGCCGGCGGCTGGTTGTCGCTGGCGTTCTACAACCGTGATGCGCTGATTTACCGCAACCTGCTCAAAGGCCACTTCCGCAAAATGCGCAAGAACGACATGGCCGGCGAGAAGCAAAGCCTTACCCCGCAACAACCGCTCGACCCACGGGAACTGGCGGCGCAACTCGAAGGACTTTGGCAGGTCGAAAGCCAAAGCGGCGTGCGGGTGTTCCACGACTATATGCCGATGGAGTTCCAGGCTCGCGCCAATCTGCAGGACTTGTTGGAGATGGAACTCGCTCACCGTCGTCACCCAAGCTTTGCCGGACTTGGGCGTTATTTGCACTGGATCTGCCGTCCGGTTTAAGCGGCCCAGTCTGCGGAGGTCGAAATGCGTCGTCTCTGTTTGATCCTGTTATCCCTCGGCTTGGGTGCCTGTTCCACGCCCAACCCCTACGTGGCCGCCTCGGCCCCGATGCCGCCGGCTCCGGCCCAGGCAGCGAATACCTTTGATGCCAGCGCCTACCCGGCGCCGATGCGCGACTATGGCGCCTACCGCAGTTGGGGCTGGCTTAACGGCCAGTTGCCCGCGGGGACGGCCTGGGCGGATTCGGCGCAAATAGCCGAAGCGGTCAGCGGCGCTCTAGATCAGCGCGGCTTGCGCCCTTTGCATGACAGCCGCGCCCCCGACCTGCTGGTAACTGCTGACGTGCGTCTGGAAAAACGCCTGCGCCAGGTGCAGGACGACTATGGCTACGGCTACGGTGGCTATAACCGCTATGGCAATGGCTACGGCATGTACAACACGGTGCCGGTGGTACGCACCTATGAAGTGACAGTTGCGGTGGCCCGCGTGAGCCTGTTCGATGCCCGCACGCGCCAGCCGGTATGGAGCACCAGCGCCGAAACCACCAGCCAGGGTAGCCTGAGCGAACGCGCTGATGCGTTGCGCGAAGCGATGCAGAAGGCAATGAGCGCTTATCCACCCAGTTAGCAGCTATTCTCATCTCAGGCTTATTCCATTTTTTGGAGAACCCTCATGCTTCGTCGCCTTGCTGCACTCGCTGTAGTGGTCTTGTTGAGTGGCTGCCAGACCAGCCAGGTCAACCATGACTTTGATGCCAGCCGCGATTTTGGCGCGTACCGCAACTGGGCCTGGAAAGACCCGGCCCTGCAATACCGCCCGGATGATCCACGGATCAAGAGCGACCTCACCGAGCAACGCATTCGCCAGGCCGTGGGCGAGCAACTCGACCAGCGCGGCCTGCGCCCCGCCGCTGCAGGCACCAGGGCCGACCTGAATGTACAGGCCTACCTGATCGTCGAAGAGCGCCAGCAACAAGTCACCACCAACTACGGCGGCGCCTGGGGCGGCCCGTGGAATGGCTACTGGGGCGGGCCGATGTACAACGAAACGCGCAACATCACCTACAAAGTGGCGACCATCCAGATCGACCTGCTCGACGGCAAGGACGGCAAACTGGTATGGCGTGGCAGCGACGAGCAGATGATGGCCAGCACGCCGAACCCGCAGGATCGCAGTGATGCCATTCGCAGCACGGTGACCAGGATCCTCTCCAACTACCCTCCGCACTAAAGACCACCGCCAAACCCTGTGGGAGCGGGCTTGCCCGCGATAGCGGTCTGTCAGTCACCGATGCACTGACTGATCCACCGCCATCGTGGCACAGGTATCTACACAACGTTTGAAGGCAGCCAATTTCTCCTGTGGCGAGCAGGCTTGTCCTGCGTTGGGTCGCGAAGCAGCCCCAAACCCGGACGCTGAGTTCTTTCGGGAAAACTGCAGTGCCTATACTGGGGCCGCTTCGCGACCCAACGCAGGACAAGCCTGCTCGCCACAACAGTCCACTTGCCACTAACCGGTTGTATAGATATCGATGGCCATCGCGGGCAAGCCCCACATTTTTGATCTTCACCACCTCCAGCCCTTGTCTACACTCAATTGCATCCCAGGAGAGTAAGCGCTCGGCAACTCGCCGGCACAGGAGTGCTCGATGTCTCCCCGACTTGGTTCCAGGCAAGGTGGCGCAATCGGCCTGATGGCCGCCGGCGTGTTGGCGGTGGCGCTGGCCTTTACATTGTTGATGATCGACAGCGGCCGCCTGTACCTGGAGAAGCGCAAGCTGCAAGGCGTGGCAGATACGGCGGCGCTGGAAGCGGTGAGCCGCAGCGGCACGTGCCTGAGCGGGTTGAGCGCGGCAGCGTTTGCCGGGCAGAGTGTGGCGCGCAATCATTTTGTGGTGGGCAGCGGCAATACCCTGGTGACCCAATGCGGCACCGTGACCACCGGCGCGTCGGGCCGACGCATGTTCAGTGCCAACCCTGCAGTGTCATCGGCGATTCAAGTGGTGGTGAGCAAAACCGTGACCACCAGCGTGGCCGCCGGGGTTTGGGCGTTGTTCTCCGGCAATCCGGTGAGCATCAATACCGTATTGACCGCGACCGCCGTAGCGGCGGTGCCCACGCCACCTTCGGCCCAACTGACCATCAACAGCACCCTGGCCAGCGTCAACACCGCAAGTGCGAGCCTGTTGAACCCGCTGTTCAGTGGCTTGCTCGGCGGTAACGTCAACCTGACGGTCGCCGGGTGGAATGGTTTGCTCAATACCAATATCAACCTGCTCAGTTACCTCAACCAACTGGCGGTCAACCTCAACGTGGCCGCCGGTAACTACACCCAGCTGCTCAACACCAACGTCACCGCCGCGCAATTGATCCAGGCCGCGGTCACCGTACTGACCGCCAACGGCGCAACGGCGGACGTGATCACCGCCCTGGGCAGCTTGCAAGTCGCCGCGATCAACCAGGCACCGTTGACCGTCGGGCAGATTTTGCAATTGCAGACCGGCACCACCGCTGCGGCGCTGAATGCCAACTTGCAGGTGTTCCAACTGATCCAGGGCGTGGTGCAACTGTCCAACAGCAAAAGCGCGGCGGCGGCGACCTTGCCCGTGAGTGTGCTGGGGTTGGCCAACATCACCACTCAGGTCAAAGTGATCGAACCGCCACAGTTGTCAGCGATCGGCAACCCGGTGCTGGCGGCGGCCAACCCTACAGGGCCAAATAAAATTTACGTACGTACCGCCCAGGTGCGCACTGAAGTGACCGTGAGCTTGCCGGTATTAAGTGCGTTGTCGGGGCTGAACACGGCGGTAAACGACTTGTTGGGTCCACTGACGCCGGTGCTCGGCAGCCTGCTGAACCTGAACCTGGTGAGCACGATCAACTCGGCCTTGTGCTTGCTGGGCGCTGGTTGCCAGCAGGCGGATTTGCTGGTGCTACCCGGCAACCTGCCGATTAACATCGTACTGGATGCCGGGGCCGCGAGCAGTTACGTCACCGCCTACAGCTGCCCCACCGGCAACGCGGGCACCAAGAGCCTGACGGCGTACACCACCACCTCGCTGGCGTCGTTGAATGTGGGCAGTATTACCAATGCGTTTTCCACCACCTTGCCGATGACGGTAGCGCCGTTACCCCTGATCGATATTGGTACCAAGACCTGCCACAAGATACTCGGCATCGGCAGCTGTGACCCGCGCGTGCCGTTTGCCGGTGGTGGCATCGCGATCAAGGTGGTCAGTCCGATTGCGCAGAGCAATCAAACCCTGGTGTTCTCCAGTACCACGCCGTTTGCCACGCCGCCGAACGTGGGCCTTGCGCCGACCTATCAGGCTGCGGCACCCGCCACCAATGTGGTGAGCAGCCTTTCAACCACGCTCAATGGCGTGGGCATCACGGCTTACCAACCGTCCGGAGGAAGCCCGTTGGGCATTCTCGCGCCTACGGTCACAGCGCTGCTCAGTGCCGTCAGCGCGATTGTCACGCCGGTGGTGGATGGCTTGCTCGGCCCGCTGCTCAACCCGATCCTTAACAACCTGCTGAGTATGCTCGGCATCAGCCTGGTGAATGTGAACGTCGGCGCCAACCTCACCTGTGGCCAGACCGGCGAGGCTTACCTGGTGATTTAAACGTCGATGGCCCTGGGCAGTTCCACGCAGAACCGTGCGCCGTGTTCGCCGTTGCTGACGCTCAGGCGCCCGCCCATGTTCTCGACGATGCCGTAACTCACCGACAGGCCCAACCCGGTGCCCACGCCAATCGGCTTGGTGGTAAAAAACGGCTCGAAGATGCGTTCCAGCAAGCGCGGGTCGATGCCGCCGCCGTTGTCTTCGACCCAGATGCGCACGTGGCGGCTGTCGTGTTCGGTGTGCAGGGCAATCCACGGGCGCAGCTCGGGGTTCTTTTCGCGCTGGCTCAACAGCGCATCGCGGGCGTTGACCATCAGGTTGATCAGCACTTGCTCAAGCTGGTCGACGTAGCCTTTGACCTGCACCGGGATATCCGCCTGGGTCAGGCGCACTTCAACACCTTTGCCACGCAGGCCTTCACTGAGCAACGACAAGGTGCCCTCCAACGCCTGCGCCGGGTCAAAAGGTTGCTGCTCGACCTCCGAGCGGCGGCCGAACACACGCATATGGTCGACCACCCGCGCCGCACGCTGTACCTGGGCGTCGATGCGCTGGAGTTTTTCGGTCAGGTAGTCGATCTGCACGTCGCCATTGCTCAGGCGCTTGAGCACATTGACGATGGCCATGCGCATCACGTTCAGCGGCTGGTTGATCTCATGGGCCAGGCCCGTGGCCATTTCACCGAGGGTGGCCATTTTCGCGCTTTGCGTCAGTTGCTGCTGGGAGCGCCGCACTTCGGTGTTATCGCGGCCCACGGCCTGCACTTCCACAAGGGTGCCGTGCTCATCAAAGACGCCTCGGTCCGACCACACCCACCAGGCATGTTCGCGGCCGGGCAATTGCAGGCTGATTTCGGCTGTGCTCACCGGGAACTCCGGCGTCAACTGCTGTATGCGCTGCACAAACGCTTCGCGCTGTTCGGTCGACAGCCATTCACCCAGGTTGACCCCGCGCAACTGCGCAGGTAGGCACTCCAGGTAATTGGCCAGCGGCGTGTTGCCGAAGGTCAGGGTCAGGTCTGGGCGGTAGCGGCAGATCATTGCCGGGGAGTCTTCCACAAGGATGCGATAGCGCTCCTCACTGTCCTTGACCTGCTGGGCGGCCAAGGTTGCCTCGGTCACATCCAGCCACAGGCCGACCGCTTCGACCGGCACGCCCAAGTCGTCGCGCAGCAGCTTGGCTTCGTCGAGCAGCCAGTGGTAATCCCCGTGTGTGTCTTGCACGCGGTAACGGCTGCGCACGCTGCCTTCACGCAGCAATTGGCGGGTGCGCTGGAAGTACAGGTCGCGGTCGTCCGGGTGTACCCATTGCACCAGGTTGTCATGGGTGCATTCGGCCAGGGTGCGACCGAGCAAGGGCAGCAGACTGTGACTGAAAAACACCGGCTGCAGCGCGCCATTCACATAGCGCTGCACATAGATCACCGCCGGTGAGCTGGCAATCAGGTTATCCAGGCGGGCGCGGGCGGCATCGGCTTGCAACTGCTGGTTCTGGATGTCGCTGATGTCGAGCATAAAACCGACCCAGCGCCGCTGTTCACCGGCGCCCAGCACCTGGCCCTGCACGCGATACCAGGTCGGCGCGACGCTGTCGCCACGGTTGAGGCGCGCGCTGGCGAGCAAGGGTTTGCCGAGGGTTTGCAGGTCGCGTAGACGGCTGTGCAGTTCCTGGCGGTCGGCGGGGTGAATGTGGTTCAGCCACGCTTCGAGGGGTTGCCGGGTCGGGCCGTCTTCCGGGTCGAGGTTGCGCATCAATTGGGGGGCGAGCTGGATTTCGCCGCTGGCGGGCAATAACTCAAACCAGCCCGTGCCCAGCAGGCCTTGCAACGCTTCCTGGCGCTCGAGTTGTTGATGGTGACGGTGTTCGCGCAGGCGGCTGAGCAGTGGGGCGGCGAGGGCGGCGGTGAGATTCAGCCAGTCGCGGTCGTTGCTGTGCAGTTGGCCACTGTACGCGCCGCACAGCAGCCATGCGGCGATGCCTTGGCCATCGCGATAGGGCACAAGGAACCCATCGGCATTGCCGAAAATACTGTGCAAACGCGGGTGCTCGCCGCGCCCATAAGGCGCTTTCAGGCTCAGCGGCGTGGTGCCGTTGAGGCTGTCCAGGCAGGTCCCGAGGCGTTGCCCAGTGTGCCAGAACAACGGTGCATCATGGTTGGCGTACTGGCTGTAGACCCTCCAACCCTGGTCTTCCTGATCGAGCAGCGCCAGGGCCACGCAGGGGATACGCCAGCGCTGCGCCACGCTGCTTAACTGTTCGTTGAACACCTCGGGCAGGCGGCTGAGGCTGCACACGCGCAGTTGCTCACTGACGCGGCTGCTCAATTGGTGGTTCTGTTCGCGCTGCTCGGCCAATTGCCGGCCGCCGAGCAAATCACCAATGTCTACGGCATGCAGCAGCCAGCCATTGTCGTGGGGTTCAAGCGTGCCGCGGGTGTGCAGGGTTTGCCCGGCGATCCCGTGAAAATCCAGGTCGAGGCTGTGGCGCTGCCAGTCGGCGGGCACGCCTTCAACCGTTACGGCGCTATGGGCACTCAGCAGTTCTTGCAAGCGCGGCGAGTTAACCAGTGGCGGCAACTGTGGGCGCAACGTGCCGCTGAGGTCGAGCACGCGGCCTTGGCTATCCAGTTGCGCATGCAACCCGGCAGACGGCGGCGCGGGCGTGTCGATTTCCAGCGCGCCATTGCGACCGAGCAAGCGCCCGAAAAGTCTGTCCCCCGAAGTCAAAACTGCAGGCTCGACTGGGCCTGCAGAGTTGCCGGTAACTGCGGCACGGTGCCGATGCCCGGCAGGACAATAAAGGGCAGCACCGCCTGGAGGTTGGCCGACGGGTAGTTGATCTGCACCTTCAACAGCCCGCTGGTGAAGGTGGTGGTGACTTGGGTGGAAGCGTCGAATTTGTAGGCGTTGGGAATCCACCCCAAACGGTTGGCGACCGCCGTTTTGGCAGTGGCCTGTACGGCGGCGGGGTAGCCTTGCATATTCGGGTCCAGCCCTACGCTCTGGCGCACGGCTTCGGCGGTGGCCTGGTTGAACGACTGCAACAGCAGCAGCGGCAGGCTATAGCTGACCGTGCCGTAGAACACGGCAAAAAAAATCACGAACACGGCAATGAACTCGATGGCTGCCGCGCCTTTTTGCTTTTCCGGGAGGCTTGTTTTCATCACCGCGTCTACCCTGACGGCTACTACTTGATATCAGCATAGAATCAATCGGCAAAAAGGGATGTTTTTTACGTGATCCATAGTGCAGTGGTGCTGTTGTGGTTGGGGCTGTGTGCCGTGCAGGACGTTCGCCAGCGCTTGCTTGCCAATCGCCTGACGCTGGGCGCGGCGTTGTTGGCGTTGATCTACCTCGTGTGGACGGGCAACACCTGGCTCGGCGCCTCCGTCGGGCAGGGGCTGTGGGCGTTTTTCCTGGCGCTGCTGCTGACCTTGCCCGGTTACGCCCTGGGCCGCCTTGGAGCGGGGGATGTAAAGCTGCTCGCGGCCTTGGCGCTGGCCTCCAATGCCGACTATTTGCTGGGTTCATTTGTGGGGGCCGCGATCGCCAATTTGCTGTGGCTATTGGCAGCGCCAAAGCTTTGGCCGCTTATGAGTCAAGGGGTTAAAAAGCATCTGGGTTATCTGGCGCCGGACCCGTCAAGAAAACTGCCGTTTGCGCCGTTTTTACTGGTGGGGTTCGCCGCCACCTGGTTTTGGATCCATTAATCGTCTGAGGGTATTAACGCTATGTACATAGTCGGAAAGTACGTCTACGTTTAATACGTAGATGTACGGGAATATTCGTGGTGAAGGATTAGTCAAACTTTTGGCTTGCAATGCATGGAGTAGCGCGTGAACAAGCTTACCTCTGCAGTAAAAGTGCTCGTGGTCGACGATCAGCCGCTGATCGTGGAAGAGCTCTGTGAATTTCTTGAAAGCAGCGGTTTCCGCTGCGTCCCGTGTGAATCCAGCCAGCAGGCCTTGAAGCGTTTTACCGAAGACGCCGAGATTGGCCTGGTGCTGTGCGATCTGCATATGCCGGACATGGACGGCATCGAGTTGGTCCAGGCCCTGCAGAAGGTTGCGGGCAAGCAGCGCGCCTTTGAGGCGATCATGTTGACCGGCCGTGCGGACAAGCAGGATGTGATCAAGGCGCTGCGTGCGGGGATCGCGGATTACTACCAGAAGCCAATCAACCTCGATGAGCTGCTCGAAGGCTTGCAGCGCCAGGAAGCGGCGTTGGAGGAGCGCAAGAAAGAGCTGCAACTGGGGCACTTGAACCAGAAGCTGCAATTTCTTTCCGAGTCCATCAACGACCTGTACCAGGACCTCGACAAAGCACGCCGCAGCCCGCCAGGGCATGAGAATGACGAGGCGTCGGCCGAGGAGGCCGGGCCGGTGGAGATTCCGGCGATCTTCAACCAACTGTCGCCACGTCAGCTGGATGTTGCGCGGCTGGTGGGCAAGGGGCAGACCAATTATCAGATTGCCTGTGAGCTGGGCATTACCGAGAACACCGTGAAGCTGTATGTGTCCCAGGTGCTGCGCCTGACGCACATGCATAACCGCACGCAGTTGGCGCTGGCGTTGTCGCCTAACAACTCGGCGATGCGCCAGCGAGTCACCGCCCACTGAGTGGGAGCGGGCTTGCTGTGGCGAGGGAGCTTGCTCCCGTTGACTGCGCAGCAGTCTCCGGCTTTTTTGGGGGCGCTTCGCACCCCAGCGCAAGCAAGCTTGCTCGCCACAGAAAGCCCGCTTGTGTCTGAATGATCGTTCCCACGCTCTGCGTGGGAATGCCGCCCAGGACGCTCCGCGTCCTGCTATCAACTACCGCCCTGGGCTGTCCCGCCCGCCTTCTGATCGAAGTACTCCGGAATCGGGTGCTTGTAGCTTTCCAGCAAGCGTTGCGCCGCCAGGTCACGCTCGGCGGCTGAGGCTTTTTGCTGGGTGCTTGAGGCCGCTTTCCCGCTGGACTGCAAGGTCAGCCAGCTTTCGGTCACCGCCTGCTGCGGCGATGACGGGCCGGGCTCAATGGCCATGACACTGAGGGGCAGTGCCAGCACGGCGAGGCTGGTGAGATATAGCATTTTCATGATCAATTCCTCGGGGTGCTTGCGGCATCACTCATGGTAGCCACCTGGTCTTTGACCTTGGCGACGGGAACGCTGGCGCCTTTGAGTTTCTCGGCGCGGGCCTGGGCGTCGGTAACTTGTTCAGGGCTCAGGTTCATTTGGCTGGCCACCTGCGCGGCCTGCTTCCAGTTGTCCTGATAGATCATCAGGGTCACCAGATTGATCGCCGCCAGCGGGTCGCTCTGCTTGAGCTCCATGGCAGTCATGAACTCGAAGCGTGCGTCTTCCAGGCGCAGTTGGTTGAGGTACACCACGCCCAGGTCATTGCGGATTTTTTCATCCGTCGGCGCCAACCGGGCCGCGCGTTGCAAGTGCGCCATGGCTTGGCCGTTGTCGCCCTTGGCCGAGGCCAACTGGCCCAGGCCGTGTTCGCCTTCAGCCGCCATGCAGGTGCCGATCAGGCTTTGATAAAGCCCCTGCGCCTCGCTGCGCCCGAGCAGGCGATACGCCTTGGCCTGGCGCAGGCGCACCTGGGGCAGGTTGGCCGGCAGGCTCTGCAGGTTCGCCAGGCTGGCGTGCAGCTTGCCGTCGCCGGCCATTTCATCGGCCAGGTTCAGCGCCAGTTCCTGGTCCGACCCTGGTTTGGGGCAACTGCCGCCCGCTGTCAGGGCCGCCCACGGCGTTTGGCCGTTGGTGGCACAACCCCCGAGCAGCAACAGGCTCAAACCGGCTATCAAGGCTTTCATCGGGTGGTCCTCATAAGTTACTCAAGGCCCGGGAGATGCCGATGAACGCCGGCCCCCCGAGCACGATCAGCAGGGCGGGAAACAGGAACACCATCATCACCACCGACATCTTTGCCGACATCTTCGACACGAATTCCTGAATGCGCGTAAGGCGGCGGTCGTCGAGCAATTGCTTGAGCGCCAGCAGAGATTTCATTGCACCGCCGCCTTGCTGCACCAGTTGCTGGAGGATGGTGCAGGTGTCGGTGAATTCATCTACGGCCAGCATCCGCGCGGTCTTGCCCAGCTCTTCGCTCAGCTCCAGGCCGGAGTCGACACGCGTCAGGATCAGGCGCAGTTCATAAGTCAGGTCCGGCAGCAGGCGCTGCGCTTCAATGCTCAGCACGCGCAGCGCTTGTTCAACCGCCATGCCGGACTCGAACAGGATGCGCAGCAGCGGAATGAAGGTCGAGACCTCACGGGAAATGCGCTGCTGACGCGCCTTGGCGGCCCAGGCCAGGATGCGTTTGGGCAACAGGTAACCGATGCCCATACCGATTGCGGGCGCCAGCCACGGCGAGGCCGTGTGGGGAAACAGCAGCTCCTGGCCCACCAGCACCACGCCCAGCGCCACTAGCGGCGTGCCGACCTGCAGGGCGGCGAACATGGAACGTTGGCTGGCCTGGCGCCAACCGACGCGGCTGAGCAGCAGTTGGGTTTCGTTGTCCAGACTGACCGAGCGTTGCGCGATAGGGCTGTTGCCCAATTGGCGCATCAACGTATTGAGCGTGCGTTCACGGCCCATCTGGCCCTGCAAGCGCTGGGCGACAAGGCGCTGGCCGCGCCGGTGTTTGAGCAGGTTGGCCAGCACCAGCGCCAGGGCGGCCAGGAGCATTACGGCGCTGATCAGCAGTGGGATAGCCATCTCATACACTCCGCAGCATGCGCCACAAGGTGAAGCAGCCCAGCAGTTGCATGCCGAGTGCCACGAACAACAGCGTACGCCCGGTGCCGTCGTTCCACATGGTCATCAGGTATGCCGGGTTCACCACCAGGAAGTAGCCGATCATCGAGATGGGCAGGGCGCCGAGCACGTAGGCGGTCACGCGGGTTTCGCCGGTCAGGGCGCGCAACTGGCGGGCGGCCTGCTCGCGCTCGCGGATCATCTTGATCAGGTTTTCCAACAGTTCGCTGGCATTGCCGCCATAGCGATGGTTGATCTTCAAGCCCAGCGCAAACAGGCGAAACTCATCACGCTCGTAGAACTCGGCAAAGTCGTGGGTCGACTCCGGCAGGCTTACGCCCAACTGCACATTGCGCTGGATACGGCCCATGGCCTGTTGCAGCGGGTCCTCGGTGATCTCGATACCGCCCAGCACCGAGTCGGCCAGGGTGCGCCCGGCCTTGAGGCTGCGCACGGTGTGGTCGAGCAATTGCGGCAGCTGTTCGATCATGCGCTTGATGCGCCGCTGGTAGCGCCAGGCGATGTACAGGCGCAGCAGCACCGGCGGCAGCACCAGCATCACCAGCAGGCCGAGCCAGCCGGCCACCAGCAGCCCCAACGCCACGCCCAGGGCCCAGATCGCCAGCCACAGGCCCAGGCTGTCCGTGGGTTTGCCCAGGCCTGCGCGCAGAAACATCCGCTCCACGCCACTCCACTGGTTGGCTTCTTCGGTGAGCTGCGGCTGGCCCTCGGCGAGCCGGCTCAGTACCCGCTCGGTCTGGGCACGGCGCAGGCCGTTCTGAAAGGAGCGGATCGACAGGCCGATCAGGATCAAACAGATGAGTAGCAGGATGGCCCCGGTCATGGTCATGTCCCTTTCAAGGCTAAGCCGGTTCGCGGCGCAGTTTATCGCCGGCAGGGTTGACCGCCTCGCGCAAGAAGCCGAAGCCAGTGCGCCGGTCATGGCGGAACAGGGTATTGGTCACGTACACGTCTTCGCGGATACCCACCACCTCCACCACTTCGCTGACGCAACGACGCCCGTCCGGCAAACGGGTCAACTGGATCACCACATCGAGCGCCGCGCAGATCATTTGTCGCAGGGTTTTCTCCGCTACCACACGGCCGGTCAAGCCCACCAGGGTTTCCAGGCGCAGCAATGCATCGGCAGCGTTGTTGGCGTGCACGGTACTCATGGAACCGTCGTGGCCGGTGTTCATGGCGGTGAGTACATCAAGCACTTCCACGCCACGGATCTCACCAAGGATGATGCGGTCGGGGCGCATCCGCAGGGCGTTGCGAATCAGGTCGCTGGCCTTGACCTCGCCGTGGCCCTCGGCATTCGGCGGGCGGGTTTCCAGGCGCACCACGTGGGGGTGGCCCAATTGCAGCTCGGCCACGTCTTCGATGGTGACCAGGCGTTCATGGGGGTTGATCAGTTGGCTGAGAATATTGAGCAGCGTAGTTTTACCGGTGCCGGTACCGCCGCTGATCAGGATATTGCAGCGCTTGCCCACGGCTTCCTGGAAGAAGTCAAAGATGTTCTGGTCGATGGTCTGCATCGCCACCAGGTCGCTGCTTTTGAGCATGTCCTTGCGAAACTTACGAATCGACAGGCACGGCCCGTCCAGGGCAATCGGCGGGATGATCGCATTGACCCGGCTGCCATCCGGCAGGCGTGCGTCGACCATCGGCGACGATTCATCCAGGCGCCGACCCAGCGGTGCGAGGATGCGTTGCATCACGCGTTCAACGTGGTGCGAATCGATAAAGCGCAGGTCGCTTTGATGCAGCAAACCGTCACGTTCGATAAACACCCGGTGCGGGCCGTTGACCAGGATTTCGGTCACTGACGGGTCGCGCAGCAGCACTTCCAGCGGGCCGAAACCGGTCAGTTCATCGACGATCTCTTCGGCCAGGCGCTCCATCTCATAACGGGAAATCGCCAGGTGCATGCGGTTGATGTATTCGGCCACTTTGTCGATGACAAACTGCGCCAACAGCGGGCGTGAACCCTCCAGCAAGTTTTTGCCTGACTCCTCGATGGCATCGATGATGTAGCGATGCAGCACCAGCTTGAGCCCGTCGTGGTCAGTGTTGCCACCGAGGCCGCGAGCGGGGGCGCCGAAGAGTTTTTCACCGTTCATTTGCCAGCCCTCAGCAGGCGTTCAAACCAGGTGTGCGAGGGTTGCTTCATGCCTTCGGAGCGCTTTGCCAGGCGCTCGCCCAAAGCTTTGAGGTTGTGGGTCAGGGTTTCGCGTGGGGCCAGGGCGAACAGGGTTTGCCCTTGGTTCTTGGCATTCAGGCGCACCTCCGGGCTCAGCGGCAGCACCGCGATCACCTCCAGCCCATAGCTTTTGCCCAGGGCTTCGGCGTCGGGCGCGCAACCTTTGATGTAACGGTCGACCAGCAGCTTGGCGTGTTCCAGCTTCATGCCTTTTTCGCGCCACTGGTTCAGCACGCCGAGGTTGCGACGGCAGTCCAGCACACTCTGGTCGGTACACCACAACAGCTTGTCGCAATGGCTGACAAAGGTGCGCAGCGCTTCGCTGTCGGGCTGGCCGGCGAGGTTCACCACGATGTGCTGGAAGTGTTGGCGCAAGGCACTGAGCAGCATGTACAGCTCGGCCGCGCTGGTCTGTGCCAGGGGCTCGTCGTTGGGGGCGTAGGCGAGGATGCGCAGGCCGTCTTCGGCGCAGGTAAACGCGCTGTTGATCAAGGTGCTGTCCAGGCGCCTGAGGTGGCGCAAGGCATCGCCGAAATTGAACGAGCTTTCCAGCCCCAGCAACGCCAGGCTGTCACCGCGCGGCAGGCCCAGGTCGAGCAACAGGGTTTGCTGGCCGCTCTTTTGAACCACCAGCGCCAAGTGGCTGGTCAGCAATGCGCCGTCGGCATTGCTCTGGGTGCCGTAGAGCACGGTCAGGCCACCCAGTTGGGTGTTGGTGGTCACCGGCGGCAGGCGTTTGCTCAGGCGACGTACCAGCCCGGCGACTTCGCTGGAGCGTGAGCCATAGGCGACAAAATCGCGGGCGCCGGCGCGCATGGCATTGAGTACAAGCTGGTTGTCCATGCCATCGCCGAGGGCGACGATGGCGAGCATCGGCTTGGCCTCCAACGCGCCTTCGATCAGCGCGCTTTGGGCCACCACGTGTTCGCGGTCGAGGCCGATAAACACCAGGTTGGCGAAGGTCACGTCCACCAGCGCGAGCAGCTCGTCGAGGGTGCCGCTGCCGGCGCTGACCACTTGGCCAAGCGGTGCCAGCGCGCCCTGCAGCCATTCCAGGTCGGTGCTGTTGCGGGTGATTGCCAGAAACGTCTGGCTCAGGCTATCGCTCATTGAGACAACCCATTGAGTCGGTCGAAATTGCCATTTTCCAGGAAGTACAGGCGGTACCAGTTCGGGTCGTAGTTGCGCAGCTTCTCGCCGGGCAAGGACGGCAGTTGGGCGTTGGCGGCCAGCGGCTGCACCAGGTGCGGGGTGACGATCATCAGCAGCTCTTTGTCCTGGCGGTTGACCGAGGAATCACGAAAGAACGCACCGAGAATCGGGATATCGCCCAGGCCTGGAAACTTGCTGATATTGGTGGTGTTGGTGCTGCTGATCAGGCCGCTGATCACAAAACTTTCGCCGTCGGCCAGTGACACGCTGGTGTCGGTGCGGCGGATGGTCAGGGCCGGCACCTGGATGTTTTGAATGACCACGGCATTGGTGTAGTCCAGCTCGCTGACTTCGGGGGCCACCTTGAGGGAGATGCGATTGTGGTCGATCACCGTTGGCGTGAGTGTCAGGCGAATGCCGAACTCTTTGTACTCGATCGAGATGTTGTTGCTGGCGCTGCTGGGCACCGGGATCGGTACTTCGCCGCCGGCCAGGAAAGTCGCACTTTGCCCACTCATGGCTACCAGGCTTGGACGCGCCAGGGTGTAGGCAAAACCACTGCTTTCCAGGGCATTGATCAGGGCAGAAACCCGCCCGCCGCCAAAGCCGATATTAAAGTTGGTGGTGCTCACCGGCAGCTTGAACGTGTCGACGGTAGGCGAGAGCAATTTGGGGCTGCCGAGGAAAAAGTTGCTGCCGATGCCGAGGATCTTGGTGCTGGCTTCCTTGAGTTTGGAGCGGCTGACTTCGACGAAGCGGATATCGGTCTGTACCTGGCTGGGCAGCGTCGGGTCTTCTGACGGCGACAGCGACAGGCTGGTCAATGCCGAGGTAGCCTTGCCTTTGACGAACACCATGCTCTGGCGCGGCGTGTTCGAACAGGCGGTCCAGACCATCAGGCTGGTGGTGCCGGAGGCCACGCCGGTGAGCAGGAAACCGCGATCGCCATTGAGGTGTACGTCGGCAATTTTCGGGTCGCCAATGGCCAGGCGTGTGATGGCGACAGGGGATTGCAGCTCCTGTTGCAGGCCCTCGCCCACCGACAGTGCTGCGGGTAATTGGCCCAGGCTGCCGCAGTTGCCCGGGGCGGCTGCAACGAGCCCCACAGACAAGTTCGACAGCATCAGGGCACAGGCGATTTTCAGCGTGAACACCGGTGCGAAACGTCGGTTCATGCACAGCATCCTTGTTCAGTCGGGTGTTTGTTGGGTTGCTTGATTACCGCGTATCACCTCAACACCGGTGCGGCGCGCGGGGCCACCCTGGGCGACTTTTTTGGGCGCCTGGACGAAGGCCAGCTGGGTGAATTGGTAGAGGTCGCGGTTAGCGCTTTGCAGCTTGCCCGGTGCATCGCTCTCACCGGCCCAGTAGTGGCTCAGCAAGCGTTCATCGGCGCTGCGCACCGCCAGGCGCAAGGTGCCGGCCTGGGTCGCCAGCATCAGTTGGCTCAGCAGTTGTTCGGGCACCGCCAGCACCACGGTGCGCGACGGCGCATGGCGTTGGGCTTTTTCTTCGGCGGTCATTGCTGGTGGTGAAGCGGGAACGCCGTCGTTGGTCAGGCCCATTTGATCGCCGACACTGAGCAGGCGCATGGCAGGGATCACCACTTGAGCGGATTGTTCGACGTTGGCGACGTCCTGGCGCAGGTACAGCAACACGTCCACATAGTCGCCTGGGCTCAGTTGGCCGGCAGCGCCAATCACTTCATCGACGGCAACCGCGAGGGCGCGTTCGTTGGGGTGGATCATGCGGGCCAGTGGGCCACCGGGGCTGAAGCTCTCATCGTTGAGCCAGGTGCCGGCCTGCAAGGCGCGCCATGGTGTGCGGCCGATGGCCTGGTCAACACTGGTCATACTGCCCGCTGGCGCTGTGCGCAGTTTTTCGATGCTCAGGTCTGCGGCGGTCAGGGCAATAAAGGGCGGTACATCGTGGGCCAGTACCACCACCGATTGGCGGGTCTGGTCCTCGACCACGGCGACGGCGACGGCTTTTTCTACCGGTGCGGTAGGCGGTGGTGGCGGCGCCGGGGCAGGTTCGCGGCTGAGCACCAACCCCCAATAACCGGCAAACAGCGCACCGACCAAGAGCACACCGGCAAGTACCATGCTGAGACGCGTGTTCATGACGGCTCTCCTTTTCCTGTTGCACCAAAACCCGTCGATCCCAACAGGCTAATTCCGCAACTCGGCTGCTATGAACAGTGACTAACTATTTCGCTATTTGAAGGTAGTTCAGCTAGGACAAAATGCCATTACTGACAGAAATATTTCTTCGTGGCGCGCCTCGATAGCCTTGAAAACAAGGGATTCAGGCGCCAGCAAAACGACCACTACTTTGTGATTAATCAGTTCTTACAGTTGTGAGGGTGGGGTTTGTTGACAATGCTCAGGTGGCACATGGCAATTACTGTGCAGCACCGAGCTAGGGCGTCTGGTCGCCCATAGGAGTAGTACGATGATCCTCGAACTGTTGATTAAACTCCATGTTCAACTTCAGCTACTTTTTCATCGCAAAGAGGGCGCGACCGCGATTGAGTACCTCATTCTCGTGGCGATTGTAGCATTGGTGATACTGGCAGCCGGGACGACGCTGGGGCCTCAGATTACGGCCTTCTTTGCCAGAATTCAGGCGGCGATCACCGCGTTGTGAGTTTGGGACGGCCTGCTGTTGATTTCAGATGGTTTTGAGTGGTGACATCAGGTAGTGCCCATGAATGCTGCAGCTGTACCTTTCCGTCAACAAATCCTGTTGGTGGACGACGAAGAAGATGCCCTCGTAGAACTGGCGGAGTCGCTGGAGAACGAGGGCTTCGTTTGTTTTACCGCCAGCTCTGTGACTTACGCATTGCAGGAACTGACGCTGAATCCTGACATTGCCCTGGTTATCACTGACCTGCGTATGCCAGAGGAGAGTGGGATATCGTTGATCAAGCGCTTGCGTGAGCACACGGATCGTCAGCATTTGCCGGTGATTGTGATGTCTGGGCATGCGGAGATGGATGATGTGAGTGACATGCTGCGGTTGCAGGTGTTGGATTTGTTTCGCAAGCCCATTTATCTGGTGCGCTTGATTGATACGCTTAACAGTCTTTTTCCTTTGCGCAAGTCTCGGTTGTAGCGGGGGTTGTTGAGTACATATCCGTTGTTGCGGTAACGGCGGCCTATGGTTCCGCTCTTACAGCGGGTCACTTTTGGCAAACGCCCTGTACGGACCGGACACATGGTTGACGGGTGTGCGGGGACATGGTGGACACTTCTCGGCGAAGCCAGCTTCGCCGGGAGGCCATCATGCCCTGGAACACGAGAGACGCCATGAGCCTAAAACAAGAGT
>NZ_WKDV01000022.1:0-103819 GCF_021605825.1 Pseudomonas sp. PA-6-3C
GGCGTGGGCTGCGCCGGCACGGTGGAGCGCAGGTAGTAATTCTGTTCCGTACCCGCGGTCACGCCCCCTCTGAACAAGTGATAGTCAAACGCACCAGCAGACACGGGGCCAGCCAGCGAGAACGCACCGACGCTGCTGGTTGCGCCCTGGGTTGCCTGTACCACCTCAATGCCATCCTTCACGGTCAGCGCACCTGCACCGCCCAGGTTGGTGATGCTGATCGCCGTGGCGCCCAGCAGGGTGCCTTGGCTGACCACCAGTTTGTCGCTGGGTGAGTTATCCGCGCCCAACATCGTTTGCAGCGCCAGCCGACCGCCCGTGCCGATGTAATTGCCGTTGACCGTCAAGCTGTCGGTCGTGCTGGAACTGTCGGTACTCATATCGATCAGACCGGCGTTGTTCAAGGTTGCCAATTGTCCGGACGTGAAGGGCGCGAGAGTGCCCGTTGTGACGATCAATCTGCTCGTTGCATCAATGCTCATTGCGCCGGTACCGGTATCGCTGCCTCCCAATACGAATGTGCCACCGAGTGTCAGGGCCGACCCATTGACCATAGACACCCGCTCCCAGCCGGTGTAGCGGCTCGGGACGCTGGTTTGCGTTGCGTCAAAGGTGAGGGTGTCGTTACCCGCGCCGCCGTCCAGTTGGGGGGTGGCGGCCAGCAAGGTTTCGCGGAGGTTTTTCAGCAGGGCAGAATCATCATCGGCACCCATGAGAATTGCCCCGTTGATTGTTCCCCCGTCGGTCCAAATGAACTGATCGGCGCCGAAGCTCGTGAGGATTTGGCCGTTGACCCTGCCACCGCTGACCTGGATCAAATCCACGCCGGCGCTGGTGCTGATGTTGCCGCCGATGGTGCTGGTGCCCGAGACGAGAATGGTGTCCCTGCCAAGCCCTGTGACAAGGTTGCCGACGATGGTGCCGCCGCGCATATCGAAGACGTTGTTATCGAGTTTCATGTCGACCCGGCCGATGGTGCCGCCGGTCATCAATGCTTGATCGCCGTCTTCAAAGGCGCCCTTGATGGTGCCACCACTCATAACGAATGTGTCATGGCCGTCGCCTTGGGCCAGTGACTCGACAGTGCCATCGCGCATGACAAAACTGTCAATGCCCCCGCCCTGGATGATCGCCCCCGCGTGCCCACCGTTGATCTGCACCAGATCCACACCATCGCCCTGGGTAATGGACCCCGTGACCGCGCCCAGCGTCAGACGAAACGTATTCGCACCGTCGCCCTGGTGCAGCATCCCATTGATTGCCGCTGTCGCACCGTTGATGTCAACCAGATCGTTGCCGGCCCCCAAGGTGACATCACCGTTGAGGGAGCCGCTGCCGCTGAGGTTCAGCGTGTTGTTGCCGGCGGTGTCGGTAAAGCCCGGCGCGGCGCCGCTGTTGCAGGTCGAGGTGTCATTGCCGGCGGTAATGTTGATCGTGCAGGCGCCAAGCGACGGCAGCGGCCACACCGCCATCAACGTGATACCCAGGTAAGTCAGAAAAACTGGCAGTGTGCGCATGACGGCTCCTTGTCCGAAGGAAGTTCCCGCACCTGAGCAATCAGGTGCGGTTCAAGCCATGGGAAGGTAGAGCGCGATACGGAGCAGGCACGACGGGTTGCCTGTTCTACGAAAACACCGGCGAATGCAAGGGGTTGGCATGGCTTTCTCGACTGCACATCAAGCTGTGCAGGCTTTTTGCACCTTAGTCGCAGAGTGAGCCGGGTGCTACTGTGAGAACTGACAGGTACAGGCGAGTGCTGGCCTAGGCAAACACGATCTCATAGGGCTCACGCATCCGCTCCAGCAACTCCTGGGCAAGCATGGGCGCCAGGCCGATCTCCGGGTCGCCGACCAATTGGCTGGCATACGCATGGGCGGCGTGAAGCTTGCGCGCAACGCTCCAACTGTCCAGGCGCACCTTGCGCGCGCGATGCCAGGGGATCACCGAGCCTTCACGCAGCGGCCAATGCCAGGCCCATATCGGCAGTTCATACAGGCGCGCGCCGGTGAGCTGGCAGGCTTTGGCGCTGGCTCGGCCGACGGCGTCATGGTCGTCCTTGCCGTCGTGGCGCCAAGTGGTAAACACCACGTCGCCCGGTTGCAGATAGCGCGCAATGAACTGGCTCATGGGCTGCTCGCGGGCGGCCAGGGCGTCGTCGCAAAAGCCGCCGCGAATCCACTTAAGGCTGTGCAGCGGCATCCCCAGGCGCCGCAGCGCTTCAGCGCTTTCCTGCGGGCGGATCACACTCAGGCGGCTTGCCGGCCAGGCATTCGAGCCTGGGTGGCTGGCGCTGCCATCGGTGATCGAGATCAGTTGCAGTGGGTGGTCGAGGGTGCTGAGCAGTTGCAATAATCCGCCACACGCCAACACCTCATCGCCGGGGTGAGGCGCGATGACCACCACGCGCGCGCCGCGTGGCACCAGGGAGGAGGGCTTGATAAAGGGGATTTGCGCCAACTGTGGCGCACTGTTCCAGATTTGCGCAGGGCCGCGACGGCCCTCACTTAATGAGGCAGATTTCATCGGTGTCACGTCCTTGTCGAATGATGCCGGGTCGTACCCCGTTGACGGGACGACGCTTTTGTACTCAGCACAGGCTCCGCTGCGATGAACTGCGGCCATCCAACCCTGGATGACCAGCAAGGCGATTTCAGCATAGTCAAGGATTCGGCGTTTTTACATCGTGCAGGGTCGAAATATTCAGGTGGCCTGCATCAAACTCTTCAAGTAATCACCAAAACCGCCTTGGGCACGGCAGTCCAGGCGTGCGCTGGTAATTACCTGTGGCGTATGACTCCAGGCGATTGAAGCGCCGCAGCGCTCCAGGTTGCGCACCAGTTGCACATCTTCGTGGCAGGCCAACGGTTCGAATCCGCCGGACTGCACATACGCCCCGGCACTCACGCCCAGGTTGGCACCGTGAATATGGCGATGGCCGTCGCGAGCCTCATAGGCTTGGGTGTAGCGGATTTGGGCTGCCACGCAGAAGCCTTCGCTCCAGTCGTCCACCGTCACTGTGCCGCACACAGCATCGGCGCCCAAGGCCAGTTGCGCCACCAACCAGTCGGGGGCGACACGGCTGTCGGCGTCGGTGCACGAAATCCAGCGCGCGCCCTGGTTTAACAAGTGCCGCGCACCCACTCCGCGCACCTGCCCGACGTTACGTGCCTGCACGTGTAAACACTGCACCGGATACGCCTGGGCAATCGCCGCACTGCCATCGCTGCAGCTGTCGAGCACGGCCAGGATCTGCACAGGCTCACCCAGCAAATCAGGGTGGCTGGCGGCAATCATCGCGGCTTTGAGGCACTCGCCCAGCAGCGCTTCTTCGTTATGCACCGGGATCAGAATGCCGATCATCGCAAGCCCTCATGGGTGGCGACCGAGGTGCCGTCACGGCTCCACAGGTCGAGTAGAAAGTCACTGTCGTGATGCTGGACGAGGTGGGCCATGCCCAGGCGTTGCGCGAGCATTTCGTGCACCTGTTCGGCCGTTTGCGGGCAGCCATCGATGCGCGGGCGCCAGTGGCACGCGAGCAGTTGGCCGTTGTCGGTCAGTGCGTTGAGGGCACAGTCGATCAAGCGCTGTAAATCCTCGGCATCGAGGTAGTAGCAGAGTTCGCTCAACACAATCAGTTCGAACTGGCCGGGCGGCCATTCCTCAGGCAAACGGCTTTGATGAACCTGGGCGTGGCTGAACCCCCGCAATCGGGTTTGCGCCAGCGCCACGGCAGCGGCGGCCGTGTCGCAACACACCAGGCGCTCGCAGCGCGGCGCCAATTCGGCACTCAGCTCGCCGTTGGCGCAGCCGGGTTCAAAAATCGAGCGATAGCGGGGCCGTGTCAGCACCGCCAGGGTGAGTGCGCGTTTACGCTGTTCGTACCAGCGCTGGCGAAAGGCCCAAGGGTCGTCATTACCGGCGAACAGTTGATCAAAATAGGGTGTGGCCACACTCATACAAACACCACTTCAAAAGGTTGCAGCAAACGCTCCACCACATAGGGTGCCAGCACCGGTGCCAGACCCACTTGCGGGTCGCCTTCAAGTTGGCTGGCAAAGGCGTGAATGGCATGCCGTTTGCGCGCCACCGCTTCAGGTGTCAGCACGATTTTGCGCGCTCGTTGCCATGGCACCTGGCTGTCTTCGGGCGTTGCCCAATGCCAGGTCCAAACGGGCAGTTCGTACAGGGTCGCACCTACCGCCTGCGCCGCTTTGGCGCTGGCGCGGCCAACGGCTTCATGGTCGCAATGCCCGTCTTCGCGCCAGGTGGTGAACACCACATCGGTGGGCTTGAGATACCGCTCTATGAACGCGCTCAACTCATCTTCACGGGCCGCCACCTGGCTGTCGGCAAAGCCTGCGCGCAGCCACTGCAAACTGTGCAATGGCAGGCCGAGACGGTGCAGGGCCTGGGCCGACTCCTGCGGGCGCACGATGCTCAAGCGCTCGACCGGCCAGCGCCTGGAGCCTGGGTGGCTGGCGCTGCCGTCGGTGACGGAAATCAGTTGGATCTGCCGGTCCAGCAAGGCCAGGCCTTGCAGCAGGCCGCCGCAGCCCAGCACTTCGTCGTCCGGGTGCGGAGCAATAATAACGGCGCGATGCCCCGCAGGCACCAACTGCTCGACACTGATTTGCGGCAATTGGGCCATATGGGCTGAACCCTGCCATTGATGCAACGGCGTGCCCTGGCCAACGATCGGGTTGAGTTTCATAACAGCCACCTACCTGTGGGGTCGTCCGCAACCAGCTTTCCCAGCGCCGCCAGGTCACGCTCGGCGTGGCTTTGACGTACATATACGGGTAAGTCCGCCATCAATTGGGCGAAATGCGGATCTTTGCAGTAAGGCCCGGCACCCACCGCGCGCCCGACGTGATGAATGACCTGCTCGACGGTATCCTCGACGCACGCCCGTGCCTGTTGGGCCAGTTGCCGCGCATTGGCGCGAGGGTGGCGGTCAATCTGCTCAGCACCGTCGCGCAGTACACAGGCGGCGCTGTTGAGCACGCTGTCGACCGCGCCCAAGTGCGCCAGCGCATGCTGTTCGGGACGCTGGCTGCAATGCGCACGCAGCACCTCAGCCAGACGTTGCGCACCGCCATACCAGCACGCGGCGATACCGACGCCGCCGTGCCAGAAGCCAGGCCGTGACAGGTAGTCGCCCGGCTCGCCAACTGCGATGCCGCGGGCCTCATCAAAGATGATTTCGACACTGCCGGTGGCCGCCATGCCCACGGCTTTCCAGCCTTCGTGGGTGACGGTGACGCCGGGCTGGTCCATCTCGACCGCCACCAACTGTTGGCGGTCGTTTTCGTCCCAGGCGGTCAGCAAGCCATGGCTGACCACCGCTGCGCCGGAACACCAGGCTTTACGCCCATCGACGATCAAGCGCTGGCCGTCGCGGCGTACGCGTACCTTGGCCGTCGGCGGTTCGGCGGCCCACATGCCCCAAACACTGCCCACGGGCGGCAAGGGGCTGTCGAGCTCGGCGATAATCGCCAGGGCGTCGGTGTGACCTTCGAACAGCTTGCACAGGCGCAGGTCATGACCTGCCACCTGCGCCAGCCGGCTGAAGCGTTCCAACGTCTGGCCGCTGCCAGGTAATGGCAGTTGGTCCAGGCCTTCTTCCTGAAGCGCCTTCAGTGCAACGCCCAGCGCCTGCGTGTCGGCGTAGCTGCGGTTGCCTTGAAGGAATCCATGCAGAGCCATCTCACACCTCGTCGTCGCGTTGCAATTCGAACAGCAGCAGTGAGCGTCCGGTCACCGCGTACTCGTGCTCGAAGTCAAAACGCTCCTGACCGCGCACTGCGGGGGCGTTGGTATCGAGCATGCAGGTCCAGAATTCACCCTGGGGCACTGGCGGCAGGCGGAAATTCACCATGTCGTGGTGGGCGTTGACCACCAGAAGCAAGGTCGCATCACCCCCAGCGCGACGAATCCCGGTTTCCTGGGCGCGGCCGTCCATCAGCATGCCCAGGCAGCGGCCATGGCTGTCTTGCCACTGTTCGGTGCTCATCTCGTTGCCATCCGGCGCCAGCCAGGTGACGTCTTTTACGCCGAGGTCTTCGTTGTAGTCGCCCACCAGGAAACGCCCACGGCGCAGAATCGGGTAGGCCAGGCGCAATTTGATCAGGCGTTTGACGAACTTGAGCAGTGCCTTGCCGTCGTCGTCCAGGTCCCAGTTGACCCAGCCGATCTCGCTGTCCTGGCAATAGGCATTGTTGTTGCCGTGCTGGGTGCGCGCGAACTCGTCACCGGCCACGATCATCGGTGTGCCTTGGGCCAGCAGCAGCGTGGCGAAGAAATTGCGCATCTGGCGCAGGCGCAGGGCGTTGATTTCCGGGTCTTCGGTGGGGCCTTCGACGCCGTGGTTCCAGGACAGGTTGTTGTTGCTGCCGTCCTGGTTGTTTTCGTCGTTGGCCTCGTTGTGCTTGTCGTTGTACGACACCAGATCGTGCAGGGTGAAACCATCGTGGGCAGTGATGAAGTTCACCGAACTGTAAGGCCTGCGCCCACGGTGGTTGAACATCTCGCCCGAGGCGGTCATGCGCCCGGCAAAGTCCGCCAACTGGCCGTCATCGCCTTTCCAGAAGGCGCGCACGGTGTCGCGGAAGCGGTCGTTCCATTCCACCCAGCCGGGTGGGAAGTTGCCCACTTGGTAGCCGCCGGGGCCACAGTCCCAGGGTTCGGCAATCATTTTCAGCTGGCGCAGCACCGGGTCCTGGCGGCAGGCCACAAGGAAGCTGTGGCGCTCGTCGAAACCGTCGCGGTAGCGCCCCAGAATGGTCGCCAGGTCAAAGCGGAAGCCGTCCACGTGCATTTCGGTGGCCCAGTAGCGCAGGGAGTCGGTGACCATTTGCAGCACGCAGGGGTGGCTCAAGTCCAGGGTATTGCCGGTGCCGGAATCGTTGATGTAGAAGCGCTTGTCGTCGGGCATCAGCCGGTAGTACGAGGCGTTGTCGATGCCGCGCATCGACAGGGTAGGGCCGCGCTCGTTGCCCTCGGCGGTATGGTTGTAGACCACATCGAGGATCACCTCGAGCTTCTGCTCATGCAGGTGCGCGACCATCTCCTTGAACTCGGCGATCTTGCCGCTGGCCAGGTAACGCGGGTCAGGCGCAAAGAACGCGATGCTGTTGTAGCCCCAATAGTTGGTCATGCCTTTTTGCAGCAGGTGCTGGTCGTTGACGAAGGCATGCACCGGCAGCAGTTCGACGGATGACACGCCGAGCTGGCGAATATGTTTGAGCACGTCATCTTCCATCAGCCCGGCACAGGTGCCGCGCACCGACTCGCCCACCGAAGGGTGGCGCATGCTGATGCCACGCAGGTGGGTTTCGTAGATGATCGTGCGGTCCCATGGCACCCGTACCGGCTGGTCGTTGCCCCAGGTGTGCGCAGGGTCGATGACCTTGCACTTGGGCACAAAGGGCGCGCTGTCACGTTCGTCAAAACTGAGATCGTCATCCGGGTGGCCGATGGTGTAGCCGAACAGCGCCTCGGACCATTTGAGTTCACCCACCAGCTGTTTGGCATACGGGTCGATCAGCAATTTGTTGTGGTTGAAGCGGTGACCATTGGCCGGGTCATACGCACCGTACACGCGGTAGCCGTAAATCAGCCCGGGATGGGCGTCGGGCAGGTAGCCGTGGAAGATTTCGTCGGTGTATTCGGGCAGTTCGATACGTTCAAGCTCGACCTCGCCGGTATCATCGAACAGGCACAGCTCGACCTTGGTGGCATTGGCTGAGAACAGCGCAAAGTTGACACCCAGGCCATCCCAGGTGGCGCCTAGAGGGAAGGGCAAACCTTCACGAATCCGCGACGGCTCGTTTTCCGGCGTGGCTGGGTTGTTATCGGGTTTGCTCATTAAATTGCTCCTGCAAGGGTCTTTTTTCGGGCCAAGCGCTACCGTGCCGACGGTTGCTCAGCTGGCGCACTGAAAAGTAAAAAGGGCCTCCTGGCGACAGTGTCGGCAGGAGGCGCGTGGGCTGTTAAGGCTTGGGCTTTTTCGGCGCCGCAGGCTTTTTGGCCGCTGGCGGTGCGGGCTTGCTGGCCGCCGGGGCCGGCGGCTTGGCTTTTGGCGCAGGCTTGGGAGCGGTCTTGGGTTTGGCCGCAGCTTTGGGTTTGCTTGGGGTCAGCGCTTCGGCTTCGGCTAATTTACGCGCCATCTCCCAGTGGCGTGCATCTTCACCGTGGGGCTTGCCTTCGGATTCCCAGATCTGATGCGCCAACTCGCGTATGCGTTTGTCTTCAGTACTCATCACAATACTCCTCACAGAAAATTTTCAGCTTTCTTGATCATCGGGATTGATAAAGACATTGACCGGGAAATCCCCCAGGGCAGCGCTGATCAACAGCTCCTTGTTTGGTGTGACTGCGCCTGTATGAAAAAGTCCCTTCCAGTTTTGTGTTGTGGTGGCGAACGGTAATTTCACCCGCGTATCGCCCCAAACCTGCGCATTGATATGGGGTTGTTCACCGTTTTCCAGCAGGCGATGGGGCCAGCGTGGCACCACCACCAGCAGGTGTTTGCCTTGATACGTGCGGCAAAATGCGACGACGTGATCGGCGTGTTTGCCTACCACTTCCAGCGGCGTGTAGCTGCCGCGTTGGAAGCGTTCGGCGTTGGCCTTGCGCACGGCCAGCACCTGGGCAATCAGCGCCTGTTTGATACGCCCGTCGCGCCAATGGGACAACAGCTCGCCGACGTCCGGCGGTGTGTTCAACGCCTGTTGCCGTGCGTTGAAATCCACCGGGCGGCGGTTGTCCGGGTCTACCAGGCTGAAGTCCCAGAACTCATCGCCCTGGTACAAATCCGGTACACCCGGCACGGTGATACGAAGCAAGGATTGCGCCAGGCCGTTCAGTGCGCCCGCCGGGGCGATGGCCTGGGCGGCGCTGCCGATGGCGTTGCGTAACGGGGTGCCGGCATCGCTGAGCAACAGGCGTGACAGGAAGGCATCGACCGCCTGTTCATAGGCTTCGTTGGGCGCGCTCCAACTGCTTTGCAACTTGGCTTCGCGCAGGGCTTTTTGCTGCCATTGCCACAGGCGTTGCTGGTAACCCTGCATGTCCGGGTTGCTATCCAGCGGCCAACTGCCGAGCAGCACTTGGTAAAGGATCAGTTCATCGCCCGCCGACGGGCTGTGTGCATCGTCGCGCAACGGTGCGGCGAGGCGGCGCCAATGCTCGACTTGTTCGACGTACCAAGGTGCGCATTCACTCAGTACCGCCAGGCGCGCTCGCGTGTCTTCGCCGCGCTTGTGGTCGTGAGTGGCGTTGGCCAGCAGGTTGTCGGGGAAGGTCTGCAGGCGCTGTTGATTGGCCGCATGAAAGTCCGCCAGCGGTGCACTGAACTGTTCGGTGCTGAAGCCCACATCGTTACGCGACAGTAGCACCGCCGAGCGGTAGAAGGCGGTGTCTTCCACGGCCTTGGCCGCCGCCGGCGACGTGAGCTGCTGGAAGCGCACGCAGGCATGCTTGAGCATCTTGCGTTCACGCCCGACCGGGCGGTTGCGCCACGGCTGGCCGCCCAGCCATTTTTCCAGGTGGTCGAGCACCGGCCAGTCGCCTTCGCCCAAGGTGCTGCGAGCACCGGACAAGGCTTGCAGGAAAAACACATCATCGTGCGCACTGCGCCCACGGGCACTGATATAAGTGCGGTACACCGGGAAGTGCACGATCAGCTCCTGCAAGGCACGGCGGATTGCGCCCAGGGTCAGGTCGCGGGTCATCACGTCGTCGCGGGCCACTTGCAGCAGGGCCTGGGCCACACTCTCGAAGTCACCGGCCAGGGAACCGTTGAGAATCTGCTGGCGGGCCAGCCAGGCTTCTTCGATAAACGCGGCGGGCCGTTCACTGTGGCGCGTCCACAGCTCCGCCAACGGCGCAAAGCCTGTCGGGTCGTGCTGCAACAGCGACAGCTGGTTCATGAATTCATAGCCGGTGGTGCCATCCACCTGCCAGTCTTCGCGCAGGGTTTCGCCTTCACCGAGGATTTTTTCTACAAAGATCGGCAAATGCCGCGTTGGCGAGAGCGAGTCCACGCGCCTGCGCAACTTGCGGCAATACCCGCGTGGGTCAGCCAACCCGTCGATATGGTCGATGCGCAAGCCGTCCACCAGCCCTTGGCTGATCAGCTCGAAAATCTTGCCGTGGGTGGCTTCGAACACGGCGCTGCGTTCTACGCGCAGGCCGCCGAGTTCGTTGACGTCGAAGAAGCGCCGCCAGTTGATATCGTCCGCTGCGGTGCGCCAACTGGCCAGCCGATAAACCTGTTGTTCCAGCAAGGCGTGCAAGTGATTGAAGCCGTCCGGCTGGCGCCCATCAAATTCGGCCAGCTGGCGTTCGATGGCGTGCAGCACCGAGGCTTCGGTGGCCCGTTCGGCCAGCACGTGTTTGAGCCAGCCGGCTTCGGTGTAGGCGTCATCCTGGTAGGCAAGGGCGCTGAAACGCTCGGCCAGGGGCTTCAACAATTCATCGCCGCCCAGAATCATGGCGTAGTCACGCGGGCAAATCGGGAAGCGGTGCTCGTAATGCTCGACGTAAAAACCGCCCTGCACGGCATCGAACTTGAGCGCCAGGTTGCCGCTTTGCAGCGCTTCACCGTAGTCGCTGCCCAGAAACGGCATCAGCAATTGGCCCTTGAGCAGCGGGTCCGGCGAGTGCCACTGGATATCGAAAAACTCACTGTAGGGACTCAGGCGGCCCCATTCCAAGAGGTCCAGCCACCACGGGTTGTCTGCACCGCCGACGGCCATATGGTTGGAGACGATATCGAGGATCAGCCCCATCCCATGCTCACGCAGTGCCGCAACCAGCCTGTGCAAGGCCGGCTCGCCGCCAAGTTCGGGGTTGACGCGGGTCGGGTCAACCACATCGTAGCCGTGCATGGAACCGGCGCGGGCGGCCAGCAGCGGCGAGGCATACAGGTGGCTGATGCCCAGTTGGGCGAAGTAGGGCACCAGGGGCACGGCATCATCCAGGGTGAAGCCTTTGTGAAATTGCAGGCGCTGGGTCGCGCGCAGGGGTAATGCGTTCATCGGTCACGCTCATGGGCCTGGTTGCGCGCCACGGCCAGCAGCTCCAGGCGGCGGGCGGCGCTGTCGTTGTCGAGCAGGCTGGCGGCTTCACCCGGCAGGCGGCGGCGCCAATTGGGGTGGGTGTCGGTGGTGCCGGGCAGGTTGGCTTGTTCCTCGATGCCCAGCGCGTCTTCCAGCGGCAACAGCACCAACGGCGCGCGGGTGTGGCCCAGGTAGCGCACGCTGGCGTCGAGCATGTGGTCGGTGTCATTGCGGATTTCATCGACGAAGTTCTGCGGGTCCTGGCTCAAGGCCTGGCGCAGCGCCTGGCGTTCGCGCAGGCGGTGTTCGCTCCATTGCTCCACGGTGGGCGCATCAATCAGGCCCAGCTGGATATTCCATTCGATATCGCGGCTGTGCCACCAGCCGTTGAGGGTTGGCAAGTCGTGGGTGCTGGTGGTAGCCAGGGCGTTGTCCGGCCAGTCGAGGATCGGCTTGAAGTGGCCGTCGTGGTTTTGTTCAAAGAGTAAGACGCGCATGCCCAGGATCGAGCGGCCGCTGAGTTTTTCGCGCAGGCCATCGGGCACGGTGCCCAGGTCTTCACCGAGCACGATGGCCTGGTGGCGGTGGGATTCCAGCGCCAGCAGGCGCAGCAGGTCATCCACCGGGTAGTACAAATACGCGCCTTCGCGCGGCGTAGCGTCCATGGGGATGACCCACAGGCGTTGCAGGCCCATCACATGGTCAATGCGCAGGCCGCCGGCGTGGGCGAAGTTGGCCCGCAGCATTTCGATAAAGGCGCGAAAGCCGTTGCGCTTGAGACCTTCAGGGGAAAACGCCGAGATGCCCCAGCCTTGACCCGCGCGGTTGAGAATGTCCGGTGGCGCGCCGACGGTAAGGTTGGCGAGTAGCTCGTCCTGCCGGCTCCACGCCTGGCTGCCGCCGCCATCGGCACCGACCGCCAGGTCTGCGATCAGGCCGATGCCCATGCCGCTGCCACGCGCGGCTTGTTGCGCGCGCTCCAGGCTGCGTGCGATCAGCCATTGGCAGAAGGCAAAATAGCCGATCTCATTCGTATGGTCGGCGGCAAATTGCGTCAGCGCCGGGCTCTGAGGCGAGCGCCATGCTTCGGGCCAGTGGCGCCAGTCGAGGTCTTCACCGGCGGCGGCACGCAAGGCTTGCACGGCTTCAAAGCGACAGTGGTTCTCCAGGGCTTCGCCGCCGGCCTGGCGAAAGCTCAGGAAGTCGGCGTGTTGCGGGTGCTGGCCGTGGCGGAAATCTTCATACAAGGCACGCAACAGGCGCTGCTTGGCGCGGGCGGCGGTGGGCCAGTCGATCAAGGTGAGCTGTTCCAGGGCGTGCAGCTCATCCGTAAGGTCCAGTGCCTCGATGGCGTTGCGCACTTCGCGCTCGCCAAGGATGCAGGCGGGCGAGGCGTACAGGCTGTTGAGGAACAGGCGGCTGGAAGGTGAGTAGGGGCTGTAGCGCTCGGTGTCGGCGCTGAACATCGCATGCATCGGGCTGATGGCCAAGGCATCGGCGCCGCGTTCGGCGGCGCTGCGGGCCAGGTGCTCCAATGCCAGGGTGTCACCGAAGCCGCCGTCACCCAGGCGGCGCAGTGCATACAGCTGCGCACTCAGGCCCCAGGCGCGGGCCGGTTGGCTGTCGACCGCTTCAGCGACGCTGTAGCAATGGGTAGGGGCCACGGCCAGGGTGAAGGTTTGGTCGTCGATATGCACCTGGTGATAACCCAGCGCGATTACGCCGGGCAGTTCGGCATTGCCGTCCAGGCGCAATTCCAGGGTTTCGCCCTGTTCCAGGCTGACGCGGCACGGTGTGTCCGGGGCGAAGTAATGCGCGAGGTCCAGACCCACGCCGGTGTCCACGGTCATCAGCGGTGGCAGGTGCTTGTCTTGTTGCACCCGTTCCATTTCGAGCAGGCTGGCATTGATCTCGGCGTCAGTATCGGCCGGGTGGCCCAGGCCTTTGAGGACGGCACGCAAGGCGGCGGGTTCGACATGTTGCGGACGGCCGTTTGCGTCGATCCAATCGACGGCCAGGCCCGCGCGGCTGGCGAGTATTTCCAGGTTCGCTTCGCTCAAGGGTGATCTCCAACAGGGGATAAGGCGACGCGTGCGCTGAACGGCGCCAGTTGCGCGCCTTCATGGGCAGACGTCTCGAATAGCAGGTGCGGCGGCGCCGGGTGATCCAGCGGCGTGGCACCCAGGTTCAGGTCAATCTGCAACAGGCTGCCGTTGCCCAGGCGCCAGCGCGCGGTGACGGCGCCGTCGGCCAGTACCTGCGCGCCCAGGGCCACGCTGCCGGGCAAGTGCGGCACGATGTGCCGATGGCGCAGGCTCAGCAGCTGACGGTAAAGCTGCGCGTGTTCGTGCTCGGTGAAGCGGGGCGCCGACTGCAGGAAAGTCGGCAGCGCATTCGGGTCGGGGATCTGTTCGCGCCGCTCAGGGTCTTTAAACGCGGCGAAATCGGCAAATTCGTTGCGTCGGCCCTCGCGCACGGCTTCGGCCAGCTCACCGTGATGATCGGTGAAAAACAGGAACGGCTGCTCGGCGTTGACTTCATCGCCCATAAACATCAGCGGAATCATCGGCGACATCAGCAGTAAGGTGGTGGCCGCCTTCAACGCCTGGGGCGAGCACAGTTGGTGCAGGCGCTCGCCCAGGGCGCGGTTGCCGACCTGGTCGTGGTTTTGCAAAAACGCCACGAAGGCGCTGGGTGGCAGATCACCACTGGGTTCGCCGCGCGCATGGCCGTGACGGGTGGTGTGGCCTTGGTAGATAAAACCTTCGCCCAGGCAGCGCGCGAGCTTCTCGGTGGGGTCTTGTGCGAAGTCGCTGTAATACGCATCCGTTTCGCCCGTGAGCAGTACGTGCAGTACGTTATGGAAGTCGTCATTCCACTGCGCATCAAAGTCGTGCTTGAGCAGGCGGGCCTGGTTGAGTTCGTTTTCCAGCACCAGCCATACGTGCCGGCCGGTGTCCACCTGCTGGCGTACCCGTTGCGCAAGTTCCTTGAGGAAACCGGGGTTGTCGATGGCGTGTACCGCGTCCAGGCGCAGGCCGTCGAAGCGGTACTCGAGCAACCACATCAGTGCGTTGTCGAGGAAAAAGTCGCGCACCTCACGGCGATCAAAATCAATCCCGGCGCCCCACGGCGTGTGCACGTCTTCTTCAAAGAAGCCTTGGGCGTACTGGCCCAGGTAATTGCCATCGGGGCCGAAGTGGTTGTAGACCACATCCAGGATCACCGCCAAACCGTGTTCGTGGGCACTGTCGATCAGGGCCTTGAGTTGTTCGGGGGAGCCATAGGAGGCTTGCGGGGCGTAGGGCAGCACCCCGTCGTAGCCCCAATTGCGCTCGCCGGGAAATTGCGCCAGCGGCATCAGTTCAATGGCGGTCACGCCCAGTTCGGCCAGGCGTGGCAGGTGCTTTTGCACGCCAGCATAGCCACCCAGTGCGCCCACATGCAGTTCGTAGATCACCGCCTCATGCCAAGGGCGACCTTGCCACTGGCTGTGTCGCCATTGATAGGCGAGGGGGTCGACGACCACGCTCCAGCCGTGCACGTCGAGTGCCTGGGCCCGGGATGCCGGGTCCGGCACGTCCTGTTCGCCATCAATGTTGTAGCGGTAACAAGTGCCCGCCGGGCACTCGGTTTCTACCTCGAACCAGCCATCTGCCTGGGGCAGCATGGCGATGGACTTGCCGTCTTGCAATTCAACGCTGACATAAAACGCGTCTGGCGCCCACAAGGCAAAACGCGTGTGTTGCGCGTCCAGCATGATTGCGCCGTGGGGCCAGGTTTCCAGAGTCCGTGACGGCATCTATGAAGACCTCCCTTTTTTGAAACAACAACCAAAAAATTACTTCGTGGGTTTCCCCAGGGCCTTGGCCACCAGTTGCTCGTATAGCTCGGCGTAGGGTTCCACCGCCTGGCACCAGTTGAACGGTTGGGTCATGGAGCGGCTGCGCATGGCGTTAAGCAGGCCTTTATTGGCAAACACCCTGAACGCGCGGCTCAGTGCTTCTTTATAGCTCTCGACAGTGGACTCATTGAACAGGAAGCCGGTGACGCCATTTTCGATGGTGTCCGCCAAGCCGCCGGTATTGCGCGCCACCGGCAGCGAGCCGAAACGCTGGGCGTACATCTGGCTCAAGCCACACGGCTCATAGCGCGAGGGCATCAGCAGGAAATCGCTGCCGGCGAACATGCGCCGTGCATCGGTTTCGTTGAAGCCGATGCGCACCCCGACCTGGCCAGGAAAGCGCAGGGCGAGTTCGCGCATGGCGTGTTCTTCTTCCGGCTCGCCACGGCCGATGATGGCGATCTGGCCACCGTTCTCGACAATAAAGCTGCTGACCGCTTCGGTCAGGTCCAGGCCTTTTTGGTACACCAGCCGTGATACCACCGCGAACAGCGGGCCGCTGGACTCGTGCAGGCCGAACAGTTCGCGCACATGGGCGGCGTTCACCGCCTTGCCTTCCCAGTCGCCAATATTGAAGTTATGGGTCAGATGCGTGTCGGTGGAGGTTTCCCAGCTTTCGTCGATGCCATTGGGAATCCCGCTGAGCAGGCCTTGCTGGGTCTTGCTGGCGAGGAAGCCGTCGAGGCCACAGCCGAATTCCGGGGTGGTGATTTCCTGGGCGTAGGTCGCACTCACGGTGGTGATATGGCTGGAATACGCCATGCCCGCCTTGAGGAACGACATCTTGCCGTAGAACTCCATGCCTTCCTGTTGCAGGGCATGGGGTGGAATGCCCAATTCCGGGGTCGACGCCAGGCTGACCACCCCCTGGTAGGCGAGGTTATGAATGGTGAACAGCGTGGGGGTGCGCGACCCACGCCAGTGCATATAAGCCGGCGCCAGGCCAGCCGGCCAGTCATGGGCGTGCACCAGGTCCGGGCACCAGTGGATCTGCGCCAGGTTGGCGGCCATGTCGGCGGCGGCCAGGCCCAGGCGAGCGAAGCGGATATGGTTGTCCGGCCAGTCGCGGCCGTTGTTGGCGCCGTAGGGCGTGCCTTCACGTTCGTAGAGCTCGGGGCAGATCAGCACATAGATGACCAGGCCATCCTTGAGGTCCATGCGCCCGATCTTGCACGGCGGCAGCGCTGCGTGCCCGCCCAGCTCGCCAATGATATGGATCGGGTTGTCACTTTCCATTACCTGCGGGTAGCCCGGGATCAACACGCGCACATCATGCAGGTGCGCCATGGCGCGGGGCAGGGCAGCGGAGACGTCGCCCAGGCCGCCGGTTTTCACCAGGTCGGCGAATTCGGACGTCACAAACAGGACTTTCTTACGATTAGGGTTCTGACTCACGATCGGCCGCACAGTGTTGGGCAGGTCGGCCAACGAAGTCGGTCCCCCTGCCGGCTGACTAAAACGCTCTCCCTGAGTATCGACTGCAGCACTGATCATAGTTCTCTCCTACATGTTTGGTCGGCTGATGGCCCGCTGCCATCAGCTCCGATTGGCCACATCCTGCGGCCAGGCGCACAAGCACAGTACAAGCTGGCAAGGCGTATGCCAGTTGCACCCATTGCGAAAAAAGAGTGGATGGACGGGCGTTCGGCTGAAGCGCCTGCGCTCGTCTCCCTTAAAAACTTGACCTGCGGCAGAGTTGTAAAGTTTCGATTTTTTGCGGGGTTTTTGTTTTGAAACGGACCCATCGGTCATCAGTCTAGGACAGATCCCAGAGACTGTACGGTTTCTAGGGGTTTTTTGTAGGACAAAAAACTTGTAACGATATGCACCGTTCGGAACTTGCGGTGATTCTGGGAGAACGGCGGGTAATTGAAGTGAAAAGAGCTGGTGTGGCGAGCAGGCTTGTTGTGGCGAGCAGGCTTGCCCTGCGTTGGGCTGCGCAGCAGCCCCATAATGAGCACACCCGGCCTATCTGATGCACCGATTGGGCGATTTGGGAGCGTTGCGCGCTCCAACGCAGGGCAAGCCTGCTCGCCACAACAAGCTTGCATGCCACAACAAGCCTGAATGCCAAGACAAGCTTGCTTGCGATGCCGCTTATAGGCTGCGAAACGGCGTCCCGCTGGCCCAGGCCTGAATGTCCTCGATCATCTGCTGATAAAACTGCCGATAATTCTGTTCACTCACATACCCGACGTGGGGCGTGGCCAACACATTCGGCAAGCGCCGGAAGGGATGATCAACCGGTAGTGGCTCTTCGCTATACACATCCAATGCGGCCCCCGCCAGTCGCCCGGCCGATAACGCCTCGATCAGCGCCTGCTCATCCACAATCGGCCCACGTGAGGTATTGACCAGGCGCGCACTCGGTTTCATCCAACCCAGCGCCTGCGTATCCACCAGGCCGCGACTGCGCTCACTGAGTACCAGATGCACGCTCAGAATATCCGCCTGTTCGAACAACTCACGCTTGCTGACCCAGCTCACACCCGCCTCTGCGGCCCGCTCCGGCGTAAGGTTCTCGCTCCAGGCAATCACGCGCATGCCAAATGCCTGGCCAAACTGCGCAACCTTCTGGCCGATGCTGCCCAGTCCGAGAACCCCCAGGGTTTTGCCATACAGATCGCCACCCAGCCCGACCTGCCAGCCGCCGGCGCGCAGTGAGTTGGCTTCGGCCAGCAGGTTGCGGGTCGAGGCCATGATCAGCGCCCAGGTTAACTCCGGCGCCGCCTGCTTGTAGCTGTCGGTGCCGCACACCTGGATGCCCAGGGCTTTAGCCGCGGCAATGTCGATGGCCGCGTTGCGCATGCCGCCGGTCACCAGCAGTTGCAGCTTGGGCAGGCCTTGTAACAGGGCCTGATCGAAGGTCGAGCGCTCGCGCATCAGGCAAATCACGTCGAACCCCTGCAAACGTTCAACCATCGTGGCGGTATCGGCGGGGTAATCGTGCAGAAAATGCACCTGGCCCACCGCCGCCAATGCCGACCAATCCACCACACCACTGGCCACATTCTGCCAATCATCAATGACTGCGATCTGTACCGACATTCAGGAGTGCCTCGAAAAAGGTTGGATTAAAGGGCATTCAACCCCTGTAACAGTGCCTTATGAAACTGCGCCGGTTCTTCCATCTGCGGTGCGTGGCCCAGGCCCGGGAATTCCACCAGGGTCGCATGGGGGATCAGCTTGGCCACCTGCTTGCCCAGCACGTCGTAGTGACCGAGCCTGGCCTTGACCGCCGGCGGCGCGATATCGCTGCCAATGGCGGTGGTGTCGGACGTGCCGATCAACAGCAGCGTGGGCATCTGCAAATCCTTGAACTCGTAGTACACCGGCTGGGTGAAGATCATGTCGTAAATCAGCGCCGAGTTCCATGCGACCTGGGTATGGCCCGGGCCATTATTGAGGCCGGCAAGCATGTCGACCCAACGTTCGTATTCCGGCTTCCAGCGCCCGACGTAGTAAGTGTTGAGTTCATACTGGCGAATGCCGTCGGCGCTGAGTTTCAACTCGCGCTCATACCACTGGTCGACGCTGCGATACGGTACGCCCAAGGCTTTCCAGTCTTCCAGGCCGATGGGATTGACCAGTGCCAACTGCTCGGTTTGTTGCGGATACAGCAGTGCATAACGGGTGGCGAGCATGCCGCCGGTGGAATGGCCGATGAGGGTGGCCTTCTGAATGCCGAGTTTCTCCAGCAGTTGGTGGGTGTTGATCGCCAGTTGCTGGAAGCTGTACTGGTAGTGGTCCGGTTTGCTGGAGGTGCAAAACCCGATCTGGTCCGGCGCGATCACGCGGTAACCCGCTTCGCTCAAGGCCTTGATCGATTCTTCCCAAGTGGCGCCGCAAAAGTTCTTGCCGTGCATCAACACCACGCTGCGGCCATTGGCACGGCCCTTGGCGGGCACGTCCATATAACCCATTTGCAGGGTTTTGCCTTGGGACTGGAAACTGAAATGTTCGACCGGGTAAGGGTATTGAAAGCCTTGCAGCTCGGGGCCATAGGTCGTGGCAAGGGGAGCAGCGGCGAGGGCGGGAGCGGCGCTCGCCGTGAGCAGGCCGGTGATGCAAAAGGCGCGGATTAGAGACATGAACAGGGCTCCGGAAGGAATGCCCGGATGCTGTTGCGAGGGGATTAAGTGGGGATTAACACCCAGTGCAGGGTCAGCGCCGCCAGCACGCCATAACGCAGGCTCTTGGCCAGCGTGACCAACAGCAAAAACCGCCACAGCGGTTCGCGCATTACCCCAGCGACCAAGGTCAGCGGGTCACCGATGATCGGCACCCAACTGAGCAATAACGTCCAGTGCCCCCAGCGTTCGTAATGGCGACTGGCCTTGTCGAGCTGCTTTGCGCTGACCGGAAACCAGCGGCGATCCTTGAAGTGTTCAACCCAGCGGCCCAGCCACCAATTGACCACCGACCCCAGGACATTGCCCACCGTCGCAATACCCAGCAGCAGCCACAGGCTATAGTGGCCGCTGAGCAATAAGCCAACCAGCACGGCTTCCGATTGCAGTGGTAACAAGGTTGCTGCGCCAAAGGCGGCAAAAAACAGCCCCAGGTAACCGGCGAGCATTAATCAGTGGGCCGGGTAGTCGGCCACCACCACATCCTGACCGTCGCGCGTCAGGCCGATGACCTGGTAGGCCTCGCGGCGGTCGCCCATTTCCATACCGGGCGAGCCCATGGGCATGCCGGGCGCGGCAATGCCCAGCAGATCATCACGTTTGCGCAGTGCCAGCACCTGCTCGGCGGGCACATGGCCTTCGACGAACTTGCCGTCGATCACGGCGGTATGGCACGAGCCCAGGCGCGGCGCTACGCCCAGGCGCTGCTTGACGGCGCTCATATCGGCTTCGACATGGTCATTAACCTTGAAACCGTTGGTTTCAAGGTGACTGATCCATTTTTTGCAGCAACCGCAGTTGGCATCGCGGTGCACGTCGATTGGGATCAGGTCGGCCGCCTGGGCCAGTGTGGTGGTGAACAGGGCGCAAAGTAGGGCCAGTCGGAGGGGGTTTTTCATGTGGGGCTCGTGGGCAAGAGGACGGCGTCGGGATTTTGCGGCGATCATGACGACGTCATCGCAGGCAAGCCAGCTCCCACAGGGTGAGCGGGGTGCCAGTAATGTTTCTAAATTATACGAAAGCCGCGTTTTCAAGGCGGTGCTTGAGTTGGTCCAGCGCAATGGTCGACAGGTCGATCATGCGCGCGTGCAAGGTGGCCAGTTGCAATTCGGTCTCGTAGGTGAGCACCCGTTTGAACAGCGTGCCGCCACGGTGGGGTTGCAGGAAGTAGTGAATCGAACCGTCTACCGCGAGGGAGGTGAACACGGTCTTGAATTCACTGGGGCGGCGGGCGATTTGTACGCGATAGCTCATGGGGACGCGCACGCCCAGCAGGTCGATGATTTCGGTAAAGCGCGTGCCGGCCGGCAGTGAGCCGGTGGTGCCGGTGTCGGCACTCAGGGAGGTGGGGTGCCACTCGTGCCAGCGATCCGGCTGGGTCACATAGTCGTAGATGACCTCGATTGGCGCTTGGATGAAGCGTTCCTGACTGATCCGCTCCAAGCGGGCCGAATGCTCAGCTGCATGCATGACACACCTCCTGTGTGGCGAGAGTTTGTCCTGAGAACTGTCAGAATAGTCCCACTCCCGCGCATTGCACGGGAGTGTCTCAGTCTTTTATCAGCGCACCTTGAAGCGGCCCATCAATGCAATGACCCGGCCATTGGCATCCAACAGGCTCTGAGTGTTGGTTTGGGTGGCGTGGCCACTTTCTACCAACTCATCGACCATCTGTCGGATCTGCACCATGCTGCGGTTGATCTCCTCGGTCACCGCGCTTTGCTGCTCGGCCGCCGTGGCGATCTGGGTGCTGAGGTTATTGATATGGCTGACGGAACCGGCCATCTCATCCAGCCCGGTGTTCACCCGTGCCGTGGCATCCGCGGCCGACTGGCAACTGGCCTGGGTGTTTTCCATGGCCGCCACCGACGAACTCACGCCGGTGGTGAGGCGCGCGAGCATCTCGTTGATCTGCGAGGTGCTGGCCTGGGTGCGTGCCGCCAGCGCCCGTACTTCATCGGCCACCACCGCAAAACCACGGCCTTGCTCGCCAGCCCGCGCTGCTTCAATGGCTGCGTTAAGGGCCAGCAGGTTGGTCTGGCCGGCAATCGCGCCGATCACGCCGAGGGTTTCGGTGATGCGTGCAGCGTCCTGGCGCATGGCCTCCACGGTGTGGGTGGCGCTGGCGACTTCGCCGATCAAGGCGCTGACACTGGTGGACGCTTCGCCCACCACCACGCGGGAGCGGTCGGCATGCTCGTTGGCGCGCTGGGTGAACGAGGCGGTTTCCGCCGCGTTTTGCGCGACGGTGTCGGCAGTCGAGCTCATTTGCGTGATGGCGGTAACGGTCTGGTCGGTCTCCGAGGCGTGGCGCACCAGGATCTGGTTGGTGTGGGCCGATGTCTGCTGCAGTTGCGCCAGGCTCGACGACATGGCGCCCGTGGCCTGGGTGACCTCACCAATCATGTTCTGCAGGTAGACGATAAAGTGGTTGACCGAATGGCCGATCGCGCCCAGTTCGTCTTCGGCGCGAATGGTGATGCGCCGCGTCAGATCGGCGTCGCCGGCGGACAAGGCATCGATATTGGTCTTCAACGACTTCATGCGCTGCACCAGTTGGCGGATCGCATAGGCGGCCAGCAGCACCAGCAGCAACACCATGGGAATTTGCAGCAGGGCCAGGCTGCCGAGCACGTCATCACGCTGGGCAGTGATCAACGAGGTCGGCAGGGCGGTGGCGAGGAACCACGGCGTGCCCTCGATCGGGCGCAGGTAGAAGGTGCTGGCCACGCCCTGGTTGTCGAACTCGTTACGCACAAGCCCTTGGTCACGATGGGCCAGGGCTTTACTCACTTGGGCGGCAAACGCCGAGGTGCTGGCCAGTTCGCTGATGTTCTTCAACACCACCGGGCCGCTGATGCGCGAACTGTTGCTGATGATCTTGCCGTCGCCTTCAACGATGAGCATCTGGCCGCCGATGTCTTTTTCCTTGCTGGCCACCAGCTCATTGAAGAACCCCAGGGTTACGTCAATGGTGGCCACGCCATAGGCTGCGCCATCGCGCTGAATGGCCATGGCACAGTTGGTGCGTGGCTCCTGGCTGGCGTCGTCCTTGTAGGCGGCGGCCCAGGCGCACTGGCCGCGCGGCGAGGCGAGGCCGCCTTTGTACCAGCTCTGGTCGTAGTAGTTGGGCGCAGCGTCGCTGTTCCAGAACGTGTTGACCGCCAGTTTGCCCGACGCATCACGGTGCCAGAAGGTGCTGAACTTGTTGCGCCCTGGGGCGCGCTGGTTGGGCAGTGGCCAGATACCGCCGCCGAAGACTTTCAGCTCGCCATACTGGTCCACCAGGCCGGGCAGCACCTTGTCGATGGCATCGCTGTCGAGCAGGGGAATGGTTTGGGTGATGCTGCGTTGTTGGGCTTGAACCTTGTTCAGTTCGCCCTGGATGCGCTCAGCCACTTCGGCGACGCGGTTGAGCACCACCTGTTCTTCGGTATGGCGCAGCGTGGGGGCCACCAACTGGCCGATACCGACGACGGTCAACACCAATATCAGCAGGACGAACAGCACCAGAAACAGGGTGTAGCGGGTTTGGATGGAGCGCAGAGGGGGCATGGGATCGTCCTTACGAAGCGTTATTATCGACGCGGCTTTGTTAGAGCTTCGTAGGGCTATCGGCTTGGAGAGAAGGAGCTTTAGGTACGATGGTGCAAAGTGAGTGGGCAACGGTGACCTTGCCGGTGTTCGCCATTGCAAGGTCACCCCTTGAGCTGACCTTATTGGCCAGTGGTGCTCGGTTTCACCTCAGTGAAAGCCGAGCCTTGCGTGGTGTCGAAGTGATCATTGGCGCCAGCGAAAATACGGTCCTTGCTCCGATTATTCCGAATGCGGTCATTACCTTCGCCGGTGAAGAACGACGTACGGTCATGCCCCACCAATTCGTCGTCGCCGCCTTCTCCGTGCAGGTAGTTGTCCCCACTCCCACCCAAGAGCGTGTCGTCGCCGGGACCACCATTGAGAAGGTTCCATTTATGCGCGCTGCTGAACCCGGCCTGGAGGTGGTCGTCGCCAGCCTCGCCGAACAGAATGGTAGGGCCGCTGCCGCCGTACAGCCTGTCGTTGCCGTCGCCACCTTGTGCAACGCCAAAGCCACTGCCCAAGCGCAGCGTATCGTTGCCGTCTTGCCCAAGGAGTCCGGTCGGGCCTGCGCCGGCCTGGAGTCTGTCGTCACCATCACCCCCCTCGATTAACACGTAATGCTTGACGTCATCCTCGACGATAACTGTGTCATTACCGCCATTGGTCTTGATCAACAGGTTGTTGTTCAAGCTTTGTTGGGGTGGGAGATCGACCACATACGACTGTCCGTTGACGATGAACTGCAACTTGTCACCTGGCCAGCTGCGCACGCGAATGATGTCGTCGTCGTTACCGGTTTCCACCTTAAGTTGATTGGCAACAATCTTAGGTTTACCGGGGTACGCCGTGCTCCAGGTGATTTCGCGGCTAAAGGTCACATCGCCTTTTTGGAGCAGTATGTGTGTCCTGACGTCGCGCGCGCCCGGTGACAGGTCGGCGGGTGGATCATAGGGTGAAGGTTTGGGCTTGACCGGCTCGACGCTTGGCACAAGGTGACGCGCGGTTGCTGGGGCGTGAGCGTAGGGAGAGAGCATGGTGATGTCCTTCTCGATAACCAAGGTATAAACCTGACCGCATGTCAGGGCTCCTCTTACGTGGGCGATCGATGCAAGAGCGTTCCTGGCAACCGCGCAGAGCTGGCGACTGGATATGTCGTTCGTCCGGTGATGATCGGCCGTAGAGGGTCAGACCAGGTAGCGCTTGCGCAAAGGCCGGTCCATTTCACGACTGGAGGTATAAACAGGAAGCTTCTCTCATCGCCTAAAACGGTCGGATCGCAATACACCACCGCCACATCGGCACGTGAGCCGGGCCTGTTGTGTGGTGCGTTTTCATGCGATTTCCAGCTTTCCTGTTTGCTAATTCCGCCATTGACCTTTGCGATAAGCCCCAGGCTGCTGGCCGGTGGTCTTGTAGAACGCCCGAGTAAACGCTGCCACCGACTGATAACCCACCGCCAGTGACACATCGGCCACGGTCATGTCTTCTTTGAACAAGCGGCAGGCATGGCGCATGCGCATCATCAACAGCACCTGCCCCGGCGATTGCCCGCACAGCTCGCTGAAACGCTTGAAAAATGCCGAGCGCGACAAACCGGTGCAGGCTGCCATGCTTTCCAGGGTCCATGGGTCTGCCGGTCGGGCGATCAATTGCTCGAGCAACTCGGCGAACGCCGGTTGTCGGCCCAGTGCCGCCAGACCGCCCAGTTCGCTGTTATCGATGACTTGCTGACGCAGCACATACAGAAACAATAAATGGCACAAACGCTCGAGCAATGCCGAGGAGGGCGCCGGGACGCGCTCGCACTCTTGCAGGATCAATTCGAACAAATTACGCGCAGCAGTAAGCGATGGGTCGCCGGCGCGCAGGATGATCCAGGCGGGCAAGCCGTCGACGATCATCGCCGACAAACCGGAATGGAAGTGAAAAAAACCGCAGACCAGGCCGACGCCATCGTCGGCGTTGCGGTCCAGCGCCAGCATCGGTCGGCGCGGGCATTCCTGCGCTGCCGCGGCCGTGGCCTCGCCAGACAGCCGATACTCGAGGTCACGCAGCAGAAACACCGCATCACCATTATTCAGGTGATGGGGAAGGGGTTCGCCGTCAATATGCAACCAGCATTGGCCCTGCACAATCAGGTGGAAACTCGCGCTGGCCAGCCCATGGGTGCTGGCATGCCACGCGCCGCAATAGCGGCCGACATGGAACAGGCTGGTGTTGAGTTCGAGGCTGTCTAATAACCAATCAACGAGCGCACTGGACGAATTCATCTAACGGAAAGACTCTAGAGCAAGTAATCGCTACTTTAGCCTATTGAGGCGTTTTTTTATAACCAACAGACTTAGGCGATGAACCCATCAGGAGACCACTCCATGTCCCGTGTACCGTTGCTCACCCCCGAAACCGCTCCGGAAGCGGCCAAGCCCTTCCTGGAAAATGCGCTCAAAGGCTCGGGTTTCATTCCCAACCTGCTCGCCGTGTTGGCCAATGCACCGGCGGCGCTGGAAACCTACATCACCGTGTCCGGGCTCAACGCCAAGTCTCAGCTGAGCCTGGCCGACCGCGAAGTGGTGCAGCTGATTGCCGCCACCACCCACGGCTGCGATTTCTGCGTGGCCGGCCATACCGCTGTCGCGCGCAATAAAGCCAAGCTGCCCGAAGACGTGATTGACGCCCTGCGCCAGCGCGGTGAATTGCCCAACGCCCGTTATGAGACACTCGCCGCCTTCACCCGCGAAGTGATCGCCACCCGTGGCGATGTCAGCGACGCGGGTTTTGAAGCGTTCCGCGCCGCCGGTTATACCGAGGGCCAGGCGCTGGAAGTTATTTTGGGCGTCAGCCTGGCAACCCTGTGCAACTTCGCTAACGTGTTTGCCCGTACCCCGCTGAACCCGGAGCTGGCGCAATACCGTTGGGAAAAACCGGCAAGCTGAATCGGCGATGGTCCACCTGCTGTAAAAAGGAGAAACGAATGCTTGACCCTATCTTGAGCCGTTGGCTCGATGTTCAAGCGCAGGCCCTGGATGTGGGCAGTTGCGATCCACAGGAAGTGCTGCCAAGGCTGGCAGAGTCGAATGTATTAAGCATTGGCGTGCCCAAGGCGCTGGGCGGCTTGGGCGGTGATGTGACGGGCGCGGTGGAAGCCATTGCCAACGTGGCCAGCCATTCCCTGGCGGCGGCGTTTGTGTGCTGGGGCCAGCGCTCTTTTATCGAATATTTGTTGCAGAGCCCGAATGAGCGGCTGCGCGAACACCTGTTGCCGGACCTGCTCAGCGGCAAGCTGGCCGGGGCGACCGGGCTCTCGAACGCGATGAAATTTTTGTCCGGCATCGAGACCCTGCAAATCAGCGCGGAGCCGACCGAAGACGGTTGGACCCTTAATGGCCGCCTGCACTGGGTGACCAACCTGCGCAAGAACGGTTTTGTTGCGGCGGCGGCGATTGAGCATGCCGGCGGCGGCGCGCCGTTTATTCTGGCCATCCCGGATTCGGTCGCAGGGCTGCAGCGTTCGCGTGACCTGGAACTGATGGGCCTGCAATCGAGCAATACCGCGGCCCTGGGCCTGGAAGGCGTGGAGCTGAGCCGCGACTGGTTGCTGCATGAAGATGCACGCAAGTTTCTGCCGGCGGTGCGCCCGGCGTTCCTGGGTTTGCAGTGCGGCATGTCCATTGGCCTGGCGAGGCGCTCACTGGCGGAAGTGGCCAACCATTTGGGCTCCTCACGCACGGTGTTGCGTGACGAGCTGGAAGCCTTGCGAGCGACCCTCGATCACCTGGTCACAGAACTTAAAGGCGGCCTGTTGGCCGGTCGTTTTGCCGTCGAGCCGGTGCCCTTGTTCAAACTGCGCATCGCCCTGGCCGAAACCGCCGCCAGCGCGGTGCAGCTGGAACTGCAAGCCAGTGGTGGCAAGGCCTACCTCACAGCCCATGGCAGTGGCTTTGCACGGCGCTGGCGCGAGTCGGCCTTTGTGCCGATCGTGACGCCAAGCCTGGTGCAGCTGCGCACCGAGCTGCACCGTCAGGCCAACCTATGAGTCAGGCGGTACTGAGCGCCGAGGGTATTTGCCTGGGCTATGCCAGCGGGCCGGTGTTGCAAGGGTTTGATTTGCAGCTGCAGCCGGGCGAAGTGGTGTCGATCCTCGGCCCCAGCGGCGTGGGTAAATCCAGCCTGCTGCGCGTGCTGGCCGGTTTGCAGGCGCCCCAGGGCGGTAGCGTGCAGGTGCTGGGCGAGCCGCTGGCCGGGCCGCATCCACGGGTGGCAGTGGCGTTTCAAGACCCCAGCCTGTTGCCCTGGCTGAACCTGGAAAAGAACGTCGCCTTTGGCCTGGATTTCGCCCGTCAGCCGCTCTTGAGCCTTGAGCAGCGCCGCCAGCGCGTCGACCACGCCATTGCGGCGGTCGGCCTGGAACATGCGCGCCAGCAGTTTCCAGCGCAGTTGTCCGGCGGCATGGCCCAGCGCACCGCGTTGGCCCGTTGCCTCGCCCGCCAGCCGCAGGTGTTGCTGCTGGATGAGCCGTTCGGCGCGCTGGATGAAGTCACCCGCGCCGACATGCAGCGCCTGCTGCTCAAGGTCAATCGCGAGCAGGGTTCGGCGGCGGTATTGATCACCCACGACATCGACGAAGCGCTGCTGCTATCCGACCGCATCCTGCTACTGGGCAACCGCCCGGCGCGGACCTTGGGCGAATGGCGCATCGATTTGCCGCAACCGCGCGAAGAGCAGGTTGAAGCCATCGGCGCGTTGCGTATCGAGATTCTGAAAACCTTACGGCAGGCGAGCCGCCCTCAACCCAACCCCATTGACCAACAGGAGTTTTCACATGTGTCTGGATGACCTTACGCACTCGCGCCGTGACTTTCTCAAACTCTCGGCGGTGCTCAGTGCCGCCGGTGCCTTGCCGCTGCTCAGCAGCCTGCAAGCCCGCGCCGCCAGCGAGCCGGACGCGCCGGTACGCATCGGCTATTTGCCGATCACCGACGCCACGCCCTTGCTGGTGGCGCATAACAACGGTTTGTTCGAGGCCGAAGGCATCAAGGCCGAGCGCCCGGTGCTGTTGCGCAGTTGGGCGCAGGTGATCGAGGCGTTTATTTCCGGGCAGGTCAACGTGATTCACTTGCTGTCGCCGATGACGGTATGGGCGCGCTACGGCAGCAAGGTGCCGGCCAAAGTCGTGGCCTGGAACCATGTCGGCGGTTCGGGCCTGACGGTTTCGCCGGGCATTACCGAGGTGAAGCAATTGGGCGGCAAGTCGGTGGCGATTCCGTTCTGGTACTCGATCCACAACGTAGTGGTGCAGCAACTGTTCCGCGACAACGGCCTCACGCCAGTAGCGCGTGCCGCCGGGGCTGCGATTGCGGCCAATGAGGTCAACCTGATCGTGTTGCCGCCTTCGGATATGCCGCCGGCATTGGCGAGTAAACGCATTGACGGCTACATCGTCGCCGAGCCGTTCAACGCCCTGGCGGAAAACCTCAAGGTCGGCCGCGTGCAGCGCTTTACCGGCGATGTGTGGCGCAACCACGCCTGCTGCGTGGTGTTCATGCACGAGCATGACCTGACCAACCGCCCGGAGTGGTCGCAGAAGGTGGTCAATGCCATCGTCAAGGCGCAGGTGTGGACTCGCGAGAACCGCGAAGAGGCGGTGAAGCTGCTGTCCAAGGACGGCCCGAACCGCTATACACCGCACGCCGAGCCGGTGTTGAGCAAGGTGCTGGCCCCGGCCGCCGCCGACCGTGCCGCGTACCTGGCTGACGGCGCGATCCAGCATGCCAACTGGGACGAGCATCGCATCGACTTCCAGCCGTACCCATTTCCCAGCTACACCGAGGAATTGGTACGGCGCTTGAAGGACACTTTGATCGAAGGCGACAAGAAATTCCTCGCTGACCTGGACCCAACGTTCGTGGCCAAGGACCTGGTGGACGACCGCTTCGTGCGCAATGCCATCGAATCCGTGGGCGGCATGAAAACCTTCGGTTTGCCCGACGGTTACGAACGGCACGAGGAGATCGGCGTTTGAACAACGGCAGAATCCCTGGCTGGTGGCTGGGGGTGAGTGGTTTGGCCGGCTTGCTGTTGCTGTGGTGGTTGGGCGTGAAAGTGTTTGGCGACGCCGATGGCTTGTCGGCGCGCTTTTCGCTGGCGGCAACCGCAAGCAGCTTGTGGGAATTGCTCGGGCGCAGCGAGCTGTACCTGCACATCGCGGTGAGCCTGAAGCGCATATTCGTTGGGCTGTTTCTGGCGTTGTTGGTCGGTGTGCCGTTGGGGCTGCTGGTGGGCAGTTCGCGCAACCTGGAGGCCGCCACCACACCGGCGTTCCAGTTTCTGCGGATGATCTCGCCACTGTCCTGGATGCCCATTGTGGTGATGTTGATGGGCGTGGGTGACCAGCCGATTTACTTCCTGCTGGCGTTTGCGGCGGTGTGGCCGATCATGCTCAACACCGCCGCTGGCGTACGCCAGTTGGACCCGCGTTGGTTGCAACTGAGTAAAAGCCTGAGCGCCACGCGCTGGGAAACCCTGCGACGGGTGATCATTCCCGGCGTAGTCGGGCATGTGTTGACCGGCGTGCGCCTGGCCATTGGCATTTTGTGGATCGTGCTGGTGCCGTGCGAGATGCTCGGGGTGAGCGCGGGGCTGGGGTATTACATCCTCGACACGCGTGACCGCCTGGCGTATTCGGAGTTGATGGCGATGGTGGTGGTGATCGGCTTGCTGGGGTTTGCGCTGGATGCCTTTGCGCGCTGGCTATATCAACGTTGGGTGCACGCAGGCTGACTGCAGGCGTCTCGCTTTGCTCACTGCAAAGCGAGACGCGCGTGGTGTCAGCGGTGCTCGTAGCCACGGCCGCCATCGTAGCGATGGTCGTGGTCGTGCCAGCCGCCACCGCCGCCACGTGGGAAAAAGAAGCAGCCGCTCATGGTCAACATGATCAGCAATGGAATCAACAGTGTGATTCGACGGAGCATTTTCAAATCCTCTAAAGTACCGACAGGTTCAATCAGGCGCGGAACAAGCCAAAATTTCTCAGCGCCTGTAACATATGACCCTGCCGAACCGGTGCCATCCCCGTAACCGGGTATGTGCTTGGCATGCTCGGCGATACAAAGTGGATACATTCTTAAGCTTCAGGAACCCGTCATGACCCAAAAGCAACGTTTGAAATATTCGATTCTGATCGCCCTGACAGTACTGGCGTCGATGTTTGGCCTGTCTTATCTGCAAAACACCGGCGTGATCAGCGAAAAAACGTTCCAGTACCTGGCGATTGCGATTGCCGTCGTGGTAGTGGTGATCAACGGCATCATGCGTCGCAAGGTCAAGCCTCACTTCTGATGCCTGCTGGAGCGCCGAGCGAAAGCGTCAGGCGCGACGGTCGAGCACTTTGGCAGCCTCTGCATGGAGGCTGTAGCTCTTATCGGCATTGAGGGTGATCACGCCCTCGCTGCACAGGCGCTTCAGCACCTCGCGCACACTGAGAAACGACAACGGAATGCCCAGCTCCAGCAAATGGCTGTGCACGCCGCGCACGCCCAATGTGCGCTGGTTGTCGGCAGCAGTGAGGAGGGCGTCAATGACCTTCAGCCGGATCAGGCTGGTGCGCAAACCGAAGCACTTGAGCAAATGGCGGATACGCTGGTTGCCGTGCTCCGGCGCTTGGCCGAACGCTTGTGCGCCGCCGCCGTAATTGGCGTCGGCAGCCGGTGAATGTCCATCCATGGGCGGTTGCGGGTTGTACATGCAAAAAACTCCTTATCAGAGCCTGATCAGGAAAATGATGGCGCTCTTATTTGAATAAGACGAACGAGCGAGCGAAATCATGAAGTCCTGGATGTAGAAATTTTGTCGGTATCCGCTTTGTCACACGTCGACCGCCCTTAAAAAACACCCGCTGCGGCTAAATTATTCCCGGTTACCTGCGTTCTTACGGTGGGGTCGTTGCCCCCTGTAAGGGTGTCCAAATTGACTGTGGAGCTTGCGTGATTATTTCCAACCGGTTGTCCAAGGCGTGCGTGGCAGGGCTGTTGCTGGGGCTGAGCCTGAATGCTTCAGCGCGTGAACAGGTGACACAGGCTTCAGCCGATATTCGCCGCACCACCTTCGGCGTGCCGCACATCCGCGCCAACGATGAGCGTGGCTTGGGTTACGGTATTGGTTACGCGTATGCGCAAGACAACCTGTGCCTGCTGGCCAATGAAGTGGTCACGGTGAACGGCGAGCGTGCGCGGTTTTTCGGCCCGGACCAGGCGACCCTCGAAGAGCGCAACAACCTGGCCAGTGATGTGTTTTTCAACTGGCTGAATACGCCCCAGGCGGTTGCCGCATTCTGGAAGGCGCAAACCCCACAGATGCAGCAGCGCATCGAAGGCTATGTCGCCGGCTACAACCGTTATCTGAAAGAGCAGGGCGCACCGACCCAGTGCCACGCCACCTGGGTGCGCCCGTTGGTCGTGGACGACCTGGTCAAGCTGACCCGCAGGCTGCTGGTGGAAGGCGGTGTCGGCCAATTCGCCGAAGCCCTGGTCGGCGCCACGCCGCCTAACGCGACTGCCGCTGTGTCGTCGAGCATGAAGGCCTTTGAACTGGCAGCAGCCAATCAACAACGCTTCAGCCTCGACCGTGGCAGCAACGCCGTGGCCGTGGGCCGTGATCGTTCATTTAATGGCCGTGGCATGCTGCTGGCCAACCCGCATTTTCCGTGGGTCGGTGGCATGCGTTTTTATGAGATGCACCTGACCATCCCGGGCCAACTGGACGTGATGGGCGCAGCACTGCCGGGTTTGCCGGTGATCAATATCGGCTTTAACCAGCACGTGGCCTGGACCCACACGGTGGACACGTCCAAGCATTTCACGCTGTATCGACTGACCCTCGATCCCAAGGATTCCACGCGTTATCTGCTGGATGGGAAATCCATCGCTATGGAGCATCGTGCGGTGAAGGTCCAAGTCAAACAACCCGATGGCAGCCTCAAAGAGGTCACTCATACGGTCTACAGTTCGCAATTCGGCCCCGTGGTGCAATGGCCCGGCAAGCTCGACTGGGACAGCCACTACGCCTTCAGCCTGCGCGACGCCAACCTGGGTAACGACCGCGTGCTGCAACAGTGGTACGCGATGAACCGCGCCACCAGCCTTAAAGAACTGCAAACCTCGGTGCACACCCTGCAAGGCATACCGTGGGTCAATACCGTGGCCGCCGACGACCAGGGCCAGAGCCTGTACATGAACCTGTCGGTGGTGCCCAACGTCAGCGCCGCCAAACTGGCGCAATGCAGCGACCCTCGCGCGGGCCTGCAAATGATCATGCTCGACGGCGCCCACAGCGCCTGCGCCTGGGACGTTGACCCGCGTGCAGCGCAACCGGGCATCTTCGCTGCCGACCAGTTGCCGCAACTGCAACGCACCGACTACGTGCAACACTCCAACGACTCGGCGTGGCTGGCCAACCCCAAGGCGCCACTCACGGGCTTCTCTCCAGTGATCAGCCAGGACCACATCAGCCTCGGCCCGCGCGCACGCTTCGCCGTGCAGCGCCTGCAATCCCTGGAGAAGCAACCGATCAGCGTGGCCGACCTGCAAAACATGGTCATGGACAACGAGGTGTACCTCGCCAGCCAGGTCATGCCAGACCTGCTCGAATATTGCGCCAAGCACCTGGACAGTAACGCCGCCGCACTGCAACCGCTGTGTTCCAGCCTGAAAGCCTGGGACCAGCATGCCAACCTCGACAGCGGCATCGGCCTGGTGCACTTCATTAACCTGGTCGAACACCTGCAACAAATCCCCGACGCCTGGCGCGTGCCTTTCGATTCGTCACAACCGTTGACCACCCCCCGTGGCCTGGCCATCGACCACATCGAGGTGGCCAAAGCCCTGCGCGAAGCCATGCTGGCCTCCAGTGAAGAGGTCAGTAAACTCAAGGCCACCCGCTGGGGCGACATCCAGGTCAGCGGCCAAACCCCCATGCACGGCGGCCCGCAACAGCTGGGCATCTACAACGCCATGCAAACCGTGCCCCGCGCCGACGGCAAACGCGAAGTCGTCAGCGGCACCAGCTACCTGCAAATCGTCACCTTCGACGACAAAGGCCCCCAGGCACTGGGCGTGCTGGCCTTCTCCGAATCCAGCAACCCCGCATCCAAACACGCCAAGGACCAGACCCAAGCCTTCTCCGAGAAAAAGCTGCGCGCGCTGCCTTTCACCGAAGCCCAGATCAAGGCCGACCCGCACTATCAGCAACAGCGCATCCAGGAGTAGGGCAGGCCCGCAACTCCTTGATGACTATACGAAATATTTTTGAAATCAAGGGGTTGCAGGTAAAAGCAAATGCGTACATAATGGCGCCCATCGAACGCAACGAAGCATTTAAAACTTCAATGCATTCAATGAGTTAGAGTAGAGACAGGGTTTTACAGCCCACTCAAGTTTTTATGCGGTGAATGTCAGCAGTCAGGGCGTTGATCGTTTGAGGCCGAGTAGCAAAATGGTTATGCAGCGGATTGCAAATCCGCCTACGCCGGTTCGATTCCGACCTCGGCCTCCACTCTTGAAAACCCCGTAGATTAACGTCTACGGGGTTTTTTATTGTCTGCGATTTGCTCATCGCTTCCGCAATTTTTCGGATCACTTCCGCAACACTGCCTTTTTTCGGGAAATTCAAGACGCCGTTATCGTTATGCCTCTCCTCGATTGGACGTGGGATTGTGCTTGAGACTAAGGAGCCTAAGCGCCCACAACGGCCGGAAGCGGTCATACGTAGCATCTGCTGGCTCATCCGAAGTCCAGACGCGTTTGTTATCAAGGTTGACGTTCGGATTCCATTGACGGCTCGGCGTTCTTGCAGGTCGTCGATAAAGCTACTCAGGCCGGATTGGATTCCGGCATCCTCCAAACGAAGACGGAGACGTTTTTCGGTCTTGCCCTGACCAATCAGCAAAAAGCCATTGTTCAAGTCGGTGGCTGCAATCTTGAGCACATCGGCGGGACGTTGGCCGGTCAGGTAGGCCAGATCCATCCCGTTCTTGAGCTCCTGTACCGCTTCCGCGTATACCGCGTTCCATACGGTTTCACCGGCATAATAGTCCCGTGGCTTTTCCTTGTTTCGGCGAACGCCAAAGCAAGGGTTTGCTTTGTCAGTCAGCCCTGCATACAACGGAGGGGAAAGAGAGAAAGTTCGGTTCTCATGCTGACCAGCGCTTCGTTTGCTCAGATGGAGCTCGACCGTAGTCTGAAGTTAGTCCGAGATGGCCGCTGACTGAGTTACGACAGGCAGGCGTTTTTCTGCCTCGTCGATAATCAGTGCGATGGTTTTTCTGGCGATGGGTGACAACGTACGGCCGGCATGAAACACGATGGTTTCCGGGATAGAGCGCAAATGTATGGGGATCGCAGGCTGGATTTTTTCGATTAGATCGATCAGCACGCCACTCTCCAAATCAGGCGCTAGCCAAGATTGCCAAGTGAGCAGTAGCGCGTCGCTAGTCAGCGTGGCCTGACGCAGGCAGTTCAGCTCATTGCATACCAACTTCCACGGCAGTAGTGTCGTCGAGGGCATTCCGAATAGCGCCCGGGCGTGCACGTCGTCCGTGGTCACAGCAGCCCACGGGTAGGCGAGTAGTTGCTGATGCGTCACCGGCTCGGCCTGTCGAGCCAGTGGGTGCTCGTGGCGACAGAAGATAGAGGCCGGTTGTGGCGGCAAACTCCGAACGTCAAAGCGTGGGTCTACCCCCTGCTCGACCCGCACGCTCGCTACGACAAACTCGATGTCTTCCTGTGCCAGTTGGTTGGCCAAGTGATGCCAGTAATTGACTTCAGGGGTCACCACCAGCTTGGGCGCGCTCTTGCGCAAGGCCAGCAGCACGTTGGGAAGGGTGGTGTTGGCGGTCATCATGCCGACGCCGAAGTTGAGTTCACCTCCCTGCCCCCCGGCGATGTCGCTGGCCTCCGCGACCAACTTGTCGGCGCACGCCAGCATCTCGCGCGCCCGAGCAATGAGCTGGTGACCAGCGCATGTCAGCGTCACTGAGCGGGTGTCCCGATCAAACAGGCGCACCTTTAGGTCTTTTTCCAGCGATTGGATGCTACGGCTGAACGCCGTCTGCGAAAGATGGGCTCGCTCCGCAGCCCGGGAGAAGTGCAGTTCCTCTCCAAGCAAGACCAGGTGACGAATTCGCTTCAAGTCAATTAAGTCGCTCAATGCATCAATCGCTCTTCATATTTGCATTGGACGGTTGTACCTCACTCCCAGAAAATTCGCCAGAGTTTGCGCTTGGCTGGCAACCTGTGCGTTTGCGTTTCGATGCCCTGAAACGATGACGGCCGGCTCAACTTTAAAAAGGGTGAGACCTTCTCGAAGATCTTCAAAGGCATTCACGACCTGCAATTGAGTACAGAGCTCCGTGTGATCTTGCGGCCTTAGGTCTAATTGGTTGCCGTGAACAGAAAAGGCCTGCTGGCCACCCGATTGCGACGCAATCCGAGTAATCAAGCGTGCGAAGGAGACTAAAATGCAAGTGAAAATAGACGCTCTGCAAACCTTGCCGGGCAGCGCTATAGCCCAGTCTGACGTCCAGCCGCAGTTCCTCAGCGCCGACGCCAGCGATCCGCAGGTCATAGGCTGGATGCAAGGTTCACCGCCGGTGCCGGAAAAGGTCGTGCGATTCAGCAACATCCTGCAGTTCCCCCAGACGCGCTGGTCGTTCTCGCATCTGCGCGAGCTGTTGCCAAGCGTGCAGGTCGCGCGTGGAAAGGGAGCAGCCAGCCCGTTACCTCGCGCCGAACGCGGAGACATCGACGCCCTGGTCTTCACCCTACTGGGCAGCGACCGCACTATGACCTGGGAACAGTCACTGAAGGCCAACTACACCGATGGGATCCTGGTACTGCACCGCGGGCAAGTGGTCTATGAACGCTACTTCGGCGCGTTGACTGATCAGGGCCAGCACATTGCCATGTCGGTCACCAAATCTTTTATCGGCACCTTGGCGGCGATGCTGGTCGAGGAAGGTAGTATCGACCCACAGGCGAAGGTCAGCCACTACGTTCTGGAGTTGAGGGACAGTGCATTTGGCGATGCCACGGTACGCCAAGTAATGGATATGACAGTCGGTGTTCGCTACTCGGAAGACTACGCCGACCCCAAAGCGGAAATCTGGGAGTACTTACGAGCCGCCCATATGACATCGCGACCGGAGGGATACGTCGGCGCAACCGCGGTGACCGAATACCTGATGAAACTGCGCAAAGAGGGCGAGCACGGTCAGGCCTTTGCTTACAAGACGGTCAATACCGACGTTTTGTCCTGGGTGATCCAGCGCGCGACGGGCAAACCCATCGCAGTCAATCTACAAGAGCGCATCTGGAGCAAGCTGGGGGCCGAGCAGGACGCCTACTTGATCGTCGATGAGGTGGGTACCGCGTTTACCGGTGGCGGTTTCAACACCTCGTTGCGCGACTTGGCCCGTTTCGGCGAGATGATGCGCCTGGACGGCAAGTTTAATGGCCAGCAGATAGTGCCCAAGAGCGTGATCGCGAATATTCGTGGGGGCGCCAGCCAGCAAGACTTCGCCAAGGCAGGCTATGAGCTGCTGCCAAACTGGAGTTATCGCAACATGTGGTGGGTGTCCCACGACACTCATGGCGTCTACTCGGCACGTGGGCTCCACGGACAAAGCATGTATATCGACCCCAAGGCGAAAATGGTCATTGTGCGTTATGCCTCGCACCCCTTGGCTAGCAGTTCGAACTTCGATCCGACTACCTTGCCCGCCTATCGAGCGGTGGCCAATCATCTGATGGCCAACTCGCTATAGTGCGATGAAAAGCGGTAATAGCAGGCATTGGAGAGTGGGCGGCAGTGTTCCGCGATGTACCATTCGCCAATGTTGAGTCGTTTCGCAATAACGAATACTGCTTAGACCGGTTGACCAACGCTGGTTTGAACGATTACTTATTTTAATTTTTAATAATATTTATACTGGAATATATTGTGGGCTCGCTAACTAATCCTCAAAAACCTAGTTTTAGAAGTCGCGCACTTATAGCATATCTTTTGCTGGTCAGGCGAAAATCAGTTTATGGCTCCTTGGATAGAGTGCTGAAGAGTTTTCGGAAATCACGAGAGCAGGGCCCTGCAAGACCAACTATTAAAATGCAAAAGAAAATCTCCATCGAACTCCAAATGGTTGATGGTATCGAAGTCTACAGGCTAGCCCCTAAAGATGACCAAGCAAGCTCCAAACATATTTTCTATCTTCATGGTGGAGCTTACGTTTGGCCTATTACGTTTCTGCACTGGCGCTTTCTTCAAACGTTAGTCGAAAGATATGGCTATATTATCATAGTGCCGCTTTATCCCCTTGCACCAGAGACTAAATGTAAAACCGTTATTTTTCGCATGTTGTCTATATATAAGCTTGCTTGTTTTAACGCTCGATGTCACGCAATGAATGTAATGGGCGACTCAGCTGGCGGCGGCCTTGCAGTTGCCCTCTGCTTCGCGTTAACAGATATCGGATATGTGCAACCTACTAAGCTAGTATTGATCTGCCCTTGGATGGATGTCACGTTGAGTAACGAGTTAATTTCAAAAACCGAGAAGTCAGATCCAATGCTCTCCGCGAGAGGTTTAAGAGCGGCCGGCATGATGTATGCGGGAGATCTTGGTACGGACCACAACTACGTAAGTCCGATTAACGGAGATCCAGAAAATCTACCTCCGATCCTTATTTTCGCTGGCACCCGCGACATTATTCACCACGATGCAATTAATTTCTGTGAGAAAACGTTGGCGCTTGGAGGTGAGGTTCAGTTGCATATCGGGAGAGGAATGATTCACGTGTGGCCAATCCTTCCGATACCTGAAGCGAAACAAGCTATGGATAAAATAGCTTGTTTTCTTTAATGCTGGTATGAGCGTCAACTGTCAAGTAAATAAGTGATGCGCAGCAGTCCTGTATGATTTCGAATCGGTCAAGCTAAATAGCTCTATTTAGAAACTTAGATCTCGCGGCTAACGACGGCATTGAGATTGCGATGCTGACTTCACGCTGCAAAGCGAACGGAGGGCGGTTCTTCATAATGTAAAACACGGTAATTGTGACATATGGCAGGTTTCTCAAGCCCGGTGGGTTCGTCATGCGATTAACAGCGGTGATATTGTCGTGCTCTGTCTACGTGAGCGTTCTTTCACTGTGCGCATCTGCGGACAATGTAATGCTGAAAAATGGTGACCGTGTTAGCGGAGACATCATTTTGATGGAGGGCGCAAATCTTGTTCTGAGTACGAATTACGGAGGCGATATAACGATCAGTAAGGACCAGATTCAAACTTTGGAAAGCAAACAGCCGCTCATGGTAAAGCAAGTGGGCCAGTTGCAAGGAACTGTTGAATCGATTCAAACCGGTCCGCAAGGCAACGTGCGAGTTGGTGTGGGCGTTGGTTTGAGTCTTGTCGACCTTAACAATATCGACCAGATTATGAAGCCCCAACCCAACCTCACGGCTGCAATTTGGAAGGGGAACATTGACCTTGCGCTTCATGCCGAAAAGGCTAAGGCAGAGAGTGAAAATGTTGAACTTGCGGCACAAACAAGTTTTGTCAGTGGCTCTTGGCGGCATAGCGCGACTGCTCACGTCCGCGAAGATGACGCAGAGGTTGCAAGTACGGCAAACTGGAGTGCCGAGTACTCCGTGGATCGTTTCCTAACCGATAACTGGCTTTGGGAAGGAGGCTTCAATTACAAAAAGGATCAGTTCGAAGACCTAATAACCAGGCGAAAAATTGGCACCGGTCCCGGTTACCAATTCTGGGACGATCAATTAGGCAAGCTTACCATCGTAGCGCTGTTGAATCGTATGCGTTTCGGGTACTCAGACGGTAGCAGTAGTACGTTTTACTTCACGTCTGCCCGCTGGGACTTCAAACGATATCTGGTTGGAAAAAAGTTTGAATTTTTTACATCGGGTGAGTTGGGAAGGCCACTCAGCGATATAGCATATTATGCTTATGACTCTGAGCTAGGCTTGCGTTACAGTGTCACGGAATGGGCTTCCTTAAATCTGAAATATGAACACGCGGTAGTCGCGGGTAAATCCGATAATAGCAACTTGGACAGTGCTAGATATACAGCCGGTTTTGGTGTGAATTGGTGATGAATATTTTGCATGCCTGGATGAGCGCCCAGTGCGACCTCGAGCCCGAAGGTTCGGCCATCAGCAAAGCAATCGATGACAGCCTGAAATTCTGGGCAGCGCTGTAGCGCTACTGCAAACATGGACACCAGCGCCGGGTAGTAACCAGGGAAATTGATATTCTTGGGCTGACTCCGCCGACCTGGCAATCTGGACTGGATTACGAATATGAGACGTGGGGAAACGATCCGTTTAATATAGACACAGTCTTGGCGTCATCGCAAAGTGTGATTGGCAACGCTTACTTAGCGGGCGCTTACAGCGTAGCTTAATGCGTCTCGTCTTATATGAGGCGGGCAGCTTAGATAAAAAACTAGATCCGGCTATGGAGGGCAGCGATGCCTATCCATTTCAATATCAATATCAGGAGATGTAGCGTGAGTCGTAGCAAAAAAGTGTTGGGCTGTGCATTTGTTATGGCAGTGTTGGCAGGGGCGCTCTGGGGGGCATGGAAATTCTCATCACCCTCGGTTCAACCCTTTGCTTCGCTAAGACCGCAAGTCGGTCAAGGATCTCCGGACTTGACGGTGCGTTTTCTGGGCGCTGGCACATTGAGCTTCGATGATGGGGAGACTGCGATCATGGAGGACGGTTTTTTCTCACGGCCAAGTATTTATTCGGTGCTACTGACGGCTATACAGCCTAATGAGCAGCGCATTGATGCAAGTTTGCGCAGCGCTGGCATTTCCAAGCTTGCAGCGATATTCGTCGCGCATTCGCATTACGACCATGTCCTGGACAGTGGCTTGGTTGCTCTCAAAACAGGCGCTACGGTATTGGGTACAGCATCGACTGCCAACGCCGTTATGGGTGCCGGATTACCTCCTGAGCGTATCAAGGTAATCAAAGACGGAGATTCTTTTTCGTTTGGTCAATTTCAAATCAAAGCCTTCGAGACCCCGCATTCACCACATCCCACCTCACCAGGTTTCATCGATCATCCGCTGCACACTCCTGCCCGGCAGGAGGATTTCAAAGTTGGCGAAAACTTCTCGTACCTGATTACTCATGGCAGCCGTCGTCTTCTGGTGATCGCCAGTGGTAATTACAGTCCAGGCAAGTTCAAGGATGTCAGGGCAGATGTGGTGTTCCTTGGCATCGGAACGTTAGGTAAACAAACCCCGGAGTTTGTCGCGCAATATTGGCAAGAGGCGGTTGTCCAGACGGGCGCTAAAATCGTGATCCCGATCCATTGGGATAATTTTTTTGAGCCCTTGGACCAACCGTTGACCGCTATGCCGCGCATATTGGACTCTTTCGATCAGAGCATGGGCATGTTGATACCCCTGGCACAACGGGACGCTGTGAAGGTGCAACTGCCTGTCGCTTTCGCCCCGATCGATCTAGATGCCTTGTAGCCATCGAATAGGCCGGCGACTCGGTTGGCCTAAAGAAGCCACCGGTAAATTAAGAAAACGCAAGGACCCGATTTTCTCAAAGAAATATGGGGGGAGTGATCTATGGCGCCCAAAAAATAGCCCCATGCGCTCGGTCTTGTGTCGGTTGCAGGCAGCAGGAATCAGCCAATTCCTGCTCTTCGTGAAGGAATGTTTTGGGCCGATAGCTGCCTGTCTTGCCGTTGTGTCGAGGGCCAGCTCAGGGAGTGGGTGAAGCGACGGCGGCGATGCTGATCAGCCAAGATTGGAGCGAAAAACAGTTCCGCAATGAAAAATCAACGTCGCGCAAACAAAGGTCTCCGGCCGTTTAAATACATCACAAATGCGGAAAAGTAATTTATTTAACTAATTGATTTTTAGAGTTTTAATTGTGGATTGCAAATCCGCCTACGCCGGTTCGATTCCGACCTCGGCCTCCACTCTTGGAAGCCCCGTAGATCAACGGTCTACGGGGTTTTTTAATGCCTGCAATTTGAAAGCCGTTCCGCAACCCCGCGCATGGCTCGCGCATTGAGCCTCGGGCCAACTACATGAACAATGCGTTGCAGGACTTCATTTCGGATGTTGGGGCGATTTTATCCAGGGCTTTTGCTGATGCACTTTGATAATTTTGCATGTCGGTCGAATGCGCTTTTTAATTACAAATCAGTATAAGAAACTGCTAATTTTCACAGGTTCACAAAAATCAATGACGATGGATGATTTCATCTCCATTAAATATTAATGTAAAGGAGATTGTTATGTCTATTGATCATATGGTTTATGCTTACACGCTATCGGAAGATAAAGACAACATTTTAGATAAGGAGCAGTCGCTTGAAGTTTTAGACTCTTTTAAGCCTACTGATGAAGAGCAATTCAAACTCTTAAAAGAACTGTTGAAGGGCAAGACCGACGAGGAAATTCGGCAGTTTTTAGCGCAGGCGAATAGTTGATTGCTGTTGTGCCACGGTCAAAACCTCGCTTCGGCGAGGTTTTTTTGACTAAAAGGGGTCAGGCCACAATTTCTGAATGTTAAAAAAGGTGGTCTTCCCATGTTCAATTGCTAGGCGGTCAATGGTCAGCGGCTATTGGGCTCAATTTCTCCAACGCATCATCCACGAGCAGTTGCGCGTTCTCAATCAGCTGCGCCAACCCAAATATTTGAAACCGTCGAGATCCAGTTGATCCGAACGCTTGTTCATTCGCCATAACCGATGCCGAAGCCAAAATTTCACTTGCATTCACTAGCGCATCTTCCGTGCTTAATTCTGTCCTCACTTTAAACGCGTTAGTCGAATGGTCGTTGCCAGGTGTGGGTGTTTTCAAGAGTGATGCTCCAAAGGGCAATACTCAGATAATTCAGGTTGCGACGCCCGGTCACAGTAATTACTGCGACGGCAAATCCTAACCAAGTCACTTCCTATGGCTCAACCTCGTTAGTTTGTGGGAAACGTCCGAGACCAAGCAGAGCAGCGTTAGCGATGTTCAGAAAGTAAAATTATTAGGCGAGCTGGCGAGCTGCCATGTACCCTCATGCCTTTCCTGGGGGATAACAATGAAAATCTGGCTAATGGTTTTAGTCACTGCGATGCTCACGGCCTGCGCCGACAGCGGTCCTATAAAAGTGGGGCCTGACACCTACACCATCTCAACGCGAGTTCCCCTTGGTGGGCCGGCCTCGGCGAAAGGCCAGGCGCTGAAAGAAGCGAATCAGTTTTGTGAGTCTCAAGGCCGGGAAATTCTTCTAGACCACATGCAGTCAAGCGAATGCGCCTTGCACGGCGGCTGCGGGGAGGCGGAGATATTCTTCTTTTGCCTGGCCAAAGGCGACCCGCAATTAAAACGCCAAAAGTACAGCCCCGATCCAACTCAAAAAATCGAAATCGACCAGCGCTGATGCTCTGCTGCCGAGAGAAGGGACGGACCTATGTTCAGTGACATGAATCCATCCCTTTCTTTTGTTAAGCCGCCACCGCCGTAGCAACCGGAGCGTACAGTGCTTGGCGTTCCAGAAGGCTCAGCAACTGCCAATTTTTCCCGACGCGTTTATACAGATCGGCGTTGTGTGGGATCTTCACCGTATTGAGCAGCCGCTGTTGGTAGCAGCCATACAGGTGTTTCAGAAAACCAGGTGGCATCACGATGTCTGTACTTGGCACATGGAACGAAATTGCCATGGGCCATTCTTTTTGACGAACGGACCCCAGCAGAGCAGGGCTGACGTCTTCAGGTTTGCCAATGGATACCCAGGTGGCGGGGTGTTTGCCATCCATCCAATGGGCGAACCATTCTGGCAGGCGCCCGCGCTTTGCCGGGTAGGGCATCAATACGCCAGCCTGCATTTTCTTGATCAGGTTTTCCCGAGTCAGTCGGTGGGTGATGCGCACGGTGGGAAGGCGATTTATTGCCTCCAGAAACGCTTTGTTATCAGCGAGTGCTGACTGACTGCTCTCGAGCACATTAATCCCAGCGAACTTCCAGTTCAGAAATCTCCCGTTCCAGCGGCTCCATGGATTCAAACCATGCATCGAAACCGTTGAGCTGTTCGTCGGCCAGGTAGAGGTAATAGCCTCCGGTTTCACCTGCGGTGTCATCCTGGATCGTTATCGTCCAGCCCGTGTGTTCCCCGGATAATATCGTTCCGCTGCGAGTCGTGGGCATGGGTGGCTTAGTCGCCCTCGCAAGCGCCACGGCCGCTGTAATGGCTGCCCGTGCCTGGGGGCTGTTTTTCCAGCAGGTCGACCCGACTGCTGCCGATGCTTGCGCCAGAATGTCGCTCACGTTCGACTTTCCAAGCACTTCCAATGAGTCAATGCCCAACTGCTCCAGCCGTGTAATCACGGTGGGGCCTACGCCCTTGAGAGCGAGCAAGGCGGTTCTTTCTTCCAATGAAAACGGCATGTATATATTCCTTTTTTTATTACTCGCTAGGCCTCAGCGCGGACAATACGCTGTGCCTTCACCTCTTCGGCGTACACGCCAAGCTTTTCCTGCTGCGCAGCCAGCAATGCGCACATTTTCATTAGCGCCACCGCTTCATCGGGTGTTCGGCCGTTCGCGGCCATCGCCGTCAGCTCCACCACCGACCAGCCGATAACTGCGCGTGCATCGTCAAGGTCGTAAAACAGTTCTTGTTGTGCGGTTCTGGGCCCGTCGAGCCCCTCTATCAGTTCGGCCATTTAGCGCTGCGCCTGCTGTTTCAATTGAAGTCCCATGACGACCATCCCTATGTCGGCAAGGTCCGTGCTGAAGGGGATTTCGCCCATGCGCCGAAACCCGAATGCCTCATAAAAGCCCTGTGCACTGACGTTGGTTTTGAGCACGTCCAGCCACAGTAAATGCTCACCACGTTGCGCCACTTCATCGCGAACACACTGCAACAGTTGTTTGCCGTAACCCCTGCCGGCGGCGGATTTGAGCAGGTAGATTTTCTGCAGCTCCGCGCCCACTTCACCGGTTAACGGCGCCGGCACCGACCAATTTACTTTGGCAAACCCGACGGCGTTGCCTTGTTCATCGAAAGCAGTGAACCACGCATGCTTGCCTGGCAACTCGAGTGACTGGCGCAGCGCACTGGATGAAAAATCCTGCTCAAGAAAACCGTGCATACCGGCAGGCGACCATAATGTCGAAAAATGCTCGCGATAGGTCTGGCAACCGACCTCGCGCAGCGTATCGATATCGGCCGTTGTCGCTTTACGAAGGGTGATCATGTTGTTCCTTGGTTTATGTGCGTAGAACCCTTTACAGCGTCCAGCCTAACCCAAGCGCCTTGTGCAGCGAGGCAAAATCCTTCAGCAGTTCAGCGTCGCCGGATATCCGGCTCTCTTGCGCCTGGTAGCGCGTGCGCTCGGCATCCAGCCAATCGAGGGTGCTGGCCGTGCCCGCGCGATAACGCTGGCGTGTCAGGTCGGCGGCGCGTACTGCCGAAGATTCCACGTTACGCAGCAGCACCACATTCTGGCGCTGATGCCCATAGCGTGCCAAGGCCACATCCGCATCGCGCAATGCACTCAATACCACGCTCTTGTACTGCGCCAAGGCTTCATCGCGTCCGGCCTCGGCGCCTTTGACGCTGGCGGCGACGCGGCCGAAGTCGAGGGCGTTCCAGGTGATGCGCGGCAGGACCAGCCAGGTGCCGCTGTCTTTACGCGCAAGGTGGCCGGGGTCGCTGGCGGAGAAGGACAGGTCGCCGGTGAGGCTGAGCTTGGGGAACCAGTCGGCGGTTTTTTCGCCGATCTGTGCGTTGCTGGAGGCCAGTTTACGCTCGGCCATGCGGATATCCGGGCGCGCCCTCAGCACCGCCGCCGGGTCGGCCAACGGCACGGCGCTGGGTAAGGCGGGCAGGGCGCGGGCGATGGCGAGTTGGCCATCCAGTTCGCCGGGTTCCAGGCCGCAAAGCAGGCCGAGTTGGTCGAGGGATTCGACGATGGCGGCTTGCAGTGGCAGGCGCTGGGCCTGGGTGTTTTCGGCTTGGGTGATGACTTGTTCAAGTTGCAGTTGCGAGGCCACGCCGCGCTCGCGGCGCTGCTGGGTGAGGTCCAGGGCCTGGTTTTCGATGTCGACGCTGGAGTCCACCAGTGCCAGGCGTGTTTGCTGGTCGCGCAGGTCGGTGTAGGCCTGGACGATTTCGGCGGCCAGTTGCACCTGGGCATCGGCCAGTTGCGCCTGGGACGCGTCGGCTTCGGCCTGCGCAGCCTCGACGGCGCGACGGGTGCCGCCGAACAGGTCGGCTTCCCAACTGGCATCGAAGCCGGCGAGGTAGAGGTTCAGCGGGCCGCGGCCGCCGCCACTGTTGCCACCCAGCGCGGAGGTGTCGGGCGAGCGCAGTTTGAGCATCGCAGCATCACCGCTGACCTTGGGCATCGCGTTGGCCTGTGCGCCGCTAAGGCTGGCGCGCGATTGCTTCAACCGGGCCTGGGCGGTGGCGATGTCGGGGCTGTTGCGCAGGGCTTTGTCCACCAGTTCGTTGAGCTGCGCGTCGCCCAGCGTGCGCCACCACTGCGCGACAGCGGGTGCGCCAGCGGAGGTGTTATCGGCATGCGGCAGGCGCCCGGCCGCCAGGGTTTTTGGCGCAACGTTGGGGGCACCCTGGTAGTCGGGGCCGACCGTGCAGGCGGACAGCAGCGCAACGTTGAACAGAAGAGCAAGCTTGCGAGGGATCATCGGGTTACCGTGCGCTTTTTCAGAATAAAGATCAGGGGCAGGCACGCCAGCATCGCCAGTCCCAGTAGATAAAACGAGTCGTTGTAGGCCATGACCGAGGCTTGCCGCGCGATGTCATTGGCCAGTTGCGCGAAGGCTTGCAGCTGTGAGGTGGAGGCATCACCGGTTTGTGCCAGGTAGCTGGCGGTGCTGCTGGCCATATGGTCCTGGGCCAGTTGGCTGTTGGCCGGGATGCCTTCACGCAGCATATCGTCGTGAAAGTGGCTGCGCCGGTCCATCAACACGCCGAGCAGGGCCAGGCCGATGGTGCCGCCCAGGTTGCGCGACATGTTGTACAGCCCGGCAGCGTCCCCGGCTTCGTGGGTTTGCACCGAGCGCATGGATAATTGGCTTAGAGGCATCATCACCAGGATCTGCCCGAACCCGCGCAGCAGTTGCGACCAGATAAAGTCATGGCCAACGCTGTCAGTGGTGAGCGTGGTGTCGACATAGCAACTGGCCCAGTACAGCAACAGCCCGGCGCCGACCATCCAGCGCAGGTCGTAGCGGCCCAGCATTCTTGGCAGAATCGGCATCAACACAAACGCCGGAATCCCCGATAACAGCATGATCGCGCCCGACTGCTGCGCGTTGTAGCCCGACAAAATGCCCAGGAATTGCGGCACCAGGTACGCCGTGCCATAGATCCCGGCACCGACCGCTGTGCCGATCAACAACACGCTGCCAAAGCTTTTGTTGAGCACCAGTTGCAGGCGCAGGATCGGGGTTGTTGAGCGCAGTTGCCCCACTGCAATCAGGAAGAACCCGGTGACGGTGGCGATGCTCAGCCAGATAATCAGCAGCGAATCAAACCAGTGTTCGCGCTGGCCTTCTTCGAGCACCACGGTCAGCGAACTCAAACCCATGGCCAGGCCGAGGATGCCCAACCAGTCAGCGCTGATAAAGCGTTGCAGGTTCATGCGCTCGGTCGGCAGGCCGGTGATCAGCAAGGTGATCAGCGCAATGCTGATGGGCAGGTTGAGAAAGAAACACCAGCGCCAGTTGATGTTTTCCGTGAGCCAGCCGCCGATCACCGGGCCCAGCAACGGGCCGAGAATCACGGTCATGCCGAACATGGTGGTGCCGATCGCCAGTTGGTGCGGGGGCAGGCGCGTGCGCACGATGGTCTGCGCGGTGGGGATCATCGCACCGCCGGCAAAGCCCTGGCCGATGCGCCCGGCGATCATCGCGCCGAGGCTGGAGGACAAGCCGCAGAACATCGAAAACGCGGTGAACATCAGCGCGGTGCCGATCAGAAAGCGGCGCAGGCCGAATACCCGCGTCAGCCATGCGGCGAGCGGGATCATGACGATTTCCGACATCAGGTAGCCGGTGGCGATCCACGTGCCTTCGGTGCCGGTCGCGCCGATCTGGCCCTGGATCTGCGGCAGCGCCGAGTTGGTGATCGACACGTCCAGCGTCGCCAGCAACGCGCCCAATGCCCCGGCAGCCACGGCGATCCAGTCGGTCAACGAGGCGTTGCGCGGTTTTTCGGCGACGGCCTCGGCCATCAGCGCCTCAGCCATGGTTGGCATCCGCCGCGTGGCTACGCGTGTCGACTTCGACGGTGGCCGACAGGCCGGGCATCAACGACGCGCGAATATCATCGGGTACATCAAGGGCAATCCTCACCGGCACACGCTGCACGATTTTGGTGAAGTTGCCGGTGGCATTTGAGGGCGGCAGCAAGGCGAACTGCGCGCCAGTACCGGGCGACAGGCTGTCGATATGCCCCTGCAGGTTGCGGCCGGGCAGTGCATCCACGTGCACTGTGACGGCCTGGCCGGGACGCATGGCGCCGATCTGGGTTTCCTTGTAGTTGGCGGTCAGGTAGATCGCGCTGATCGGCACCACCGTCAGTAAGCGCGTGCCGGGCTGCACATACTGGCCGACGCGCACACCACGGTCGGCCACCCGACCCTCCAGCGGGCTGCGGATCACCGCATCATCTACATCCAGCTGGCTCTGCGCTTCGCTGGCCTTGGCCACGCCGAGTTGCGCCTGGGCCTGCTTGAGCTGGGCTTGCAGGGTGCCGTAGCGGGTTTCGCTGGAGCGCAGCGCTGCCTGTTTGGCCGCCACGGTGCTGCGTGCCTGCGCCAGTTGGTTGTTGAGTTGCGCCAGGCGTTCTTCTGGCTCGGCGCCGGAGCGGGCCAGCGGTGCATAACGGGCCACTTCGGTTTGTGCGTGTTGTGCGTCGGCCTGGGCGCCTTGCAATTGGGCGCGGGCTTCGGCAATGGTGGAATCTTGCTGTACCAGGTCGGCCTGGGCTTTGGCGTAGTCGGCATTGCGCGCAGCTATCGTCGCCGAGGCTTCGTCGCTCACCGCCTGGTATTTGCGCGCATCCAGGCGCACCAGCACGTCGCCACGCTTGACGTTCTGGTTGTCGCTGAGCAGCACCTCGGCCACATAGCCGTTGATCTTGGGCGCTACGCTGATGCTGTCGGCCTGCAGGTAGGCATCGTCGGTGGTCTCGATAAAGCGCCCGTCCAGCCACCACCACGCGGCCCAGCCAAGGCCGCCCAGCAGCGCGAGGGTGGCGATGCTCAGGAGAATGCGGCGCGCTTTGCTGCGCTGGCCATTAACGGTGTCTTCAGGAATGACCTGAGGGGAGGGTGTTGCAGCGGACATCGGGTCATTCCTGTTTGTGAGGGCCGGTTTTATATCGGATGGAATAAATTCTATTTTCCGCGAATTTTTGTCAACTGGTATATTTTGGTCCGGTATTCGAGAGGAGCTGCACATGGCACGACATAAACCTGCTGCCGAAGGTGGTTACCAGCGCGGTGAAGAAACCCGCGCACGTATCGTCGAAGCGGCGGTCGAGGTGTTTGGCGAACGCGGCTATGACCGCGCGTCCACCCGTGACATCGCCACGGCTGCCGGGGTTAATGCGCCCGCGATCCAGTACTACTTCGATGGCAAGGAAGGCGTGTACCTAGAGTGTGTCGAGCATTTGATCACGCTGCTGTGGCGCAAGATGTCGCCGTGCGTGGAAGCGGCCGAGGCCGCGTTGGCGGATGCCAAGGCGAGCGATAAAACCTTGATCGACGTCTCGCTGGGCATTCTGGGTACGGTGGTCTCCACCATCCAGGACAGCCCCCAGACCACGATCTGGCGCGCATTTATGGATCGTCATCAGGCCGGCCTGTGCCCGCAAAGCGCAACCACCGCCTTTGAAGACCGCTTCAAGGCACGCATTGGCCGCGTCATACGCCAACTGATCGCGCGCCTTTCCGGCTTTGCCGTGGAAGACGAGCGCACGGTGATTCACTCCATGGCGCTGTTCACCCAGGGCTTGGCGTTTCGGGTGCAGAAGCCCAAGTTGCTGGAAGCGCTGAAGTGGACCGAGGTGAATCAGAAGGAGATGGAGGCGGTGCGCGATGTGGTGCTGATGCAGGCACGGTTTACGCTGGAAGGGTTGGCCAGGCAGCGGGATGTGCGCACGACCTGATGATTTTTTCGAATTGCTTGTATGTGGGAGCTGGCTTGCCTGCGATGGCCCTAGGTACCTACACAACTTTTCAAGGCAGCCAATTTCTCCTGTGGCGAGCAGGCTTGTCGAATCGTCGCACCGCCTGCGTTGGGCTGCGAAGCAGCCCCAAACCCAGTCGCTGAGTTCTTTCAGGAACATTGCAGTGCCTTTATTGGGGCCGCTCGCACCCCAGCGCAAGCAAGCTTGCTCGCCACAACAGCCCACTCATACTAGAGGTTGTCAGCTAGCACAGGGTAACGGCGCTTCGAAAACACCGGCAAAACCCGCCTTGCGTTGTGAAATGTTGTGAAGCGTGCGGAATGGCCCTTTGCCCATGCTAACGTCCGCGTCGGGGTATCGTCAGCTTGACGATTTCATTCGTTCCATTGAAGGAGCAGCGCCGATGTCTACTACCGTAACGCCCGCGTCTGGCGGGTCGAATACGCCAAAGTCTTCGCCTTCCACGTTCGACGACAAGTTGAACATTGCCAAGTCCAGCAAGGTCATTGCCGACTACATGCGCCAAACGGGCAAGTCAGCGATCACCAAGCAGGAGCTCACGCAACTGGCCAACAACGCTTCGGGCAAAGTGCCCACGGATGTGTCCGACGCTGCCAAGTACATGGAGCGCCACCCGGACGTGTTCACCGCGATTGAAACCCACGACGTGGCGGGGGCCGACAACCTCTCCGGCGTGTGGAACTTTGATTGGGCGGCCAAGGGTGGGCTCGATGGCACCTCGACCGACGCCATCGCCAAAATGCAGGACACCTTCGACTTTGCCATCGCCAAGTCCGCGCAGATCACCGAGATCTCCACGGGCAAAAAGGCTGAGCTGGACTCGACCAAGCAACGGCCCCAAAACTGAGACGCGTGGGTTGTCTGCCAACACCAACGGTTCCCGGCGGGCTCAGCGGGAACCGTAGTCGGCCTGTACGCCGTTGTGATGTGTTCAGCGCAGACTCAAGCAAGGCGCGCAACTCTACCGATCAGCTCGATAACGCCAAAGTGTATGCCTCGATCCGCCCCTAGCTGTACGGGGCGGCAAGGGCTGTAACCCACTACTGTCGCAGGCATACCACTACCGCCTGGATGCCGCGCCATGTTCATGTCCACCAGCCTCTTGTCCGCCTTTGTCCTGTTTGCCTTCGTGTCCTCGATCACGCCCGGCCCGAACAACACCATGTTGCTCGCCTCGGGGGTGAATTTTGGCTTTCGCCGCTCGATGCCCCACGCGCTGGGGATCAGCATCGGCTTCATGCTGTTGGTGATGTCGGTAGGCCTGGGCCTGGGCGAAGTGTTCAAGGTATTCCCGTGGGCCTACACGGTGTTGCGCTATGTGGGAGCGGCCTATTTGCTCTACCTGGCGTGGAAGATTGCCACCGCTGGCGGCATGTCCGAGAACCCTGACGAGCGTGGCAAACCCATGACCTTTCTTGGCGCGGCCGCGTTTCAGTGGGTCAACCCCAAGGCATGGATCATGGCGCTGGTATTTGCGGTGGTCAACCTGCCCAGTGTGTGCGTGTGGGTGGGCTGCGGCAGTGGATTGCGCAACGTGCTGCGCGAGCCGCGTTGGTTGCGGGTATTCAACGGGTCGATGGCGGCGCTGTTGGTGCTGTCGTTGTACCCGATGTTTTTTGTGTGAAGCAGTGCCTCACACCGGCGAGATGGTTGCCAGCAAGCCGATACCGATGGTCAGCACCAGAAAACCGAACAGGAAAATTGCCATCTTGGTCATAAGGCCTCCGAAGGGAAGGGAGTCGACAGGAGTGTCGGAATGGCGCCCATTGTCCGCTTCACTGGCGTTTCGATACAGACGCAGATAGCAAAGAAAAAACCGTATCAGATGGTCCCGCAGCTGCCAGGCTGCGGGCCTGGGATGCGGTTGCTTTTGTAAAGATCAGGCTTAAAGGTCGTGTTGACTATCAACAGGCAAGCGTCCTCCATCGTGGCGGCGGCCACGCAGCATAGTCATTATTCTTCGTGGGAATGCGGCACGACAGCCGGCGCATTTGCCCCTAAGATAGCGCCCATTGCATAAACAAAAAGAGTGGGCCAACCCTCGATGGAAAGACGCCAGTTCAGCGGTGGCATGAAAGGCAAGAACCTGCGCTACCTGAATGAAAACTTCCAGCAGCCGTCGCCGGTCACCCGCGTTGGTTTTTTGCTGCTCGAACACTTTTCCCTGCCGGCATTCACCCAGACCCTCGACACCCTGATCACCGCCAACCTGTTGCGCCCCGAGCTGTTTGCCACGCGTACCTTCGGGTGTGACGAGGGCGAAGTTATCAGCGACCTGGGCCTGGTGATCCGCCCGGATGCCCGCCTGCAAGCGTCGGCATTGCCCGACCTGGATTTGCTGGTGATCTGCGGCGGTTTTCGCACCGAACTCAAAGCCAGCGAGGATTTCATCCAGCTGTTGCGCAGCGCCGCCGAACAGGGTGTGAGCCTCGCCGGCCTATGGAACGGCGCCTGGTTCCTTGGTCGCGCCGGGCTGTTGCAGGGTTACCACTGCGCGATCCACCCGGAACATCGCCCGGCGCTGTCGGAAGTGTCCAAAGCTGCGCAGGTCACCAGCGAACCCTACGTGATTGACCGCGATCGCCTCACCGCCTCCAGCCCATCGGGCGCGTTCCATATGGCCCTGGACTGGATCAAAAGCCTGCATGGCAAGGCCTTGGTCGAAGGTATCGAAGACATCCTGGCGTTTGAAGAGTCACGCTACCGGCGTATCAAACCCACAGAGAACATCAGCGTCAGCGCGCCACTGCGTGAAGTGGTGAAACTGATGGACGCCAACCTCGAAGAACCCTTGGAACTGGACCAATTGGCAGTCTACGCCGGCCGCTCGCGGCGCCAGCTCGAACGCCTGTTCAAGGAGCAACTGGGCACTACGCCGCAACGCTATTACATGGAGTTACGTGTCACCGAGGCGCGGCGTTTGTTGCAGCACACCGAACTGTCACAGGTGGATGTGCTGGTGGCGTGCGGGTTTGTGTCGCCGAGCCATTTCAGTAAGTGCTACAGCGCGTATTTCGGCTATCGGCCGTCCAAAGAGAAGCGCTTGGTCAAGTAGCGTTGAGGGCGAGCACTGCCACTGTGATTGTCACTGTGGCGAGCAGGCTTGCCCTGCGTTGGGTGGCGAAGCCGCCCCTCATTCAGACGACTCGGTGAGTCAGGTGTAACGGTATGGGGCTGCTGCGCAGCCCAACGCAGGGCAAGCCTGCTCGCCACAAAAACGCCAAAGACCTAAAAGCGCGCCAATCGGTAAGGGGCCAGGTCCGGCAGCACTATGCGCTTATCAAGCGTAACCAGTTGCACGACCATCTCCGCCGTCACCGCCGCCTGCGTCAACCCCAAATGCTGATGCCCAAACGCGAGCAGTACCTTGCCTTCCGCGACCCGATCAATGATCGGCAGCGAGTCCGGCAGCGACGGGCGAAAGCCCATCCATGGGGTTGCGTCCCGGGTACTCAAGTCCTGGCGAAACAAGCCCTTGCTCAAACGATGCAGTTGCCAGGCGCGTTGCATATTGGCGGGGCGCTCCAGGCCTGCGAATTCGACCGTGCCGGCCAGGCGCAAGCCATCGTTCATGGGGGTCATGATAAATTTGCGCTCGAACGAGGTCACGGCAAAGGGCAAGCGCTGGTGTTCGTGGGGCAGCATCAGGTGATAGCCGCGCTCGGTGTCCAGCGGGACCTGCTTGCCGGTGAGTGCAGCGGTGAGTTTGGCCGAATGGGCGCCGCAGGCGATCAGCACCTGGCGGGCGGTCAGGCTGCCTTGATCGGTCAGCAGCGATACGCCGTCCGACGCCAGGCGCCCATCGAGCACGCGTTGCTGCACAAACTGCACACCGCAAGCCTTGGCCGCGCTCACCAGTGCGCACACCACGCTGTACGGATCAATAAAATGCCCGGTGCCCGGGAAGAACAGGCCGCCCTGGATCGCACCGTTCAGTTGCGGCGCGGCCTTGCGTATTGCCTCGCCCGACCAGAAATCCACCGGCACATTCTGCTGCTGCATGCGTTGGCGCAACGCGTCGATGGCTTCCCCGGACGCGGCACGCTCAAATACCAGCAACGAACCCTCGGCGCGCAACAGTTGCGGCTGCTCAATGGCCTGCAGCAGACGCTGCCAAGCGCCCAGGCTGGCCTCATTGAGCGCACGAATGCCCGCCACCGTGCGCCGGTAGTTCGCCGGGCGTAGGTTGAGCAACAAGCGCACGAACCAGGGCAGGGCGCGTGGCAGGTACTTCCAGTCCAGGCGCAACGGACCCATAGGGTCCATCAGCATGGCGGGCAGGCGCTTGAGGATCGACACGTCGGCAATCGGGAACACTTGCTCGGTGGCCAAATGCCCGGCGTTGCCATAGGACGCGCCCATGCCCGGCGCCTGTGGGTCGATGACCACCACGCGTTGGCCTTGACGGGCCAATTGCAGGGCGCAGGCGACGCCAATGATGCCGGCGCCAATCACAGCGATATCAGCACGGTTGCTGTCGCTCATCGTTCAGGCCTCTCTCTGGCCGTCGAGCAAGCGTCGCAACAGCAGCGGGTTGGCGTGTTGCAGCGCAGCGGGCAGCAAGCTGTCCGGGAAGTCCTGGTAACACACCGGGCGCAGAAAACGCAGGATCGCTGCGGTACCGACCGAGGTGCTGCGCGAGTCGCTGGTGGCCGGGAACGGGCCGCCGTGGACCATGGCGTCGCACACTTCCACGCCGGTCGGCCAGCCGTTGACCAGCAGGCGCCCGGCCTTGCGCTCCAATACCGGCAGCAGGGCTTGGGCGCGTGCCAGGTCGGCGTCGTCCAGGTGCAGTGTGGCGGTCAACTGGCCTTCCAACTGCTCGGAAACCTGGCGCACTTCTTCGTCATTGGCACACACCACGACCAAGGAGGCTGCGCCAAAGACTTCCGCCTGCAGATGCTCATTGCGCAAAAACGCGCTGGCCTGGGTCACAAACAGCTGTGCCTGGCCTTGATTCGGGCCTTGCGCCGCCATGCCTTTGGCGGCGATTTGTGCGTGTTCAGTCAAGCTGCCGACGCCCGCTTCATAGGCCTGGAAAATACCTGGCGTCAGCATGGTCTGGGCGGCGCACGCCGGGAGCAACTCACTCGCCGTGGCGACAAAGCGCTCGAGTGCCGGGCCTGCGGCCGCAATCACCAAGCCAGGGTTGGTGCAAAACTGCCCGGCGCCTTGGGTCAACGAGGCGACAAAACCTTGGGCCAACGCCTCTGCACGCGTGTGCAACGCCGCAGGAAACAGATACACCGGGTTGATCGAACTCATTTCCGCATACACCGGAATCGGCTCCGGCCGCGCTTGCGCCGCCTGGGTCAGGGCGATACCGCCGCTGCGTGAGCCGGTAAACCCCAAGGCCTTGATACGCGGGTCGGTGACCAATGCGATGCCGACTTCGCGACCCGATCCATACAGCAGCGAAAACACACCGTCGGGCAAACCGCAGTCTTTAACGGCCTTGGCCAGCGCACGGCCGACCAGTTCGCTGGTGCCGGGATGCGCGCCATGGGCCTTGACGATCACCGGGCAACCGGCGGCGAGTGCAGAGGCGGTATCGCCGCCCGCTACTGAGAACGCCAAGGGGAAATTGCTCGCACCAAACACCGCCACCGGCCCCAGTGCGATGTGCCGCTGGCGCAGGTCTGCACGTGGCAATGGCTCACGCGCCGGTTGCGCGGTGTCGACGCGCACGTCCAGCCATTCACCGGCGCGCACCGTGCGGGCAAATGTGCGCAATTGCCCGCAGGTGCGGCCGCGTTCGCCCTGGATACGCGGGCGTGGCAGGCCGGTTTCGGCCATGGCACGTTCGATCAACTCATCGCCGAGGGCTTCAATGTTGTCGGCGATGGTTTCAAGAAAGGCCGCGCGTGCTGCCAGCGAGGTGTCGCGATAGCTGTCAAACCCCGCCCAAGCCAAGGCACAGGCCTGTTCGACATGCTCGCCAGCGCCGCCTGGGTAGGCGGGGGCCAAGGGCTGGTTGGTGGCGGGATTAATGGCCTGGATCGCTTCGCGATGGCCGCAGACTGCGTGCTGACCGATCAGCATCTTGCCCGTCAGAGTCATGGGGTGTCCTTGAAAAATGAGGGTTGGCCGCTGTGAGAACCACAGCGGCGCGCGAGGGTGTCAGGCCACGTTCTGTTCAGCCGACCAGTTGGCGTACCACTGGCGGAACAACGCGTACTGGTGCTCGGCATAACGCTGTTGGGCGGTGCTGAGCACGTCGGTTTCGTTGAAGTGCAGGGCGTAGCCCTGGTCGCCGTTGAGCACCATCAAGTGCTTGTAATACAGCACCAGGTCGCAACCCTCGTCGAAGGACGACAGCACGGCCAGCGCGGCTTCCAGCTCACGGGCCAGGCGCCGGGCCTTGGCGTCGCCTTTGGCGGCTTTTTTGCTCAGGGCGACCAGTTGCAGCACTTCGCGCGGCAGTGCGTTGCCAATACCGGTGATGGCGCCGGTGGCGTTGCAGTTGACGAAGCCGTGCACCACTTGGGTGTCGACGCCGACCATCAGGGTCACGGCATCGTCCTGGGAGGTGATGTTTTCTGCCGCGTAGCGCAGGTCGGCGCCGCCGCCGAATTCCTTGAAGCCGATCAGGTTGGGGTGTTCACGGCGCAGTTCAAAGAACAGCTCGGCGCGGGTGGCGAAGCCGTAATACGGGCTGTTGTAGATCACTGCCGGCAGGTTCGGCGCGGCCTTGAGGATCGCCGAGAAGTGCGCCTTTTGCGCGGTGGCCGAAGCGCCACGGGACAGCACGCGCGGGATTACCATCAAGCCATGGGCGCCGACCTTGGCCGCGTGGGCGGCGTGGGCCACCGCTTCACGGCTGTTGACCGCGCCGGTGCCGACGATGGTCGGCACGCCAGCGGCAACCAAACGGGCCACGCCTTCCTGGCGTTCGGCTTCGGTCAGCAGCGGCCAGTCACCCATGGAACCGCAATACACCACGGCGCTCATGCCGATATCGATCAGTTCACGGCCCTTGGCGACCAGGGCGTCGAAGTCCGGTTTGCGTTCAGGCGTGCACGGGGTCATCAGTGCAGGGATGCAACCGGTGAAGATGTTGTCGCTCATTGTTCTAACTCCAGCGTTCAGTTAAATAAGGCCCGGGCTCAGATGCCCCAGGCAAAAGGGTCCTGTTCGTCGATCAGCAAGGTGCTGTCGGCGGTCATGTAGGCGCGGCCGGTGATGAAGGGGCGAATGCGCTCGCCATCCCATTCATAACGGCCTTCGAATTGGCTGCCGGTGATGCTGGCCTGCACCCAGGTGGCGCCGGGCGCGAGTTTGTCGTCAGCCGCCAGGCACGCGAGTTTGGCGCTGGTGCCGGTGCCACACGGTGAGCGGTCGTAGGCTTTGCCGGGGCACATCACGAAGTTGCGGCTGTCGGCGTGGGCGTCGTCGGCGAACAGTTCGATATGGTCGATCACTGCGCCGTCGGCACCGTGAATGCCTTGGGTTTCGAGGGCCTTGAGCATCGCCCAGGTGTAGTCGGTGAGGGTGTCGACGTTGTCTATCGCCAGCCTGTGGCCGTGCTGCGACACCAGGAAAAACCAGTTGCCGCCCCAGGCAACATCGCCATGCACCACGCCATAGCCCGGCACATCCACCGGCACCTGCTGGCGGTGACGGTAGGCGGGCACGTTGCGCAAGGTCACCGCGCCGTCGTCGTGCAAGGTGGCGGCTACCGGGCCGACCGGCGTGTCGATGGTGTGCACGCCGGGCGTTATGCGGCCCAAGTGGTGCAAGGAGGCGACCAGGCCGATGGTGCCGTGGCCACACATGCCCAGATAACCGGCATTGTTGAAAAAGATCACCCCGCAGGTGGCGCCTGGCGTGACCGGCGCGCAGTACAGCGCGCCGACCAGCACGTCATTGCCACGTGGCTCCAGCAGGCAGGCGCGGCGCCATTGATCGTGTTCGCTGCGCAAGGTGTGCAACTGGTCGGCAATGGTTGCGCCGGCGAGGGCAGGGAAGCCGTCCATTATCAGGCGCGTCGGTTCGCCGCCGGTGTGGGAGTCGATAACATGCAGGCGCTTCATAACAGGCTCCATCAGTGAGTGGCCGGGGACAGTGGCGCGTTGTAATGCGCGTCGCTGACCGCTTCGCTTTCGTCGTCTTCGTGTTCCAGGCGCACCAGGTGCGCGGGCACGCCAGTGGCGGCGCCCCAGTAGTAAATGCCCAGGGCGCAGAGGGCGACGACCAGCGTGTCAAACGGGTGGCTGATCGCGCCGATACCGCCGAAACTGCCGAGCTTGGACAGCAGGATAGTCACCGCGTAGAAGCCGATCAGCCAGGCCGACGAGCGCACTTGTTGCTTGAGATTCAGGTGCGCGGTCGGCACCCAGCGTGCGCACAGCAGGTACACCACAAACATCAGGATTTGCAGGCCAAGCAGCCACGACACGGTGCTCCAGCCGGACCAGTAAACGATCAGCGCGGCGATGATGAACGACAGCGGGCCGAGCACCGCCATGCCCTTGACCCGGAACGGCCGGGCCATGCCGGGCGCATTGCGGCGCAGCGCGGCGACGGTCACCGGGGCCACGGCGTAGCTTAAGATCAGCGCCGCCGACACCACATTGATCAGTGCTTCCCAGGACGGAAACGGCAGGGTCCAGAACACCGACAAACCAAAGGTCAACCACAGCGCCGGGCGCGGGATGCCGGACTTCTCATCAATGCGCGTAAAGATCTTGAAAAACGTGCCGGTCTGCGCCCAGCCGTACACCACACGCGGCGTGGCATTCATGTAGATATTGCCGCAGCCGCTGGGTGAGATCACCGCATCGGCCACCACCAGGTAGGCCAGCCAACCCACGCCCAACGCCAGGGCAATATCACGATAAGGCAGCGCCAGTTGCTTGCTGATACCCGCCCAGCCATCGGCCAGCATCTCGGTCGGCACGCCACCGAGGAATGCGGTTTGCAGCAGCACATAAATAGCGGTCGACAGCAGCACCGAGAGGATCAAGGCAATCGGGATCGTGCGTTGTGGGTTCTTCACTTCACTGGCCACCGAGATGATCGGCGTGAGGCCCAGGTAGGCGAAGATCACGCCGCCGGCCGACACCGCCATCTCGATGCCCGACAGGCCGAACGGGGCAAAACCCTGGGTCTGGAAATTCGCCGGTTTGAAGAAGGTGAACAGCACACCAATCACCAGCAGCGGCACGATGAACTTGAATACGCTCACCAGGTTATTGGCGATGGCGAAGGTCTTTACACTGCGGTAATTGAGCACAAAGAACAGGCACAGCAGTGCAAATTGCACCAACCAGCCCAGGGTGGTCGGGTCGCTGGAACCGACCTTGGTCAGCTCGGGAAACCAGGCCGCGGCGTATTGGCGCGAGGCGACCACTTCGATCGCCACCAGGCTGGAGAACGCGATCAGCGTGATAAAGCCCATCAGGTAGCCCAGCAGCGGGCCATGGGAATACACCGGGTAACGCACCACGCCACCGGCGCGGGGCAGGGCGGCGCCGAGTTCGCAGTACACAATGCCCAGCAGCAGCACGGCGAAACCGCCGATCAGCCAGGAAATAATCCCCGCCGGGCCGGCGATGGCGGACACGTGGCTGGCCGCAAACAACCAGCCCGAACCGAAGATGGCGCCTAACCCGATAAAGGTCAGGTCCATCAGTGAAAGTTGTTTCTTGAACTTGCCTTGAGCAGACATGGCGGCGCCTTCTTGTGAGTTATTGGATAGGCATGCAGTGGCGATATCCTGAACCGATCAAGGGCGCTGCGATTGATGTTTTGCGTTGATGTGAATGACGAATTCGGCACAGTTTGAATGCGTAGATCCAGGCTTTTTTGTGGGAGCTGGCTTGCCTGCGATTGCATCACCTCGGTTTGCCTGAATGACCGAGGCGTCTGCATCGCAGGCAAGCCAGCTCCCACATTTTTGATCGAGTGTGGCCTCCAAGGCTGCCACAACCTTGTGTGGATACTCAGGCTGGCATAGGGCAATCTGCTTAAAAAAAATGGAGTGCAGGCCATGCTGCCCAGTGCATTTGCGAGCTTTCTACAGGCCAACCGCCCCAACAGCATCGAGCAACTATTGGCGGGGGTCGCGCAGTTGCTGCCCTTGCTCGACGTAATCCCCAACGCGGCGATTTTCATCAAGGATATCGACGCCCGCTACGTCCTCGCCAACCACACCCTGGTGCAACGCTGCGGCCTCAAACAGCTGCAGCCGCTGCTGGGTAAGACCAGCGCCGAAGTGTTCCCCGCACAATTGGGGCCGGGCTACACCGAGCAAGACCGGCGCGTGCTGGAGCAGGGTTTTGTGCTCGAAGACCAGCTTGAGCTGCACCTGTATGGCAGCCGCGAACCGGGCTGGTGCCTGACGCACAAATGGCCGCTGTACAACGACAAGGGCGCGATCATCGGCCTGGCGGGTATTTCGGTGGACCTGCAATCGGCCAGCGAAAAGCATCCGGCCTACCAGCGCCTGGCCGCCGTGGATGAACACATTCGCCAGCATTTCAACCGCCGTGTCACCCTCGGCGAGCTGACCCGCATTGCCGGGATTTCCGTCGCGCAACTGGAGCGCTACTGCAAACGTGTATTCCACCTCACACCCCGGCAGATGATCCAGAAGGTGCGCCTGGAGCATGCGCACCGGCTGTTGCACACCGACCTGCCGATCACCGAGGTGGCGTTGCAATGCGGCTACACCGACCACAGCGCATTTACCCGCCAGTTCAAGGCATTGACCGGCTTTACTCCCAGGCAGTACCGGCAATTGGAGTAAATGCAACGAATCAAGGCCTCCGCCGCTCCTATGCTTACCAATAACCTTTTCACGGCAATAGGAAACAGGCTTATGACGGCGGCGGATAACGATCATGTGAACTGGCTGGTGCAACAATCCATGCTCAATGCGGCGCGTCAGCGGGCAAGGCTGTACAGCGGGCAAGGGCGTTTGTGGCAGCAGCCGTATGCGCAGACCCGGCCGCGTGATGCCTCAGCGTTGTCGTCGGTATGGTTCACCGCTTATCCGGCCTCGATTGTGACCCGTGAGAACGGCACGGTGCTCGAAGCCCTGGGCGATGAAAGCCTGTGGCAGGCGTTGTCGAAGATCGGCATCCAGGGCATTCACAACGGCCCGTTGAAAAAGTCCGGCGGGCTCGACGGTACACGGCATACGCCGACCATCGATGGCAATTTCGACCGCATCAGCTTCGAGATTGACCCACAGCTGGGCACCGAAGCGCAGTTGCAGGCCCTGACGCGCATGGCCGCCGCGCACAACGCGGTGATCATCGACGATGTGATCCCCTCCCACACGGGCAAGGGCGCGGACTTCCGCCTGGCCGAGATGGCGTATGAGGACTATCCGGGGCTCTACCACATGGTCGAGATCCGCGAGGAAGACTGGCCGCTGTTACCTGACGTCGCCGAAGGGCGTGATGCGCAGAACCTCAGCCCCGCGCAGGTGGATGCGCTGCGCGACAAGCATTACATCGTTGGCCAGTTGCAGCGGGTGATCTTCTTCGAACCCGGCGTCAAGGAAACTGACTGGAGTGCAACCCCGGTAGTCATCGGTGTGGATGACAAGCCGCGCCGCTGGGTGTACCTGCATTACTTCAAGGAAGGCCAGCCGTCATTGAACTGGCTGGACCCCTCGTTTGCCGCGCAGCAGATGATCATCGGCGACGCCCTGCATGCCATTGATGTGATGGGCGCCAAGATCCTGCGCCTGGACGCCAACGGCTTCCTCGGCGTGGAACGCAAGCTGGACGGCACTGCCTGGTCGGAAAGCCACCCGTTGTCGATCACCGGCAACCAGTTGCTGGGCGGGGCGATTCGCAAGGCGGGCGGGTTCAGCTTTCAGGAGTTGAACCTCACTGTCGACGATATTGCCGCCATGTCCCACGGCGGCGCCGACCTGTCCTATGACTTCATCACGCGCCCGGCGTATCAGCATGCCTTGCTGCTGGGCGACACCGAATTTCTGCGCCTGATGCTGCGTGAGATGCACAGCCAGGGCATTGACCCAGGCTCCTTGATCCATGCGCTGCAAAACCACGATGAGCTGACCCTGGAGCTGGTGCATTTCTGGACCCTGCACGCCCACGACAGTTACCTCTACCAAGGCCAGACGTTCCCCGGCAACAGCCTGCGTGAGCATATCCGCGAGCAGATGTACGAGCGCCTGGCCGGCGAGCATGCGCCGTATAACCTCAAGTTCGTCACCAATGGGGTTTCCTGCACCACCGCCAGCATTATCACGGCGGCCCTGGGCATCCGTGACCTGGAGGCGATCACGCCGGCCGATATCGAGCAGATCCGCCGGATCCATGTGCTGCTGGTGATGTACAACGCCATGCAGCCTGGGGTGTTTGCCCTGTCGGGTTGGGACCTGGTCGGCGCGTTGCCGTTGGCGGCCGATGCGGTAGCCCATTTGATGGGCGATGGCGACACGCGCTGGATTCATCGCGGCGCCTATGACCTGGTGGATTTGAACCCGGATGCTGAGCTGTCCGCCGGCCAGATGCCAAGGGCGAAAACCCTCTACGGCAGCCTCAACAGCCAGTTGCAGGACCCGGATTCGTTCGCGTCACAGCTGCAGAAAATTCTCGCGGTGCGCAACGCCTATGGAATCGCCGCCAGCCGCCAGATCCTGGTGCCGGATGTGGAGCACCCGGGGCTGCTGATCATGGTTCACGAGTTGCCGGCCGGGAAGGGCACGCAAATCACTGCGCTCAACTTCGGCAGTACGGCGCTGACCGAAACCCTGCACCTGCCCGACATTGCGCCGGGGCCGGTGGTGGACATCATCAATGAGCGGGTCGAGGGCGATCTCACCGCTGAAGGTGAGTTCACCATCACGTTGGACGCATATGAGGGGCTGGCGCTGCGGGTGGTCAGCCTGTCGCCGATGCTTTAGGGGCGCGAAGCGCTGATCGCCTGGTCGATCAGCGCTGATTATGCATTTGCCGGGAGAATGAATAACATGCAATGTTCGCATTATTAAATAAATGAATATGCGCTTGATGAATTTTGTTGTTCGGGCTAGCGTAGTGCCAATGGCCACTTTCGAGTACCGGCCACTGACCTGCCGAGGAATTTCCCATGCCTTTAGTTCGAATCGACCTGGCTGCCGACACCTCCACTGAAACCGCCGCTGCAATTGGTGACGTGATCTACGCCGCCATGACCAGCGTGGCCAATGTGCCTGAGCACGACAAATTCCAGATCATCAATCGTCACGCCAAGGATGAGTTGGTGTATCCGGCAGCGGGTTATCTGGGGATTACCTACACGCCGAACATCGTGTTTATCCAGGTGACCTGGAGCGCCGGGCGTAGCATCGCAGTGAAAAAGGCTTTTTATAAATGTATCGCTGAGGGCATCCACGCCAAAACCGGGCTGCGCAAAGAAGATGTGTGGATCAACCTGGTGGATGTGAAACGCGAAGATTGGTCGTTTGGCAACGGAGAGATGCAGTACGTGCCCGACGAGTGAGGCAGGCCCGCAAGCAGGCGGCGACTCAGTGATGAGTCGCCGCCGTTTTTATTGGGCGTTCAACGCTTGTAGAAACTGGGTGTGTTTCAGCGTTTGCGAGAACATCGGCAAGGTGAAGTTCTCGGCGGCGTGTTGTTGCTCATCACTGAAGGTCGCGGTGCAGTCGGTCAACGTCACCACGTCGTAGCCTTTCTCATAGCCCGAACGAACCGTGCCTTCAACGCAGCAATTGGTCAAAAAGCCTGCGACGACCAGGTTCTGGATGCCGTTGTTGCGCAGCACCAGGTCCAGGCCGGTGGTGGCAAACGCATCCAGGCCGCGTTTGCCTTCTATGAGGATGTCAGCCGGCTCACGGCTCAGCGCTTCGGTGATTTCAGCGCCCCAGCTGTCGGCCCGGAAGGCACTGCCGTCTGCCACACCCTTGAGAATGCCGTAGGAGCGGTGCGTCAGCTCGGGGTAGCCGTCGGCAAATTGAATCGGCATATGGATGATCTTCACACCAAGTTTTCGGGCTTGCTCAACGGTGGTTGCAGTGTTCGCCAGCATGTCGGTGCTGTGCATGACGCCTTTGACCGCGTCGTGAAACACCCCACCCGCAGTGGTGAAGTCATTTTGGAATTCAATCAGGACCAATGCGGTTTTCGTCGGGTTCATAGTGATGCTCCGTCAGGTGGTTTTTCACAACAGCAGTTATAGGCGCCAAATCCAAGGGCCGCACTCTTCGTGTGGGAGCGGGCTTGCCCGCGAATGCGGTGGGTCAGTCAAAATCCAGGTGTCTGACATACTGTATCTCACTAAAAAGCCGCCAGTCACAAGATAGCAACGCTGCCCAGGCACAGTGGCGCACCGGTACTCGGACGTACCTTTGTGCGGATTGAATCATGCTGCGAAACATCGGCTTTTGGCTGGGCCTTTTCATGTTGACGCCTGGGTTGGCCCTGGCTGCCCGCGCCACTTTTGTGACGCGGGACATTACATTTGCCAACGCTGATGTTGCACTGGCCGGCACGGTTTACCTGCCCGAGCATCCAGTGGCCGGCGTGGTGCTGGTACACGGTTCCGGCCAGATGCCGCGTATGAGTAGTTTTGCCACAACCCTGGCCCAACGTGGCATCGCGGTGTTGACCTATGACAAACGCGGCGTCGGGCAATCTGGCGGTGTGTACGCTGGCCCGGAAGTCGGCGGCAATAACCTCGACGCTTCCAATCTGGCGGCGCTGGCGGGTGATGCGAATGCGGCGCTCGTGGTGTTATCCACCACGCTTGCGGCCAACCCAGTGCCCGTTGGGCTGGTGGGTTTCAGCCAGGCGGGCTGGATCATTCCCCTTGCCGCCGAGCGTAATCGGAGCATCAACTTCATGGTGCTATTCAGCGGCCCACTGCTGACGACACTTGAGCAGCTACGGTTCCAGTTTCTGACCCAGGGCAAGGCAGATTTCTGGCATACCCACAGCGAGGCCGATGCCCGCCAACATATCGCGCAAGACCCGGACCGCTATGATTTTGCCGCTACCGACCCACGCGCCGCACTCGCCAGCATCTCGGTGCCGGGGCTCTGGTTGCTGGGCGGCCAGGACCTGCAAACCCCGGCGTTCATGGCCATCGAACGGCTGGGTGCGCTTAAAGCCCAGGGCAAACCCTTTGAATACCGGCTGTATCCCGAGTTGGGGCACAACGTCTCGCCCGGCGGTGCAGGCCAGTCGGTTGATGATGCGGTTAAGTGGATCAAGGGCGTGAAGCTAACCCGTTGACAGCATTCATTTGGCATCGTGAAAGATGATGCCCAGCGTGTGGCGCTCTCCGCGATGCAGGCGGCTCACCCCATGACGCACGCTGACTGTGCAAAAACCACGCGCGGAACGTGCCGGGCGGCTGTTGACGGCAAAGATCAGTGCCTGGCCTTGTTCAAGGGGCACTACCTCAGCCCGTGCGGGTTTGCTGGAGCCGGTGTGAGTGAGCACGAACTCACCCCCTTCGAAGTCCAGGCCTGGCTGGTCCAGCAGGAACACCGCCTGAAACGGAAACACCTGCTCGCCATACAAGTCCTGATGCAGGCAGGTGTAGTCATTTTGCCGATAGCGCAGCATCAGCGGCGTGGGCCTGCATTGGCCGGCCTGGTGACATAGCGCTTTGAATTCCACATGGGTGTCGGGGAATCGTTGATTCATCTTCAGCGCCGCGTGCCAGCGGTTGGCGACTGGTGCGAGGCGCGCGTAAAGATGCGAGCGCAGGCTGTCGACGAGTGCCGGCAGCGGGTAGCGAAAGTACTGGTATTCACCTCGCCCGAAGGCGTAGCGCTGCATGACGATGCGGCTGCGAAAGTGACTTTCATCAGCATAGAGTGCCGCGAGTTGCCGGCAAGTTTGCCGAGTCAACAGTCGTGGCAGCAGGGCGAAGCCGTCGTTCATCAAGGCCGCTTCGATCATTGGCCAATCGAGATTTTCCAGGTGAGTGTTCATAAAGGCTGCTGAAGTTTCCATTGGCGATACTCGGCCGGCATGCACACGGCGCAAGGGCGATAGCCCGCTGCGATGGCGCTGGATTGATTGAGGAAAAACACCCGGTGCTGCACATAGCAGCCACGGGCGATGGCGTGCAGTGCCGCACGGCAATCCAGCGTGCCGTAGCGTTTACCGCGTCGATGACCAGCCAATGTGCCCGGTTCGGCGCTTGAGTAGGCTTGGCCATCGCTGCCCAATAGCCGCCACATGCGCTCGTCAGTCATGCGCCGCCCCAGGGCATAAGTGAAAACTGAGCAAAAAACCGCGCCGTTCGCCGCTTCGGACGCTGCTGATCGCGTGTTTCATATTCACCCGGTAGTAACCCTTGCTGCCCTTGAACGGGCGGTGTGCCGTGGTGATCACGGCCAGATCGCCGCGCTGCAACGGCACCACCATCGGCCGTGATTGCATTCTGGGGCGTTGCTCGGTAAGGACACATTCGCCGCCGGTGAAATCCTCGCCGGGCGCAGACAGCACGCCGGCCAACTGAAATGGAAATACGTGCTCGCCCTCGGCGTCCTGCCCCAGCGCCTGGTGCTCGTCTTTGCGCAGGCATGTCAGTTGGGGCAGTGCTTGCTGCTGGCCGACGGCGCGGCACTGCGCATGAAAGTCGGTGAGTTGGGGAGGGTAGCGGTAGGGCAGTTGCAGGATGTCGTTCCACCGGTTGGAAACCTGTGCCAATGGCGGATAAAAGCCGTTCAGTAGGTGGGTGAACAAGCCTGGGACCTCAAGCCCGAACATGCCGGGCAGCACGACGAAACCTTCGCGGTCGAGTTCCAGGCCGATGGTTTGCCAATCCAGGCGTTCCAGGGTGGCGGCAAGGGGAGTCATGAAAGCCTCGGTCACTGTGCATTTGCGCCAGTGTAGGCAGGCGCCAAATCACTGAAACTCCGGTTCTTGCGACGCAATTCTCCCTGGCTGACCGAACATTGATCTCGGTCAGGTGCCCCGCCTGACAGGCCTTTTAACCTTGCGCTTCCATCAAAGGCCAGGGACGGCTCAATGCGAGCCTGTGGCCGTGCACCTCAAGGAAGAGTCTGCCATGCGATCACTGAAGATCATCTTGTTGTCCTCTGCATTCAACGGTTTGACCCAACGGGCCTGGCTGGATTTGCGCCAGTCTGGTTTCGACCCCAGCGTGGTGCTGTTCACCGATGAAGCCACGGTGTGCCGGCAAATCGAGGCGGCGGACGCCGACCTGGTGATCTGCCCGTTTCTCAAGGACCGCGTGCCGCAGCAGTTGTGGAGCAACCTCGACCGCCCGGTGGTGATCATTCATCCGGGTATTGTCGGTGACCGTGGCGCCAGCGCGCTGGACTGGGCCATCACCCAGCAGGCCCGTCGCTGGGGCGTCACCGCATTGCAGGCGGTGGAGGAGATGGACGCAGGGCCGGTCTGGTCGACCTGTGAGTTCGACATGCCCGCCGAGGTGCGAAAGTCCGAGTTGTACAACGGCCTGGTGAGTGATGCTGCGATCACCTGTATTCGCGACGTGGTGGAAAAATTCACCCGTGGTGTGCTCCCCGCGCCACTGGATTACACGCAGCCCAACGTTATCGGGCGCTTGCAGCCGAACATGAAGCAGGTAGACCGTGCTTTCAGCTGGCACGACTGCGCGCGCTTCATAAAACGCAGCATCGACGCCGCCGACGGCCAGCCGGGTGTGTTGGCCAGTATCCACGGCGAGCAGTATTACCTGTACGACGCGCACCTGGATGCACGCCGGGGCCTGCCGGGTGAAATGCTCGCGGTACAGGAGGATGCGGTATTGGTCGCAGCCGGCGATCAGAGCGTGTGGGTCGGCTCACTTAAACGCAAGGCCCAGCCAGGCGAGGAAACCTTCAAGTTGCCGGCCCGTCACGTGTTGGCCGGGCGCCTGGCGCGTGTGCCCGTGCTGGACAGCTCAATTGCCCACCAAGCCTTCAATGAGCAGGCCTATCAACCGATTCGCTACCGTGAATGCGGCGATGTCGGCGAATTGACCTTCGAGTTCTACAACGGCGCCATGAGCACTGAACAATGCCAGCGGCTGGTCGTTGCACTGCGCTGGGCCAAGGCACGGGACACCCAGGTGCTGCTGATCAAGGGCGGGCGCGGCAGCTTTTCCAACGGCGTACACCTCAACGTCATCCAGGCCGCACCCGTGCCAGGGCTGGAGGCTTGGGCAAATATCCAGGCGATCGATGATGTGTGCCAGGAACTGCTGACGGCCCGCCAACTGGTGGTCAGCGGCCTGACCGGCAGTGCCGGTGCCGGCGGTGTAATGCTGGCCCTGGCGGCCGATATCGTCTTCGCCCGTGCCGGCGTAGTGCTCAACCCGCATTACAAGAGCATGGGCCTGTATGGCTCCGAATACTGGACCTACAGCCTGCCGCGTGCGGTGGGCAGTGAAATTGCCCATAAGCTCACTGAAGAGTGCCTGCCGATCAGCGCCATTCAGGCACAGCAGTGGGGCATGGTGCAGGACATTGGGCCACGTTGCCCGAGTGCGTTCAGTGCATGGTTGCTGCAAGCGGCCCAAGGCGCGCTGAGCGATGAGAAATACGCCGCGCAACGCATGCGCAAAGCCACTATCGACCTTGAGCCAATGGATCGCTGCCGCCAAAACGAGTTGGCCCAGATGGAACTGGACATGGTGCACAACCGCCAGCAGTTTGCCGAGAAGTGCCGCAACTTTGTGTTCAAGCGTAAAGCCTGCCAGACGCCGCAACGGTTGATTGCGCCGTGGGCGTTGGCGCGTAAGGGCGAACTGGTCGACTGAGCGGTATTGCGCTGCCCCATGTGCTTGCGAGTGCCATATCCCATGCGCGATGATCTGGCACTGTCAGCGCCTGGAGTACAGTGATGCAATCGCTACCCATCCCGCCCTCCATCAAGGGCACGTTACTTGAGCTGCGCCCGCTGAAAGCCGGGGATTTCGAGGCCCTGTATGGCGTCGCCTGCGACCCGTTGATCTGGGCCCAGCACCCCAGCCCCACGCGCTACCAGGAACCGGTGTTTCGCGAATGGTTCGAGCAGGCGCTGGCATCCCCCAGCGTACTGGTGGTGATCGACCTTGAGAGCAACAGGGTGGTGGGCAGCTCTCGTTACTACGACTTCAGTGAGCCGCAACGTGAGGTGGCCATCGGTTACACGTTTCTGGCGCGTGAAAAATGGGGCGGCGGGGCCAATGGCGAGCTTAAGCAACTGATGCTCAAGCACGCCTTTCAGTGGGTCGATACCGTATGGTTCCACGTCGGCGCCGACAATATTCGCTCGCAGCGGGCGATGGAGAAAATCGGCGGGCAGCTTTCGCATACCTCAATAAAAACCTTCGCAGGGCGTTCGCAAGAGAATCGTTTTTATAAAGTTGAGCGAGCTGCATTTGAGCGAGCCGAAACAGGCAGCTGAAACCAAAACCTGACGCCAGCCTAAATGGCAGGGCCTTTGAGCTCGATCCGATTATCATCCGGGTCATTGAAATAGATCGACCAGCCTGTCCCGTCTGCGCCATAGCGCTTCTGCGCCTTTTCCGCAAACACACCCGCCTCAGCCAAGTGGTTGAGAATCGCGGACTCATCAAAAGGCTCAACCCTGAGGCAAACGTGATCGACGTTATGCCTCTGCTTGCCCGCCGGCTCCCCACCCTCACGGCCGATCGACCCGTTCACATCGACCAGGTCAATCAGGGACGTCCCGGCACTCAGGTGGATCATGCCGAGGTCGTCACGGCGTTTTTTGACCTCACAGCCCAGTACCGAGGTGTAAAACGCCAGGCTGCGGGTGATGTCTTTCACGCGTAAAACAACATGATCTATATGTTGGATTGAAAAGGTGCGCATTGCGATCATTCCTGTTTGATCATTGGTTTTGGTGTCGCCAAAGTCTTCAACTTAGCTGATTCTGGAAAACGAGTGCTGCATTTAACCCGTGGCATCGGCCCAGGACAGTCCGCCAACCCGCTTGGTGCAATGCCAGGTTGGCTGCGTAGATCACTGATCTGACAAGGTTTTTCAGCTCAGGATGAGCACGATAAAGGTGCGCCTCGACCTTGCATCCAAGCGCCGGGGTCTATATATTCCCAACCCTGCAACACCGCGCTACCGCCCGAATGGCGAAACTGGTAGACGCATGGGACTTAAAATCCCCCGCTCGTAAGGGCGTCCCGGTTCGATTCCGGGTTCGGGCACCATAGATATCAAGGGCTTGCATGATTTTTCATGCGAGCCCTTTTTCGTTTGTGCTCCCCCAAATTAGAAAACTCCACCGCTCGTTTTGTCGGCATGACATGTTTGCCGATCCTTTTGCGTGTGTAGCCATCCTGACATTCCCCTGATCCTTCGCGACCTTTGCTTCTACTCAGAGCAAAGCGGCAACGCGTTGATTCTTTGTTCGGTTTTTGTAACAGATTGTTTGCGGCAGGCGCAGAAACCTATAAAGTTAACCTTTCGGTCAGCTTTGCACTGTCAACTCCAGCCTTTTGTTTCCAGCGAAAGCGCTCCTGCAAGGATCGAGACCCCCAGAACATAACTAAAAGGGCGGACCCATAACCGCCCAGAGGATGATCCATGTCCAACCGTGATATTTCCCGGCGCTCGTTCCTTCAGGGTGGGCTGGTGGCGGGTGTGAGCGTGACGCTTACACCGCTCAGCACCCAGGCGCTGGCTGCCTTGATGGAAAACAGCGTGACCGTGCCGTCCGAGCAATGGCTGGGCAACAACGGCAAGGCGCGCTCGCGTAACGACGCCTTGTCCAAGGTCTGCGGGAGCAAGGTCTTTGCCCGCGACATCCGCGCCAAGGACATGCCGGGCTGGCCGCAGCAGCAGGGCCACGCCATGTTGCTGAAAACAACCAAGGCCGATCGCATCTACGCCGGCTACGATCTGTCGTGGCTCGGTGCCGATTTGCAGCCTGACCGCATTGTGACCGCCGCCGACCTGGACAAGGACGGTATCGTCTTCCCGGAAGAACACGCGCCGGATCCGCTGCTGCCGGAAGGCAAGGTGCCGATGTTCATCGGTCACCCTGTGGCGATCCTGATCTGGAACGACTTCGAGCGTTTCCGCCAGGCCAAGGCCAAACTCAAATTCAATGACAAAGCCATCCGTTACGGCGCCCAGGTGCCGTACTACGAACGTGACCCATACGGCAGCTTCCGCTACGTGCGCGTCGGCGGTGCGACCTCGGCGGACGAGGATGAATTCGCCAGCCTCAAGGATTCGATCCTGTTCCCCATGCTGAAAAACCGTCGCCCGGTGTGGAATTCCCAGCCGGACCTGCACGGCAACCTGACCGAGCGCGGGCTGTTTTACGCCGACCGGATGCAGCAGCAAATCGACGCGCCGCCCGACAACTGGCTGGTGTTCGACGAGCGCTACAAAACCCCGTCGATTGAACCGGCGGCGATGGAACCGGACAATGGCAACGGCTGGTACGACCCGGCCACCAAAACCTTGCACTTTGTCGTCGCGACTCAGTGCCCGCTGGAAGCCGCCACCGAAACCGCAAAAATGATCGCGCCATCGCGCTTCGGCCTGGCGAACCTGAACATGCACCCGGGCTACACCGTTGGTTACGGTTCCAAGGATCACAACATTTTTGTCTACTACGCAGCCCTCGCCGCGTTGTATGGCGCCGGTGTCCCGGTGCGCCTGGCCAACGACCGCTATGAGCAGTTCCAGAGTGGCATCAAGCGTCACCCGTTCGACATCCGTTACCAATTGGCGGTGGACAAGAACGATCACAGTTTCCAGATTTTTCGCGCCGAGATGAACGTCGATGGCGGCGGGCGGATCAACTACAGCCCTTCGGTGGCGGCGGTTGGCGCCACGGCAGCGCAGTCGATTTACTACATGCCGCAGAACGATTTGCAGGTCACGGCCTACCATTCCCGCGCGGTTGAAGCGGGTTCGATGCGCGGTTACGGCACCCTGCAGAGCATGGCCTCGACCGAGATGATGGTCGACGAAATCGCCGGGCGTCTGGGCATCGACGCCATCGACCTGCGCAAGAAAAACGCCATGCTCTCGGGCATGAAAAACACCCAGGGCGCGGTGCCGGCCGGGGCATTGCGCTTACACGAGATTCTCGACAAAGCGGCTGCCCACGACGTCTGGAAAAACCGCGACCAGATCAAAAAGATGCGCGAAGCCGCTGACCCGGATAACTGGTATGGCGTGGGTTTTGCCATCTGCCAGAAAGACTTCGGCACCGGTTCCGAGGCACCGATGGCCAGCATCGAATTCACCGCCGAAGGCCACGTGACGTTGCGCCATATCGGCATTGAAATCGGCACCGGCATGTCCACCTCGCAAGCGCTGGTGGTGGCGGATTTCATCGGCATTCCGGCCACGCAAGTGAAGACCGGCGAAACCGAATGGGAAGAGTTGCAACTGATCACTGGCGGCAACCCTTACGTCATGAGCCAGGCCGAGCAGGATGGTTTTTTGCGCAACCCACGTTGGGTCGGCAAACTGGCGTCGGCCTCGTCGGCGACCAATTCTGCGTATTACTTCAGCCACGCCACCCGTGAAGCCTCTCGGGTGCTGTTCAACCACGGCCTGTGGCCGGCGGCGTTGCAGATCTGGGGCCAAGGCCCTTACGGCGGCCAGGCCAACCCGTATGTGGTGCGCCGCGAAGACGCGCATTGGGTGGACGGCAAACTTACCGCCAATGGCATGCAGCCGCTGAGTTTTGCGCAATTGGCCAAACACGCCCATGAAAAAGGCCTGGTGACCGGCGCTACCGTGCACGGCTTTAACCGCTGGAGCTGGGCCGAGGCCGATTACAGCATCGACGGCGTGCGTGAACGCCTGCCGCTTGACGGTCTGGCCGTGAAGTACGGCGACGGCGCGCCGAAGGCGAAACAGGCGCAAATGACCAGCAACGGTTTCCACCTGCTGGATCGCCAGAACGTCCACTACCCGGACACCCAGTTGAACAACGCGGCGGTGACTTACTACAGCCCGGTCGCGACGCTGGTGGAATTGAAAGTGAACAAGGGCTCCGCCGACGTGCAAGTGCTCAACCATCACTCGTGGGTCGAGTGCGGTCGGGTGCTGGTGGAAGAGCTGGTCAAGGGTCAGCTCGAAGGCGGGATCGCCATGGGCATTGGCCATGCGTTGATGGAAGAGATGCCGCTGTACGAAGGCGGGCCGGGGGAGGGTGACTGGAATTTCAACCGTTACCGTTTGCCGATGGCCCGCCACGTTGCGGTGTGGAACCAGACGGCCGAAATCCTGGCGCCGCTGTCGCCGAGCGACCCGTCCAAGGGCATTGCCGAAGTGGTGATGATCCCGATTGTCGGCGCCATCGGTAACGCCGTGGCCCACGCCATCGGCAAACGTGTCCGCGACCTGCCCATCACTTCTGCGCGCATCAAGGAGGCCCTCAATGGCTAACCGTCCGTTTCAACTGACCCTCAACGGTCAATCCGTCGGCCCGGTGGACATCCCTGATGACCTGCCGATGATCGATTACCTGCACGAATACAAAAACCTCACCGGCTCGCGGCTCGGCTGCGGCCAGGGCATTTGCCACGCCTGTGTGGTGATCGTCGACAACCCGGACGGCACCAGCGAAGAAGTGCGCACCTGCATCACGGGGGCACACTATTTCGAAGGCAAAAAAGTCCGCACCATCGAAGGCCACGCAACCCGCGACGATCAGGGTAAAGTCACTGAGCTGAACCCGATCCAGCAGCGTTTTGTCGATGAATTCGCCTTCCAGTGCAGCTACTGCGCGCCGGGTTTCGTCAATGCCGCGACCGTGCTGGTCGAGAAGCTGCAGCGTCAGCCCATCGTCAAAAGCCAGCTGGAAAAAGTCATTGAGGACAGCCTCGGCCACCACATCTGCCGCTGCACCGGCTACGTGCGTTACTACAACGCGACCCGCAACGTGCTGACCGATCTCGGCCTGGTCAAGGAGGGTTAAGCATGAAACAACTACTTTCCCGCCTTGCGCTGGCGGTTGGCCTGGCTACGCCGGTGTTGTTGGCGCACGCGGATGATCAAGTCAAACGCGGCGAATACCTCGCCCGCGCCGCTGACTGCATGGCCTGCCACACCGCACCGGGTGGCGCACCGTTTGCAGGCGGTCTGCCGATCATTTCGCCGTTCGGCACCATCTATGGCACCAACATCACCCCGAGCAAAGAGCACGGCATTGGCCTGTACACCGATGACGAATTCTTCGCCGCGCTCACCGAAGGCAAACGCCGGGACGGCGCGAATCTGTACCCGGCGATGCCGTACACCTCGTACCACTTGATGCCCCGTGCAGATTCGGACGCGATCCATGCGTACCTGAAAACCATCGAGCCTATCGAGCGTGCGGCGCCGGTTACCCGCCTGAGCTTTCCGTTCAACGTTCGTCTGGGCCTGATGGGCTGGAACATGCTCTACGGCAAGGATGTAAAACTTGCCCCGACCGAGGGCAAAAGTGAAGCATTCCAGCGTGGCCAATACATGGTCGAGGTGCTCGGCCACTGCGGCGAATGCCACACGCCTCGGGGCTTGCCCGGCGCAATGCAGCAGGATAAACGCCTGACCGGCGGCCTGCTCAATGGCTATCTGGCACCCAGCCTGTTGGCCAATGACCTGGCCGCTCGCGGCTGGAATCATCAGGACCTGAGCACGTTCCTCAAGCACGGCATGAGTGCCCAGGGCACGATGTTCAATGAGATGTTCCCGGTGTTCCACAACAGCACCCAGGGCCTTACCGATCCGGACCTGGCCGCCATGGCGACTTTCCTGCTGGGCGATCAACCGCCGGTGGCCAAGGTGCTGAGCGAGACGTCGCTGGACGCCATGAGCCCAAGCGCCCAACGCGGCCGCCAGGACTATCTGAACGTCTGCGCCGGTTGCCACGCGCCGAACGGCGAGGGCAAGCCGCACATCGCGGTGGCCATGCGCGGCAACACCACGCTGCGCCTGGAAGACCCGCGCAACCTGCTGGGGGTGATCGAGGACGGCATCGGCGAGCAGCAATTCACCGGGTTCGAGCGCATGCAACCGATGCCGGGCTTTGCCGACAAGCTCAATCACCAACAGCTGACCGACCTGCTCAACTATCTGCGCCAGGGTTGGGGTGGCCAGTCGAGTGAGCTGGCGGTCAGCGACGTGCAGAAGTTGCAGGCCGATGCACCGCCAGCCGAGCACAAGGCGCACTGACACCTAGCATCTGCTGCAGGATCCCGATGGGAACCGGGTTAATCTGTTTTCAACGCCTGAACAGCTCAGACAAATGGCTGCCCACTGAAACCGCGTGGCAGGCGCTGCAGCCCAGGCAAGTCGGTGAGGCGTTGCGTCCAGGCACTGCGCCAGTCAACGGCAGTATGGGTTTTGGCTTTGCGCGCGGAGCGGCGGGCAGCGTTGCGCTGGGTGCGGCGCGCTTCTTTGTAGGCGTCGGTATTGCGGCAGGTGCGGCATTTGACTCGGTTCAGCTCGGTGCTGGACGTGAGGTTGGTGCCGTGATGGCCGCAAGCCAGATGCCCGGCGACCTTGAAGTGAGTGACCATGTAAGCGTCTCCTTCTTATGGGGGTACGCGCGGCCATAAAGCAGCGGCGGCGCGTGGGCAGGGCGCGGGCAAACAACCCCGCACCCTCAGGGTTGTGACCTCGCAGGCGGCGCGGCGTTCGGTTTTATTCCGGGGGCAGTTCACGTTACCCTGCGGTGCCAACAATCATGAAAAGGAGTGAGTGATGAGCGTCGAAACCTTGCCGCTGGAAGGCAGTTGTCGTTGTAACCGGGTGCGTTTCAGTGTGAGTTTGCCGCCGGTAATCACCATGGCGTGCCATTGCAACGGCTGCCAGAAGATGACCGCCAGTGCGTTTTCCCTTAGCGCGTTGATTCCGGCCGCAGGCTTCACCGTGACCCAGGGTTGCCCGGTGATAGGTGGCTTGCACGGCGTGGACCGCCATTATTGCTGCCCGCACTGCATGAGCTGGCTGTTTACGCGCCCCCATGGCATCGATGAGTTCGTCAATGTGCGCGCAACCTTGCTGGATAACGCCCGCGATTACGTGCCGTTCATGGAAACCTGGACCAGCGAAAAACTGCCTTGGGCCGCGACGCCGGCGCTCGAAAGCTTCGCGCAACTGCCCGAGCCGCAGGACTTCCCGCGCTTGATGCAGGCTTACGCCACCTTCAGTGCCCGCTGAGTTCAATCAATCAGGGCCAGCAAGTCGGTATCACCGACGTCCACGCCCGCCTGGGTCAGCAACGTGGTTGCCTGGCCTCGGTGGTGGGTCTGGTGGTTGAAAAAATGCACCAGCAGCGCGAAGAACGGCTTGTGGTTCGCCACGCCGCGCATGTTGTGGTACTGCAGGCGCTGGTCCAGATCGGGCTCGCGCAGGCTGTTGGCCCAGTCGATGATCAGTTGGTCCAGCCAGGTGCGGCGGGCCGCCAGCTCCCGCAGGTTGGCGAAAGCCAGTTGCTTCAAGTCAGAGGGCGTGGCAATCGACGTTAATGGCGCCAGCCGGGCAAAGCCTGTCGGATGCTCGGCAAATCGCTTGAGCCACACCGTGTCCCCCAGCGTCAGGTGATTGAGTGTGCCGAGGATCGAGCCGAAGAACGCCTGCCGGTCCGTGGTCAGCTCTGCGTCGGTAAGCTGGCTGGCGGCGGCATAGACTTTGCGGTTCATCCACTGGTTGTAGTCAGCCATCAACACTATGTGCTCAAGACGGTTCACAAGGTTTCTCCTTCAACGTGGTGAGGCCATCATAAGGCGTGCCCGCTCGGCGGTCTTGGTGTTCCTGCGCAGGCGGGCTATGGTTGTTGAACGCCAATATTACGCTGCGGGAGAGTGACACCATGAATACCGGCAATTTACTGGAACAACTGCTGCGTGCCAGCCAGCAAGGCGGCGGCTCAGGCGGTGCGCAGGGCGGTGGGCTCGGCGGCCTGGGTGGTTTGCTGGGCGGCCTGTTGAACAGCTCCGCCAGCGGCACCAACGCTTCGGCAGGCGGTGGGCTGGGTGGTTTATTAGGTGGCCTGGGCGGATTGTTGGGCGGTGCACCTGCAGGTGGCACCCCCCAAACGCGCTCCGGTGGGATGAACTACGCAGCATTGGCCTCCTTGGGCATGGCGGCTTTCCAGGCGTACCAGGCCTGGCAACGCCAGCAGGCCAGCGCACCGCAGCAAGCCATCCAGACGGTTGACCAGCTTGATGGTCCGGAAGCTGAAGCTCATAGCCATGCGGTGTTACGCGCTCTGATTGCGGCAGCGAAGGCCGACGGCAGTATCGATGACAACGAGAAGCAAATGATCTCAGCCGAGATAGGCCGCCATACCGACGACCCTCAATTGCAGCAGTGGCTCGACGAAGAAGTCGCCAAGCCGCTGAACGCCGCCGATTTTGCCGAATATGCCGGTGACGGGGCGATGGCGGCCGAGGTCTACCTGGCCAGCGTGATGCTGGTTAATGACCAGGCGCCGAAGGAGCGCAGCTATCTAGACGAACTGGCGGCGCAGTTGCGACTCGAACCAGAGTTGCAACTACACCTGGAGCAGCAAGCTAAAAAACCTTAAAAACGCACGGTCGCGCCGGTGGTCAACCATTGGTTGTGATCACCGGTGAGGCTCTGCCCGACCACCACATCCACATCCACCAGTTTGCCCACATGGAACCGCGGCCCGGCCTGCCAAGCCTGGTCGCCGCCTTCCTGGCCGTAGCGCTCCCCGATCAGCGTGAGCGCGTCTGCCAACTGGTACTCAAAGCCTGCGCCCCACGTCAGGCGGTGGTTTTGTTCACCGCCGTTGTAGGCATGGGTCCAGCCGCCATTGAGGCTCAGGCGCAATGCCTGCACCGGTTGCCAGGTCAACGGTACATTAAAGTCCGCGCCGTCGAATGCATGCTGGCGGTCCAGGGCAAAGTGGCTGGTGGCAGACACCGCGATTTGCAGCCCCAACGCCTCCTGCGACCACACTTGGGCCTTTACCTGCGGGCTGATTTGCGTCTCGGCATCCCCCGCATTGCTGGCGCGCGACAGTGCTGCACTCCATTCCACGGCAGGTAGCGCGCTGAAGGTACACGCCGGGTTAAGCGTCTGGTTATGAATGTTGCCTTGATGCCGGTTGGCGGTGTACCAGGCGTCGACGCTGCACTCGCCCGGATCGTTGATCCCGCCGTCGTCGACCACATAGGAACCGCCGGCCGCCTGGGCTTTTGAAAACAGCGCGATCAGTAAAATAAGGCCCAGTGTGGTGCCGATAAAGATCAGGTTACGTTGCAGCGCGCGGCGCTTGGCCGGTGGCAGCAACAGCAGGGTGTGGCGAGCGCCGCGATAATGGCGCGCGCGATATTTGGCAAACCCGTCGTGACGGTCAGGGCTGTGTTTTTTGTGCATGATGCACCTCTCTTGAATTCAGCTTTCTACGGTCAGCACCGAAATGCCGCTGGCTTTGGCCTGGCAGACCAGCTCCGAGGTGTCGTCACCACCCGGCAGGGCGATGATCACGTCGGGGCGGCTGTCGGCGAGCATGAAATGGTTGCGCTGGCGTTCCGCCTGCTTGCCGTGGCGTTGCCAATTGGGCGGGTAGCGCACCACGTCGATGCTCATTTCCCGCGCCCATTCCTCGATGTCGCTGCCCAGGAACTGGTTGCCGCCGTGTATCAATACCTGCACCGGGCGCAAGCGGTGGTAGGCGTCCAGCACTTGGCGGGTCTTTTTGGTGTCGGCGTAATGACGACCTGCACAGATCAGGATGCGCATAGTCAGGGTCCTTGTGATGCACGGTGGCGATCGGGCGACCGCCACCGTTTAAACGGCGGGGGTGATCAGTACCACTGCTTGAAGCGGCGGATGTAGATCGTTTTCATCAGTTGGGCCACGCAGCAGTAGGCGAGCAGGGTACCGACCAGCCATGGGAAGTACGCCAGCGGCAGCGGCTCCAGGCCGACCAGGGTGCCCAGCGGCGAGAACGGCACGTAGATCCCCAGGCAGATGACGATAGTGGTCATCATCAACACCGGCCAGGCAGCCGTGCTCTGGAAGAACGGGATCTTGCGGGTGCGCAACATATGCACCACCAGGGTTTGCGAGAGCAGGCCCTCGATAAACCAGCCGGACTGGAACAGCGTCTGCATTTCTACGCTGTTGGCGCTGAACACGTACCACATCAGCGCAAAGGTGGTGATGTCGAAGATCGACGAGGTCGGCCCGATCCAGATCATGAAGCGGCCGATGTTTTTCGCATCCCACTTGCGCGGTTTGGCCAGGTATTCCTTGTCCATCTTGTCCCACGGCAAGGCCAGCTGGGAGATGTCGTACATCAGATTTTGCAGCAGCAGGTGAATCGCCAGCATCGGCATGAACGGGATGAACGCACTGGCCACCAGCACCGAGAACACGTTGCCGAAGTTGGAGCTGGCGGTCATGTTCAGGTACTTCATGATGTTGCCGAAGGTTTCGCGGCCCTTGAGCACGCCTTCTTCGAGCACCATCAGGCTCTTTTCCAGCAGGATGATGTCGGCCGATTCCTTGGCGATATCGGTGCCGCTGTCCACCGAGATACCGACGTCGGCATCACGCAGCGCCGGGGCATCGTTGATGCCGTCGCCGAGGAAGCCCACGGTGTGGCCGTTGGCTTGCAAGGCTTTAAGTACGCGGGACTTCTGCAGTGGCGTGAGCTTGGCAAACACTGTGCGTTCTTCGACGCGACGCAGCAGCGTGGCGTCGTCCATCGCTTCGATTTCCACACCCAGCAGCGGCTGGCCGGGTTCGAGGCCGACCTGGCGGCAGATCTTGCTGGTGACCACAGCGTTGTCACCGGTCAACACTTTTACCGCTACGCCGATTTGTTGCAGTGCGGCAATCGCCGGGCCTGCGGTTTCCTTGGGTGGATCAAGGAAGGTCAGGAAACCCTGGATCACCAGGTTGCGCTCATCGGCCGTTGTGTACTGCTGGCGCGCCATGGATTTAGGGATATTGCGGGTCGCCACCACCAAGACGCGGAAGCCGTCTTCGTTGTAGTCGTTGGCCAATGCCAACAGTTCTTCACGACGTTGATCATCCAGCGGCACGGCGGTGCCACCTTCGAGCGTGTGTGTGGAGATGCTCAACATCTCTTCCACGGCGCCCTTGCACACCAGCAACTGGTCGCCGGCCGTGTCGCGTACCACAATCGACAAGCGACGGCGTACGAAGTCGAACGGCAGTTCATCGACCTTGCTGTAGGCCAGTGGCAACTGGAACTTGGGGTTCTGCTCCGAGAACTGCACCACGGCCTGGTCCATCAGGTTCTTCATGCCGCTCTGGTGGAAGCTGTTGAGCCAGGCCAGGGACAGCACTGCGTCATCACGCTGGCCGAAGGCGTTGACGTGATGCTCAAGGATGATCTTGTCCTGGGTCAGCGTGCCGGTCTTGTCGGTGCACAACACGTCCATCGAACCGAAGTTCTGGATCGCATTGAGGCGCTTGACCACCACTTTGCGCTTGGCCATGGCGGTAGCCCCCTTGGCCAGGTTGGCGCTGACGATCATCGGCAGCATTTCCGGGGTCAGGCCCACGGCCACCGCCAGGGCAAACAGGAAGGCATCGCCCCAGTCACCCTTGGAGAAGCCATTGAGGAAGAACACGATCGGCACCATCACCAGCATGAAGCGGATCAACAGCCAGCTGACGCTGTTCACCCCACGGTCGAAGGCGGTTTGCACGCGGGAGCCGACAATTGCCTTGGCCAGGGAGCCGAAGTAAGTGCGCGGCCCGGTAGCGACCACCACGGCCTTGGCGCGGCCGCTGACCACGTTGGTGCCCATGAAGCAGATGTTCGGCAGGTCCAGCAGGTTGCCTTGGTCGGCCGCCAGTGTAGAGGCGGATTTTTGCGTGACATCGCCCAGGGTGTCGTACTTCTCTACCGGCAAGGCTTCGCCGGTCAGCACGGCCTGGCTGATAAACAGGTCGCGGGATTCGATCAGGCGGATATCGGCCGGAATCATGTCGCCGGCAGACAGCTGCACGATGTCACCGGCGACCAGGTCGCGCATCGGCACTTCGCGCAGGATCGGCTGGCTGCCGACTTGCTCGCGGCGCAATACGGTGGCGGTGGTGCGCACCATGGCTTTGAGGGCTTCGGCGGATTTGGCCGAGCGGTGCTCCTGCCAGAAACGCAGCAGGCTGCTGAGCAGCACCATGGTCATGATGATGATGACCTTGGTCAAATCCACTTCTTCACCGGCCTGCAATGGTAACCAGTAGTCAGTGACAAAGCTGATCCCGGCGAGCGTCAGCAGTACATAGATGAACGGGTTGTTCAGTGCCTGCAGGAACTGGACGATGGCGTGAGGCGGCTTGTCGTGGGCCACTTCGTTGTAGCCTTCGCGTTGCAGACGTGCCGAAGCGTCCAGTTCGGTCAGGCCGTCCTGGGTGGCACGCACATTGGCGAGGGTGGCCGACAGGCCGTTCTGGGCTTCACGGGCGGCACGCATCGACAGTTTGGTGTCGGTGTCGGTGCCATTCTTTTTGTGCAGAGGCGTGTTTTTTACGGCGCTCATTGTCTGTACTCCTGTCGCCAATTCTCGACAAAACATACCCGGTACTTACCTGAATACAGGCGAGCGAAAGCATGCCGAGCCGCGGACTTCGCGATCGGTTTAAATAGGGTGTTCACATAACTTCTACAGCGCCCGCCAAGTGCGCGTTAGTTAACTGGCGCGCAGCGGGCTACTACTGGATGTGTTCATAACGAACTCCAGAATAATTATCAGGAAGTTGCTGTTTCCAGCTGGTTTAAGCGGCGCGATTGCTCAGGTAAAAACCGAGCAACAGGCTGGCTTGAGCCAGGGTGGAAACCTGAGGTCTCTGCGGGTCTTGAGGGTCGGCGTGGTCCCAGTGCTGCAGCAATTGGCCGCTGGCAGGGCAGACACGCCAGTGCGCCAGCGGGGGAGCTGGGCGCAGCTGATCTTTACTGGCTAGGGGAGAGGGTGCAGCAAAGGCCGAGCGGGTAGGTGAAAAGCCAGCGGGCTCGCGGCACAGCTTGGCGCGCAGGGCTGCGGCTAGCGTGCGAATGTCAGGCAAAACAATCAGTTGAAAGGTCATAACACACCTCGGGACCGGACGGGCGACCGGTGAGGCAGTTACGGTGGAGCATCAAGCTCTAGCGCAGCTTACCGGACCTGGAAGGCGAGTCCTGTCATATTCTGGGTTTGGCGCCCGATGCCCGCGTGAACGGTGCTCGGACAGCGACTAGATACTGTGTCCATTGGCTTCTTTTGTGAGGTTTAAAAAAGGCCCCAGTTGTGGGCAGGGGCAATCTACTTAGCTGGTTGCAAAATGTCAACGCAGGATGAGTTAAATTACCCTGTGTTCAGAGTTCATTCAGATAAGAGGCGCAGACAAGTTTCACCTTATATAACTTCATATGCCTTGCGCGGCCAGAACTGCCAGATAAATCAATACCACACCACAGGCGCCATAACTGATGCGTTGCCATAACGCTGAGGCGTTCTTGCGCAGCAGGTTGACCAACGCTGCAATCAGAAAGCAGGACAACACCGAGGCCAGCATAAAGCCTGCAAAAAACATCAGCGTTTGCCCATGGCTGGGCGCAGCCCCGACGATGCCGGACAAGGCGCTGCCCAGCGCGCCCCAATAGACGATATTTTTCGGGTTAGCCAGTGAAATCGCCGCGCCCACCGCCAGCGCATTTTTCCCGGAGCTGGCGGGCGCGTCGCTCGCCTCGGGCAAGCGCCAGGCATCAATCAAGCTGCGGATACCCAGCCAGGCCAGGTACAGCGCGCAGACCACCGTCAGGGGCACACGCACCGCGTCATGCTGGATCAGCAAGGCAATGCCGGTGAGACCGATCACCGCCCACACCGCATCGCCTACCAGCGAGCCGATCTGCACCAGCAAGGCCGGGGTAAAACCGTGCAGCAAGCCACGGCGCAACGTTTCCGCCAGCACGGCACCGGGCGAGAGGCAAAACACAAAACCGAATACCAGCGCATAAAAGAAGATCGTCAACATGCCCGCGTTCCTTCAAGAAAGTCCAGGCAGTGTGGCGATGGGGAAAGCGTTCGTCTTGAACCAGATTGCGCTGTTCAGCGCTTCAACACGCTTTGATAGCGGCCGGGCGTGATGCCATAGGCGGCGCGAAAATGGCGGTTGAGGTGGCTTTGGTCAGCAAAGCCCAAGTCATGGGCGACTTCGCCGGCCGCCACCCCGTTGCGCAACAGGCTTTTGGCGCGGCGGGTGCGCAGTTGCATCGCCCACTGGCGCGGGCTGAGTCCGGTTTCCTTCTGGAAAGCGCGCAGCAGATGGAATTTGGACAATCCCAGCTCATCGCCGAGGTGGTCCAGGGGCAACCCTTGATGCAAGTGTGCAGCGAGCAATTCCTGGGCTCGGCTGATCATGCTTTTGCCCGTTGCCATGCTGCCAGGCACACGTACACCACTGACGCCGACCACTTCACCCAGTAGCAACACCAACGCCTCTTCATTGAGATCGCGGACCAATGCATCGGTACTCAAGGCGCCTTTCACCGCTACAGCCAGGCGCTGCGCCAGATCAGGTTGAAAGCACAACGAGCGATCGAACTCCAGCTGCGCCAACCCAAGGTCAGCCGCCAGCTGATCGGCTGTGGCATACAGGCTGACAAAGTGCCAAGGCGCGCCTTGCGCCGCGCCGCCACCTTGAATCTGACCGGGGTTGTACAGGGTAATGCTGCCCGGTCCGGCCTCGAATTCGCGGCGGTCCAGCCAGACCTTTTCCTCACCGACCAGGTTGACGCCGATTACACACTCATCATGGCTGTGTCTGGCAAAGGTCAGGCCCGTGCAGGCTGTACTGCTGACTTCGTAGTTGCCCAGCAAGGCGTGGTGCAGAGTGCTCATGATTCAGCTCAGGATGCGGTTGGCACGAGCATACGCCAGCAGGGCTGCTCAAATCGACCGTTGGTTGACACGCTGCGACAGCTCATCGGCGCTTTCCTTGCGCTCTGAATAGCGGTCCACCAGGTCCGGGCGATCACGCAGCAAAACGGTGAACTTCACCAACTCTTCCATCACATCCACCACGCGATCGTAGAGCGCCGATGGTTTCATGCGGTCCTGGTCATCGAACTCCATGAACGCCTTGGGCACCGAGGATTGGTTGGGGATCGTGAACATGCGCATCCAGCGCCCCAGCACGCGCAGTTGGTTGACGGTGTTGAACGATTGCGAGCCGCCGGACACCTGCATCACCGCCAGCGTTTTGCCCTGGGTCGGGCGAACGGCGCCGAGGGCCAGCGGCACCCAGTCGAGCTGGGCCTTGAACACTGCCGACATCGAACCGTGGCGCTCGGGCGAGCACCACACCTGGCCTTCGGACCATTGCATCAGGTCCAGCAGCTCCTGGACTTTAGGGTGATCGATGGGCGCATCGTCGGGTAACGGCAGGCCCGAAGGGTTGAAAATCCGCGTGTCGGCTCCGAAGTGGCGCAACAGCCGCGCGGCTTCTTCCACCAGCAAGCGGCTGAATGAGCGCGGGCGTGTGGAGCCGTAAAGCAGCAGGATGCGCGGCGGGTGGCCAGGCCCGACAGGCAGCGGGCCTGCGAGGGTGCTGTTGAGATTGGGCAGGGTGGTCATTATGTTCTCCGGTTAAAGCGCTGCGATGCGGGCCAGTTCTGCCTTCAACTCGGCAGCGCTGAGTTGGGCGAAGGGCAAGGCCAGGAACGCCTTGCAACGCCTTTCGATGGTGCTGAGCGTGGCCTTGAAGGCGGCGTCTACACGGGCCTCGTCACCCTGAACATCCGACGGGTCTTCCAACCCCCAGTGCGCCTTCACCGCCGGCCCGAAATACACCGGGCACGCTTCGCCCGCAGCTTTATCGCACACGGTTATCACCACATCCGGCGGGCTGCCCTCAAAGGCCTCATTGCCCTTGCTGTACAAACCTTCGGTACTGATGCCCGCTGCCTGCAACGTGCTCAGGCTGCGCGGCAGCACCTGGCCCTTGGGGAAACTGCCGGAGCTGATCGCCTCGAAACCTGCTGGCGCCAGGTGGTTGAACATCGCCTCGGACAAGATGCTGCGGCAGCTGTTGGCGGTACACATGAACAGGACTTTCATAGCGGTATTTCCTTCAGAGACTCAGGCGCAAGGCGAGGGCGGCGAGGGTGATCAACAGCACCGGCAAGGTCAGCACGATGCCGACCTTGAAGTAATAACCCCAAGTGATGGTGATGCCTTTGCGCGCCAGGATATGCAGCCACAGCAAGGTGGCCAGGCTGCCGATCGGGGTGATTTTGGGGCCCAGGTCGCTGCCGATCACGTTGGCGTAGATCATCGCGTCCTTGACCACGCCCACGGCATGGCTGGACTCGATCGACAGCGCGCCGATCAGCACCGTCGGCAGGTTGTTCATCGCCGACGACAACAGCGCCGTCAGCACGCCGGTGCCCATGGCCGCGCCCCACACGCCGTAGGTGGCAAAAGTGTCGAGCCAGGTCGCGAGGTAGGTGGTCAGGCCTGCGTTACGCAGGCCGTAGACCACCAGGTACATGCCCAGGGAAAACACCACGATCTGCCACGGCGCTTCTTTCAACACTTTGCGCGTAGAGATCTTGTGGCCCTTGGCGGCGATCACCAGTAGCAAAACGGCGCACACGGCAGAAATCGCACTGATGGGAATGCCCAGCGGCTCTAGCGCGAAACAGCCCACCAGCAAGATACCCAGCACCCACCAGCCCGCGCGAAAGGTCGCACGATCGTGGATGGCGCTGGCGGGGTCTTCCAGGTCGGCCGGGTCGTAGGCTTGGGGAATATCGCGGCGAAAGAACCACAGCAGGACCCCAAGGGTGGCGGCGACACTGACGAAGTTCACCGGCACCATTACTGCTGCGTACTCGTTGAAGCCGATCTTGAAGTAATCCGCCGAGACGATATTCACCAGGTTCGACACCACCAGCGGCAAGCTCGCGGTATCCGCGATGAACCCAGCGCCCATGACAAACGCCAGGGTGGCCGCCGGGGAAAAGCGCAAGGCCAGCAGCATCGACATGACGATGGGCGTGAGGATCAACGCGGCGCCGTCGTTGGCAAACAGCGCCGAGACCAGCGCGCCCAGCAACACCATATAGGCAAACAGCCGCCGGCCACGCCCACGGCCCCAGCGCGCCACGTGCAGGGCGGTCCAGGCAAAGAAGCCGGCTTCGTCGAGCAGCAGGCTGATGATGATCAGCGCAACAAAGGTGCCGGTGGCGTTCCAGATGATGTGCCACACCACCGGAATATCCGCCAGGCTGATCACCCCGCAGGCCAGGGCCAGAATGGCGCCCATGCTTGCACTCCAGCCGACCCCGAGGCCTTTGGGCTGCCAGATGACCAGAACGATGGTGAAGATAAAAATGCCAATTGCGACAAGCATGAATAAACGCTCCGATGGCTCAGCAGCAGGTGCTGGCCCGTTGTGGTCGGTCACCCATGGCATCAAGACGCTGTGCGTCGTGGTGCAACCAGGGTTGGTTGGCTTGCAAGGTAGTGTCCAGCACTTGCGTGACCCAGGCGGGCAGTGCCGGGTTGATGCGGTAGTAGATCCATTGGCCCTGACGACGATCCAGCAGCAGCCCGCAACTGCGCAGTTGCGCCAGGTGCCGGGAGATCTTTGGTTGGCTGTCGTCCAGAGCATGGATCAGTTCGCACACGCAAAGTTCGCCTTCGCGCAGGATCAATAACGTCAAGCGGGCGCGAGTCGCGTCAGCCAGGCATTTGAACAGGGTGGGCGGTGAGAAGGGGGCCGACATGATCAGGGTCTTCTTTGTATATGGTTATCCGAATATACGAATATCCATATATGTAGGTCAATTCCTGAATTCGATTGATGTGGATCAAACCCCGCTCAATCCACCACAAGTGACTGAAATTAAAATGAAACACGAATGTCCTAAAGTGCCTGCCCATTGCTGATGAAGGATGAACCCGCGTGACCCGTGCCACTCGCAACCTGCGCAAGACCCTCGATTCCGTCGCGGACAATAACGAAACCGCGGCGTTTGACCTGATGCGCGCCGTCGAAAAGCTCGGCGATGAAGTGCTGCGCCAACGCCTGCTCAACACCATTCACCGGCTCAATCAGGACGCCCATGAATTGCGTGAGGCGCGCGACTCGGTGGAGCAGGTATCGGTCAAGCTCGCCTGAGTGAGCAAGATCGTTCAAGACAACCCGCTTTAAACGCTGGCATGCTTGTCGACTGTCTGTCGATGAGCCGTCTCCATGCCCACTGCCTTACCGCATTACGCCTTCGCCCGCGGCGCTATCGCCGTTATCCCGTTATCCCTGGCCTGTGCGCCGTGGGGGCTGCTCGCCGGCTCCATGGCCATTGATGCGCAATTTACCCCGCTGCAGGCCCAGGGCTTGTCCGCCATCGTGTTTGCCGGTGCCGCGCAGCTGGTGGCCATCGGCATGGTCAAGAGCGGCGCCAGCCTGATCTCGATCGTGCTGACCACGCTGCTGCTGACTTCCCAACATTTGCTCTACGGCATGCACATGCGCCCGACACTCTCGTCACTCAACGCCCGCTGGCGCATGAGCTTGGGCTTTCTGCTGACCGATGAGTTCTTCGCGCTGGTCAACCACTATGACCGCGAGACGTTCAATCGCTGGTATGCGCTGGGGGTGGGCCTGACGTTCTACATCGCCTGGAACCTCTTCACCCTGGCTGGCATCGTGCTTGGCAAAAGCATTCCCGGGCTTGACCAGTTGGGGTTGGAGTTTTCGATTGCCGCCACCTTTATCGCGTTGATCACACCCGTGGTGCGTGATGTGCCGACGGTTGTGTGCGTGGCGGTGTCGTTGCTGTTTTCGGTGTGGTTGAGCTTTTTGCACTGGGAGTCGGCGGTGGTGGTGTCCGGGGTGTTGGGCATGAGTGCGGGGTTTGCCTGCAAGCGGCTGGGGGTAGGGCAGAAGTGATCTACATCATGATTGTGGCCATGGGGCTGGTGGTTTTTCTTAACCGATACCTGTTTATCGAGCCGCGCCTGCCGGTACGGCTTAATCGGGGGGCGCGGGAGTTCCTGGGGTTTGCGGTGCCGGGCATGCTGACGGCGATCTGCGGGCCGATTATTTTTCTCGCTGATCACACGCTGAATTTGAGCCCCACGAATCCTTACTTGCTGGCGGGAGTCTGCGCGGTGGCCTTGATGTTTTGGACGCGTAGCGTGTTGATTACGGTGCTGTTGAGCATGGGATTGTTTTATTTGTTTCGGTGGTGCTTTTGAGAGGGGCTATGGGTGTATATCCGTTGCTGCGGTGACGGATATGTACACCAAAAGACCGCCATCGCAGCATAGGCATCTACACAACCGGTTAACACGAAGTCTGTTGTAAGTGGGCTGTTGTGGCGAGCAGGCTTGCCCTGCGTTGGGCTGCGAAGCGGCCCCAGTAAAGGCACTGCAATTTTCCTGAAAGAACTCAGCGACTGGGTTTGGGGCTGCTTCGCAGCCCAACGCAGGCGGTGCGACGATTCGACAAGCCTGCTCGCCACAGGAGAAATTGGCTGCCTTCAAAAGTTGTGTAGATACCTATGGCCATCGCAGGCAAGCCAGCTCCCACAGGATGAGCCGGTTGCTACAGTGGAATCGGCGTTACACCACGCAGCACCAAGTCACTGATAAACCCCAGCCAATCCTGCTGATGCTCCTTATCCCCCAAGTCTTCACCCAGGAACGAACTGAGCGTGTGGCGGTTGGAGTTGTAGAAGTAGCAGAGCGAGGCAATCATCAAATACACGTGCTTGAGGTCGATGTCCTGGCGAAACACACCTTGGGCCTGGCCGGCTTCGATGATCGGGCGCAACACGCCAACCGCTTCGCCCGACAGCCTGCGCATTTCGCCGGACTGCTGGGCATGCTTGCCCTGGTGCAGATTCTCGATGCTTAGGATCGCCACAAACTCGGGGTGCTTGACGTAGTAGCTCCAGATAAATGCCACCCGTTCGCGCAAGGCTTGCACGGGGTCTCCCAGGTCCAGCTTGAGTTTGCTTTCGGCTTTATTGAACTGTTCATAGACATGTTCCAGCACACAGACGAACAGGTGTTCCTTGCTGCCGAAATAGTAATAAAGCATGCGGTCGTTGGAGTCGGCGGCCTTGGAAATAGTGTCGACGCGCCCACCGGAATAGCCGTCGCGAGTGAACACCTTGACTGCCGCCTGCAAGATACGCGCACGTGTCTGGTCGGCCTGTTGCGCTCGAATTCCGGTCTTCTTGATCGCCATCACAAAGCGCCTTGCCGCCAGTCTGGGCGCGAAATATAGCATGGGCTTTTTCGTGCCCGTTCTATGACCGACAAGTTCTGTAATAAAAACGCCATTGCGCTGGGGATTGGATCCTAGTCGGGCTATTTTGGTGCACCTCAATAAATAGAGTAGCCATGGATGAAATACCAACCCTTCAGCCGTACCCTGATTGCCACTGCGCTGGTGTTGACGGTCAACGGCGTGCAAGCCGCCTCACAGGCCCCGGTGGCCGGTGAAAACGGCATGGTGGTGACCGCCCAGCATTTGGCCACTCATGTTGGCGTGGATGTACTCAAGGCCGGCGGCAACGCAGTGGATGCGGCGGTTGCCGTGGGCTATGCGCTGGCCGTGGTGTACCCGGCAGCGGGCAACCTCGGTGGCGGCGGCTTTATGACCGTGCAGCTGGCAGATGGGCGCAAGACCTTCCTGGACTTCCGTGAAAAAGCCCCGCTGGCGGCCACTGCCGACATGTACCTGGACAAAGACGGCAAGGTGATCGACGGCCTCAGCGCCAAGGGCCACTTGGCCGTCGGCGTACCCGGCACCGTGTCCGGCATGGAAACCGCGCTGAACAAATACGGCACCCTCAAGCGCGCCCAGGTGATTGCCCCGGCGATCAAACTGGCCGAAAACGGCTTTGAACTGGAGCAGGGCGATATCGACCTGCTGCACACCGCCACCGGCGAGTTCGAAAAAGACAAAGACCTGCGCGGGATCTTCCTGCACAACGGCCAACCGATGCAGGTCGGCCAGAAACTGGTGCAGAAAGACCTGGCCAAGACCCTCAAGGAAATCTCCGCCAAGGGCACCGACGGCTTTTATAAAGGCTGGGTGGCCAAGGCGCTGGTGGATTCCAGCCAGGCCGGCAAGGGCATCATCACCCAGGCCGACCTCGACAAATACAAGACTCGCGAGCTGGCGCCCATCGAGTGCGACTACCGTGGCTACCACGTGGTCTCGGCACCGCCGCCAAGCTCCGGCGGTGTGGTGATCTGCCAGATCATGAACATCCTCGAAGGTTACCCGATGGCCGACCTCGGCTATCACTCGGCCCAAGGCCTGCACTACCAGATCGAAGCGATGCGTCACGCTTACGTGGACCGTAACAGCTACCTGGGTGACCCGGATTTCGTCAAGAACCCTATCGCGCACCTGTTGGACAAGGACTACGCCGCCAAGCTGCGTGCCGCCATTGAGCCGCAGAAGGCGGGTGATTCCCAGGCGATCAAGCCGGGTGTGTCGCCCCATGAAGGCAACAACACCACGCACTATTCGATCGTCGACAAGTGGGGTAACGCGGTGTCCGTGACCTACACCCTCAACGACTGGTTCGGTGCCGGCGTGATGGCGAGCAAGACCGGGGTGATCCTCAACGATGAAATGGACGACTTCACCGTCAAGGTCGGTGTGCCGAACATGTACGGGCTGGTGCAGGGCGAAGCCAACGCCATCGCACCGGGCAAGGCGCCGCTGTCGTCGATGAGCCCGACCATCGTCACCAAGGATGGCAAGGCGGTGATGGTGGTCGGTACGCCGGGCGGCAGCCGGATCATCACCGCGACCTTGCTGACCATCCTCAATGTCATCGACTACAAGATGAACATCCAGGAAGCCGTGGACGCGCCACGCTTCCACCAGCAGTGGATGCCTGAAACCACCAACCTGGAAACCTTCGCGGTAAGCCCTGACACCCAGAAGATTCTGGAAAGCTGGGGCCACAAGTTTGCCGGCCCCCAGGATGCCAACCACTTGGCGGCGATCCTGGTGGGTGCGCCTTCGCTGGGTGGCAAGCCCGTGGGCAACAACCGTTTCTACGGGGCTAACGACCCACGCCGCAATACCGGATTGTCGCTCGGTTACTGAGGTGTGAGGTGTTGATTCAGGAAGGCCAGGGACAGCGCCAGGCTGTCGTGGGATAACTGGATGGCGGCGCCCTCGGCGCTGCCCTGGGCTGCCGGTATCACCCGTTCGAACATGTGGTTTTCATACGCCTGCACTGCGGCTGAGCAGTCAGGCGTGTGGAGCAGGTGCTGGGCCAGTTCGGCCGCATCGAGCATCGCGGCATTTACGCCTTCGCCGCCAAACGGCGACATCAGGTGCGCCGCATCCCCAATCAACGTCAACCCCTGGCGGTGGACCCAGCGATGGCCCACCGGCAGGGCGTGGATGTGCCTGGCCAGGACGGTTGCATTTGCCGCTTCAAACAGCGCCAGAATGTCCGGGTGCCAGCCTGCAAACTGAGCCTTGAGTGCAGGCAGGCTGAGGTGGTCGGCTGCCCACTCGGTGGGCACGCGAAAAATCGCATACCCGCGCAGATGCGCATGGGCGTTGCGCTGCACGATGATCGCTTTGGCGCCGCCCAGCACTTGCAGGCTGCCGCGCCCCACCAGCGTGGCAATGTGCGGGTGTTGGCGGTCGACATCATCGATGCCGAATTCGATAAACGTCAGCCCGCTGTACTGCGGCAGGTAGGGCGAGAGCAATGGGCGCAGTTTGGACCAGGCGCCATCGGCACCGACCACCAGGTCGAAGGGGCCGTGGGTGATCTCGCCTTGATGCAGTGTCCAGCGTGCAACACCGGCCGGGCGGATGTCATTGATGTTCACACCCCATTTCACACAGCCTTCAGGCAGCGAATCCAGCAGGATCTGGCGCAATTGGGTGCGGTCGACTTCCGGGCGCTCGCCGTCATCGGGGTTGGGGGCTTCGAACAGCAGATGGCCGTGCTGATCCATCAGGCGCGCACCTTGGTCTTCATAGCGCGCGATACGCCGGAAGGCGTCTTCCAGCCCGGCCTGCTGCAGCGCCAGTTGGCCGGATTCGACATGCAGATCCAGGGTGCCGCCCTGGGGGCGTTCCAGAGGCCCGCGTTCGCGTTCGAATACGCAGGCGGCCACGCCGTGGCGGTGGAGGATACGCGCCAAGGTCAAACCGCCGGGGCCGGCGCCGACAATGGCGATACGCAGTGAGATGGTCATGCAAGATGTCCTCGGCACGGCTGGGCAAGCAGTTGCTCGACCGCCTCAAAGGCTATGGCGCGGCGTGCTTCCCAGTCGCCACGAATCACCAGGGCGGGTTGCTGATGCTGTTCGATCCAGTCCAGGCTGCCCTGGAAAAACACCCGGCGATCCGCCAGTTCCGGCTGGCAGCGCTGGCCGTCGGCGCTCCATTCCACGTCCTCGGGGGACAGCAACAGGTGCAGGTCGTAATGGCGGGCCAGCAACTCATCATCCAGCCACGCCGGGTAATCACCGAACAGGGTCTGGCTCCAGAGTTTGTTGGTCAGCAGGTGGGTGTCGAGGATCAGCAGGCGAGGCTGCTCGGCGCGCGCAGCGTCTTCCCAGGCCAGTTGGCCACGGGCGATGGCCGGGATGTCCGCCAGGGTAGTGTCGCGCTGGTAATGGTCGATGAAGTAGCGCACGTATTCACCCACCATCAACCCACCGAAACGGGCGTGCAGTTGCGCGGCCAGCCAGCTTTTGCCGCTGGATTCGGGGCCGGCCAGTACCACCACTTTCATGCGTGCAACGCCGGGTCGGCGCGCCATTCACGCCAGCCTTGTACGGCGATCGCGGTGAACAGTGCATACAGCGCGGCGGTAAGGTAGAGGCCTTTGTAGAGGAACAGGCCGACGAAGATCACGTCCACGGCGATCCACAGCGGCCAGCATTGCACGCGTTTTTGCGCCATCCACATTTGCGCCACCAGGCTGAAACCGGTGAGTGCGGCGTCGAGCCAGGGTTGCGCGGCATCGGTCCAGTGGGCCATGGCGGCGCCGAGCAGGCCACTGAACACGGCACCGACGGTGAGGCTGACCATGATCGCGGACCAGCCCAGGCTGGTGACCTGGCGACCCTGCGCGACCTCACCGGCGCGGGTCCACTGCCACCAGCCGTAGAGTTGCAGGGCGGCGTAGACCACTTGCAGGAGCATGTCGGAATAGAGTTTTACGTCGAAGAACACCCAGGTGTAGAGCAGCACCATCACCAGGCCGATGGGCCAGCACCAGGGGTTTTGCTTGACCGTCAGCCAGACAGCGATCACCCCCAGGGCGGCGGCGAACAATTCAAGCCCGGACATGGCGGTTCCTTGGGAGAGTGGGTGAGGGCGGTGATTGTAACCAAGATGGTGGGACGGAGGAATGCTCGTTCCCACGCTCTGCGTGGGAATGCATCCCCAGACGCTCCGCGTCAGGCCTGGACGCAGAGCGTCCGTGGCGGCGTTCCCACGCGGAGCGTGGGAACGAGCATGAGTGCTAGATCTTGAACTGGCGCAACAACCCTCCAAGCTGCTCACTCAACCCACGCAAATGCGCGCTCGCCACACTGGACTGCTCCGCCGCCAGCGCCGTGCTGTGGGACAAACCCGCCGCCTGGGTGACGTTCTGGTTGATATCCTCCACCACGTGCGCCTGTTGCAAGGTCGCGCTGGCGATCGAGGCATTCAGCCCATTGAGGTTGCGCAACGCCTGGCCAATGGCGGTGAGGCTCGCACCTGCCTGGCCAGCTTGTTCAATGGTCAGTTGCGAGGCACTGTGGCTGTCGCTGATCACTTTGACCGCCGCTTCCGAATGCCCTTGCAGGCGCTCAATCATCACCTGGATTTCGGCGGTGGATTTCTGCGTGCGCTGGGCCAACAGCCGCACTTCATCGGCGACCACGGCAAACCCGCGACCCTGTTCACCGGCACGCGCCGCCTCGATGGCGGCGTTGAGGGCCAACAAGTTGGTCTGGTCGGCAATCGAACGGATCACTTCCAGCACACCACCAATCTGTGTGCTTTCACTGGACAGCGTGCGGATCACCTCCACGGCCTGGCTGATGGTGCTGGAGAGCTGGTCGATCTGTTGCAGGCTGCCGTCGATATTCACCTGGCCCTGCTGCGCCTGGGCCTGGGCGTCGCGCATTTCGCTGGCGGCATGCTCGGCATTTTTTGCCACGTCCTGCACGCCATAGGTCACTTCGTTGATCGCGGTAGCCACCAGCTCCATCTGCTGGGATTGTTGCTGGCTACGGTCGTGGGCCTGGCTGGCATTGGTGCCCAGTTCCGTGGAAGATTGGCCCAGCGCGTTGGCACACTCCTGTAACTGGCCGACCACCTGGCGCAGCTTGGCGGTAAAGCTATTGAAGTGCTGCGACAATTGAGTGACCTCGTCGCGCCCGTGGGTGTCGAGGGTGCGGGTCAGGTCGCTTTCGCCGCTGGCAATATTGCCCATGGCATTCACTGCCGCCTGCAATGGATGCACAATGCTGCGCGCGATCAGGATCACCAACAGCGCCATCAGCAGCGCAATGCCCAGGCCGATCAACGAGGCTTTCCACACCTGGCCGGTGAATTCGGCCTGCACATCGTCCACGTACACGCCCGAGCCGATAATCCAGCCCCACGGCTCGAACAGTTGGATATACGAGGTCTTCTCCACCGGCGCGTCGGCGCCCGGTTTGGGCCAGCGATAGTTGACGATGCCGGCGCCCTTGGCCTTGGCCAGGAGCACAAATTCATTGAACACCGCAAAACCGTCCGGGTCGCGGATGGCCGAGAGGTTCTGGCCGTCGAGCTTGGGGTTGGCCGCGTGCATGATCATCACGGGCGTCAGGTCGTTGATCCAGAAGTAATCATCGTGGTCGTAGCGCAAGCCACGGACTGCGCTGAGGGCTTGCTGTTGCGCGGCCTCGCGGGTGAGAACGCCGGTTTTTTCAAGGTTCTGGTAGTAAGCCAGCACGCCGCTGGCGGTTTGCACCACGTGCTGGGTCTGCTGGCGTTTGGCCTGGTAGAGGTCGCCATGGATCTGCTTTAGCATCAACAGCCCCAAGGTTAGCAGCATCAACACGGCGACTATCAGGATCAGCCAAAGACGGCGGCTGATCGACATGCTGCGCAAACTGTTCATCGTCCTGTCACTCCGTGCTTTTTATAATTGTGTGCTGCATCGACAATTCCAGCTTGTCTGATAGGCTTTCGGCCTGTAATCGAAAAACCTGAGTACTCCCTGATTTTTCACGAAATTTTTGCGCACGGCTGGTGAAAATCCGCAGCGCATCACGATTGCACGTGGTCAGTGAACATTAAAAAGACAGACAAGGCATGCCGCAGCGCATGACCTTTGGGGGATACATGGATTTTTGGACCGCCATACAGGCATTGATTCTTGGCGTGGTGGAGGGGCTGACCGAGTTCCTGCCGATCTCCAGCACCGGGCACCAGATTATCGTCGCCGACTTGATCGGCTTCGGCGGAGAACGCTTTGAAGCGTTCAACATCATTATTCAACTGGGCGCGATCCTCGCGGTGGTCTGGGAGTTTCGGCGCAAGATCCTCGACGTGGTGATCGGCTTGCCGACCCAGAGCAACGCCCAGCGCTTTACCGTCAACCTGATCATCGCAGTGCTGCCGGCGGTGGTGTTGGGGGTGATTTTTGCCGACCTGATCAAGCATTACCTGTTTAACCCGATCACGGTGGCCACCGCGCTGGTGGTGGGCGGGGTGATCATGCTGTGGGCCGAGCGCCGCCAACATGCAGTGCACGCTGAAACGGTGGATGAGATCACCTGGAAAGACGCGCTCAAGGTCGGTGTGGCCCAGTGCCTGGCAATGATTCCAGGCACTTCGCGCTCCGGCGCGACCATTATCGGCGGCCTGTTGTTCGGCCTGTCGCGCAAGACCGCCACCGAGTTCTCGTTCTTCCTGGCCATGCCGACCATGGTCGGCGCGGCGGTGTATTCGGGCTACAAGTACCGTCACCTGTTCCAGCCCGATGACGTGCCGGTGTTTGCCATCGGCTTTGTCACCTCGTTCATCTTCGCGATGATTGCGGTCAAGGCGTTGCTCAAGTTCATCGCCAGCCACAGTTACGCGGCGTTTGCCTGGTATCGGATTGCGTTTGGCCTGGTGATCCTGGCGACCTGGCAGTTTGGCTGGATCGACTGGACGGCGGTCAAGCCATGAGCATTCAACACCCGCGCTTGAAGGCGTTCATCTTTGTTTTGCTATGCGCCGCGCCGCTGACTGGCGCGGCACTGTTGTGGCATCGCGGCGAGACGCTGATCCCGCTGGCCGCCTATGGCGTGGTCAGCGTGGTGGCGTTTTTCCTGTACTGGGGCGACAAACGCAAGGCCCAAGCCGAAGGCCCGCGCGTGCGCGAAAATATCCTGCATGCCGTGGAGCTGGCGGGCGGTTGGCCGGGGGCGCTGATTGCCCAGCAGGTGTTTCGCCACAAGACGCGCAAGGTGTCGTATCAGGTGCTGTTCTGGGTGATTGTGTTGCTGCACCAAGTGTTCTGGCTGGACCAGTTGCTCCTGGGCGGCACGCTGCTCTCGGTTTTATAGTGTTGAGGCGTCTGGGATATTTCCTACGCGATTGCGGGAGGCAACTTACCCAGACGGCCCTGTAAACCGGCAACAGGCTCGCGTTATGCTTCGGGCACTTGAGCGCACGGGGCCCACACGAATGTCTTTTTCAGATTCATTGCTCCATCATTCGGCAACTGAGCTTGCAGCGCTGATTCAACAGCGCAAGTTTACTTCCACCGCTATCGTCAGCTTTTACCTTGCGCGTATCGAGGCGCTCAACCCCTCGGTCAACGCGCTGGTGCAGGTCTGTGCCGATACGGCGTTGGCCGATGCCTGGGCGGTTGATCGTGCTATCGCCCAAGGCGAGTATGGCGGCGTGTTGCAGGGCGTTCCCTTCACGGTCAAAGATGTTTTCGATACCCGTGGGGTGGTGTCGGCAGCGGGTCTGGTTGATCGGGCTCATTATTGTCCTCAGCACGATGCTGTTGCAGTGACGCGCATGAAAGCGGCCGGCGCCATTCTTTTGGGTAAAAGCAACTGCCCGCCGGGCGGTGGCGGTGGAGTGACCGATAACCCGGTCTACGGCGCTACCCGTAACCCGCATGCGCTGTCCCATGGCCCCGGCGGCAGCAGCGGTGGCGAAGCTGCTGCGGTGGCTGCCGGCCTTTCGCCGCTGGGGCTGGGCAGCGATTCGGGTGGCAGCCTGCGCATACCGGCGCATTTTTGCGGGGTCAGTACCTTGAAGCCCACCACGGGCCGGGTGCCCAACACCGGGGTTTTCGATCACCCGGGTGGGTTGAGTGATAGCCGCAGCCAGATCGGCCCGATGGCCCGGCATGTCGAAGACCTGGACCTGGTGTTCCGGGTGATCGCCGGTGAGGATGGGCACGATTGTGGGGTGATTCCAATGCCGCTGCCGGATATGCCTCCACAGGCACTGAATGGTTTGCGCGTCGCCTGGTACAGCGAGGGCGGCATCGAACCGGTAGACACATGTACCCAGGTCACGCTGCAGGTGGCTGCCGACTTGCTGGCAGGTGCGGGCGCCGTGGTCCGTCAGGCGTTCCCTTCGGCATTACGTAATGCTCGCGATATTACCGAGCGCTACTGGGCAATGGGCAAAGGCTCCGGGGCACAGGCGATACAGTTGCTCTCGGATTGGGATCAGTTTCGCAGTGCCATGCTGGGGTTCATGGCGGACTACGACATTATCCTGTGCCCGGTTGACGCGGCCTCGGCGCCGCTGCTGGGCACCGCCCGGCCAGGGTTGTTCAGCCATACGCTGCCATACAGCCTGGCCGGCTGGCCCTGTGTGGTGGTGCGCGCCGGTACTGCTGACTCGGGTTTGCCGGTGGGTGTACAGATCGTTGCACGGCCCTGGCACGAGCATTTGGCGCTGGGGGCGGCGATGGCCATTGAGCGCGCACTGCCGTTTGCGCGTTGAACCATCAATCCAGCTTCAGTCCCACCTGCGCGCGCTTGGGCAATTTGCTTACCACCAACTGGTGCGAGCGCTGCAACAGGCCACGCAGTTCCTCGGCGCCCAGCGGGTAGGGCGTGTTCATGATCACCCACTGCGCCCGCGCCAGGTACGGCGCGGGGTGGATGCCAGGGCGGTCCACATGGCCGAGGAACAGCTCCTTGTCGACCTTGAACGCCAGCGAGTCACCGCGCAGGTTCTGCAGGGCGAACATCTTGTTGCCGGCAATCGAGAACACGCGCACGCCGCCCCATTTGTAGTCTTCCCGCGCGCCGGGCAGGCCCAGGCAGAATGCCGCGACTTGTGCTTCGCTCATCTTCATAGCAAACGGTCTCCGCAACCCTTGAAGGCTTCTTCCAGATAGTCGATCCAGGCCCGAATCGCCGGTAACACGCCACGGCGGTGCGGGTAGACCGCCTGCAACCAGCCGCCCGGCGAAGACCATTGCGGCAGCAACTGCACCAATTGGCCGCTGGCCAGCTCCTCTTCGCAATACATCATTGGCAGCAGGGTAAAGCCCAGGCCCTGCAAGGCGCAGGCTTTGCGCACGATAAAGTCGTCGATGCCCAGGCGCGCTTCCATGGATAGGTTTTCGGTATTGCCCTGCGGGTCGATCAACCGCAAGTGCACCAGGCGATCGGCCTCAAGCGCAGCGAGTACCGGCAATTGCTTGAGATCGTCCGGGGTGTTGATTTGGCGGCCTTGCAGGAACTGCGGGCTGGCCACCAAGACTGTCTGGGCCTGGCGCAGGCGCTTGGTCACCAGCAACGGGTCTTCATCGCCCAACTCGCGCACGCGCAGGGCCACATCGATACCTTCGGCCACCAGGTCGACGCGTCGGTTGACCAGGGTCATCTCCAGCTGCACCAGTGGGTGAGCGGCGAGAAAGCCGGCAACGATGCCTGGCAACATGTGCTGCGCCATGCCCACCGGACAACTCACGCGCAGGCGCCCGCGGGGTTCGCTGGACATGCTGGCCACGGCCTCGTCGGCCATTTCCGCTTCCAGCAGCATCGCCTGGCAATGGCGCAGGTAGCGCTCGCCGACGGCAGTGAGGGTCAATTGCCGCGTGGTGCGTTGCAACAGGCGGGCGCCAAGGCGTTCTTCCAGTTCAGCGATGCGCCGCGACAGCCGTGACTTGGGAATCCCCAGCAGCCGGCCGGCCGCCGCAAAGCCGCCGGCTTCGACGACTTTGGCGAAGTAGTAGAGGTCGTTGAGGTCTTGCATGGTCAACCTATTGTCCTGTCAGTGGGACGAACTATCCGCGTGTGGCGTGCGCAAATCCAGCCTAAAAAAAGCCAGCACCTTGCAGGCACTGGCTTTTGGAGGGTGAGAGGGCTTAGAACTGCGCCCCCGCCATCAACACATACTTCACGTGCACGTACTCCTCGATCCCGTAATAGCTGCCTTCACGCCCATAGCCGGACTGCTTGATGCCACCAAACGGGACCGACGCCGTGCCCACAGAACCCGAGTTGAGGATCACCATGCCGGCCTCCAGTTGACGTGACAGGCGCAACGACCGGCCCAGCGCGCTGGTGTAGGCATAGGCCACCAGGCCGAACTCGGTCTGGTTAGCGCGGGCGATGACTTCTTCTTCGTCCTTGAACGAGTAGACGGCGAACACGGGGCCGAAGATCTCCTCGGTCGCCAGCGGTGAATCGTCCTGCAAGCCGGTCAATACGGTCGGTTCATAGAACAGCCCGCCCTTGGCGTGGGGTTTGCCGCCCATCAGCACCTTGGCGCCCGCCGCCTTGGCGTCCTCGACCAGACGCACGACTTTGTCAAAACCCAGTTGATTGACCAGCGGCCCGACCACAAAGCCTTCGCGCAGGCCCTGGTCCACTTCGATGTTGGCGACGGCAGCCTTCATGCGTTCGATAAAGTCTTCGAGAATGCTGTGCTGCACAAAGATCCGGTTCGGCGAGATGCACACCTGGCCCGAGTTGCGCAGTTTGGCGCCGACCAGTCCTTTTACCGCTTCATCCAGGTTGGCGTCCTCAAACACAATAAACGGCGCATTGCCGCCCAGCTCCAGGGTCATCTTCTTGATAGTCGCTGCGCACTGCGCTGCGAGCAATTTGCCCACACCGGTGGAGCCGGTGAACGAGATCTTGCGGATACGTGGGTCGCCAGTGAGGATCAGGCCGATCTCCTTGGGATCACCCACCACCACTTCAAGCACACCGGCTTCGATACCGGCCTTGCGTGCGTAGTCCAGCAGCTTGAGGGCGGTGAGCGGTGTGTCTTCGGCGGGCTTTATCACCATGGTGCAGCCGGCGGCCAGGGCCGTGGCGACTTTGCGGGTGATCATCATGAACGGGAAGTTCCACGGCGTAATGGCCGCTACGGGGCCGATGGCTTCTTTGGTCACCATGACATTGGCATTGCGGTCGTGGGTGGGAATGGTGTCGCCATAAACGCGTTTGGCCTCTTCGGCGTACCACTCGATAAAGCCCAGGCCGTAGTCGATTTCACCTCGGGCTTCGCTCAGGCACTTGCCGTTTTCACGGCACAGCAGTTCGGCGAAGGCCTCCTTGTCCGCCTTAACGCTGTCGTGCCAGCGGCGCAGAATGTCGCTGCGCTCCTTGGCGAGTTTGCCGGACCATTCGGGGAAGGCGGCGCAGGTGCGGTCAACGGCGGCCTTGACCTGGGCTGAGGTGTGCTTGGCCACACGGCCGATTTCTTCGCCAGTGGCAGGGTTGTAGACGATAAGCATGGGCAAACTCCGAAGGCTGAAAGTGCTGTTTCAGGCTACGGAACACTGCGGGTTGAGCGAATATCCATTCCAATGTGCTGATTGCCTATTCCTATGAGTGCATAGCCATACCGGTGTTTGCGCAGTACCGTGCTGTTTTCGCCAGGAGCCATGCGCCATGGGCCGCACCCAAAAAATCATCGAGCTGATGGGGCGCTTGGCGCCTGTCGAAGGCTATAACCTGAGCGCTCTGGAGGATGTGCGTTTCCTGCGCTCAAATCGGCCGCTGCACCGGGTGTCGGTGCTGTACGACCCCGGCATCGTGATCGTCTGCCAGGGGCGCAAGCGCGGTTACCTGGGTGAAGAGATTTACCTGTACGACGCCCAGCATTACCTGGTGGTGTCGGTGCCGGTGCCGTTCACCATGGAAACCGAGGCCAGCGAAGCAGAGCCGATGCTGGCGGTGTACTTGCGCCTGGATTTCACCCTCGCCGCCGAATTGATGTTGGCGCTGGATGCGTTTCCCGAATTGCTCGAAGCCAAGCCGCGCGGCATGTATTCCTCGCCCATGGACGACAAACTCAGTGAGTCGCTGCTGCGGTTTCTCGAAGCCATGAGTGCGCCGATGGAGGCACAGGTTCTCGGCCCCGCGCTGATGCGCGAGATCTACTACCGCATCCTTACAGGCGAGCAGGGTGGTTCGATGCGCGCCGCGCTTAACCGCCAAGGCCAGTTCGGCAAGGTGGCACGCGCAATCCGCAAGATTCATGGGGACTACCACCAGCACCTGGACGTGGAAGCGTTGGCGCGCGAGGCGATGATGAGCGTGCCGAGTTTTCATGCGCACTTTCGCACGGTCACCGACACCTCACCGATGCAATACCTCAAGTCCACGCGCCTGCACCAGGCGCGTTTGCTGATGCTGCGCAACGACATCACTGCCGCCACGGCGTGTGCTCAGGTGGGCTATGAAAGCGCCTCGCAGTTCAGCCGAGAGTTCAAGCGCTTGTTCGGGCGTACGCCCCAGGAGGAGATTCAGTGGATGAAACGCACCTATGCGCTGCCGGCGCCTACGTCGGCATTGATTTATGTGTCTTCGCACTGAGTTGGCGAGCTAATTGTCCTGCTGGCAGGACGAACAATCACATTTGTGCCGTCTAATCGACTATTGGGTTCATGTGTAGGATTAACTTCATTCGATCGCCCAGCCGCGATCCTCACTTGGAGAACCCGCATGAAACTGTTGCATATCGATTCCAGCATCCTCGGCGACAACTCGGCTTCGCGTCAGCTCAGCGCTGGTGTGGTCAAGGCCTGGCAAGCGGCTGAGCCAGGTGTGGAAGTGACCTATCGTGACTTGGCTGCCGAAGGCATCAGCCACTTTTCCGGCCTGACCCTGGGCGCCCTGGGTACCGCTGCCGAATTGCGCGACGCCTTACAAAAACACGAGGCCGAACTGAGCGCTACGTCCCTGGCTGAATTCATCGCCGCCGACGCTGTAGTCATTGGTGCGCCGATGTACAACTTCTCGGTGCCGTCCCAGCTCAAGGCCTGGATCGACCGTATTGCCGTGGCCGGCCAAACCTTCCGTTACACCGAAGCCGGCCCTGAAGGCCTGTGCGGCGGCAAGAAGCTGATCATTGTTTCCACCGCTGGCGGTCTGCATGCGGGCCAGGCGAGCAATGTGGGGCACGAGGATTACTTGAAACTGGTGTTTGGCTTCCTCGGCATCACTGATATCGAATTTGTCCGCGCCCAAGGCCTGGCGTACGGTGAAGAAGTTCGCAGCAAGGCCTTGAGCGACGCCAACGTAGTGATCAACGAACAATTGTTCGCCGCCGCGTAAGGCTTGTGTAAAGTTCGCCTCTGTTCGGTTCCAATCTGAACCGGGGCGCCTAAACTCTGTATTCTGATCGCCTGAACGCGACCGGAGTACGGAGTTTTTTCGTTTACCCGCTGTCATTACTTTGGCCCAGGTTATGCACGCATGGGTTTATCACCCGGAGCGAGTGCCTTGGCCCATGGACTTTTCAAACCGACATGCCGCGGGTGTTGAACGTGGTCGCGCAGCAAAGGTGGACATCCCCATGATGCGTCTTTGTGCTGTTTTGGTTCTTTCCCTGCTCGGTGGCCTGATTTCAGTGCACGCCGCCCCGGCGCCGCACCCGCATTGGAGTGTGGGCTTTCATCGCATGAGTTTTCTCGACCCGCTGGATCAGCAGCCGATGAACGCCATCGCGTTCTATCCGTCCACCGATGACGAGCATTCCACGCAGTTGGGTCCCTACCACGTGGCTGCCACCCAGGATTCCAAAGTGGCCATCGGGCGTTTCCCGATGCTGATGTTGTCCCACGGCAACACCGGTACACCGCTGGCGCTGCACGACCTGGCCACTTCCCTGGCGCGCAAGGGGTTTGTAGTGGTAGCCGTGCTGCATCCCGGCGACAACTACAAGGATCACAGCCGCCTGGGCACGGTGAGCAACTTGTACGGGCGGCCGATTCAGATTTCCGCAGCCATTACCGCGACCCTGGGCGACACGATGCTGTCGCCGTTCGTCAATGTCGACCAGGTGGGGGTCATCGGTTATTCCGCCGGCGGCGAAACCGCGCTGATCCTGGCCGGTGCCAAGCCGGATTTCGACCGCCTGCGCCGCTATTGCCAGGAGCGCCCGGAAGACCGCGACGCCTGCACCACCAAAGGTGAACTGGTGGTCGACCGTGAAGACCTGCAGCCGCAAGCCGACCCGCGTATTCACGCCTTGATGCTGATGGCGCCGTTGAGCCTGATGTTTGGCCGCCACACGTTGGCCGATGTGCACGTGCCGGTGCTGCTCTACAGTGGCGACGGCGACAAGCTGGTGGCCGTGGACAAGAACGCCGCTGCCCTGGCGCGCAAACTGCCGCAGCCGCCGGATTTCAAACTATTGGCCGGGGCCGGGCACTTTGTGTTCATGGCGCCGTGTGACAGCGACCAACTGCTGGCCATGCCGGCGATTTGCACGGATGCCGACGGTGTCGACCGCGAAGGCATCCACCGCGACCTGATCTCGGAGGCGGGGCGCTTCTTCGTGCATACCCTGGGTCAGTCGACCCGCGCCGGTTTGCAGACCGCTGATCAGTAAGCGCGGCGCTTGAGCTGCACGGTCAGGCACAGGGCCGTGACCGACAGCAGCGCGGCGCAGAAGAAGATCCAGCCATAGCCGAGGTTCAGTGCCACGGCGCCCATCAATGGCCCGGCAATCGCCAGGGCCAGATCAAAAAACACCGCATACGCACTCAGCCCCGCGCCACGGCTGCTGTTGGGCACTTGCTTGATGGCCTCCACGCCGAGCGCCGGGTACACCAGCGACAAACCGAAGCCGGTCAGCCCGGCGCCGATCAGCGCCACACCGGTGGAGGGCGCCAGCCACAACAGGGTCAGGCCGACGGTCTCGATGGTCATGCAGGCAATCGCCGCGCTGAACCCGCCGAAGCGGCTGATGGCGGAGATAAACACCAGGCGCGACAAGATAAAACACACGCCAAACACCGTCAGGCAGTACGCCGCACCGACCCAGCCACGGTTGAGGTAATACAGGGTGATAAAGGTGGTCAGCGTGCCGTAGCCGATAGACGCCAGGCACAGGCTGGCGCCAAACGGCGCGATGCGCCCGAACACCGACCAGAATGGCAGCCGCTCGCCACGCACCACCGGCACCGACGGTTTATTGCGGATCAACACCAGGCCCAAGGCGGCCAACACGGACAGCGCGACGCCCAGGCTGGTGTAGCCATAATCGGCCACCATCACCACGCCCAGCGGCGCGCCAATCGCGATGGCGCCGTAGGACGCGATGCCATTCCAGGAGATCGAGCGCGCCGTGTGTTCGGCACCGACCGCGCCCATGCACCAACTGATGGTGCCAACGCCGATCAGGCCTTGGGCCACGCCGAGCAACAGCCTGCCGACGATCAACACCCCAAGGCTCACGGCGGGGATGCTTTCAAGCAAGGTTGCGAAAAATGTCAGCACGCCACTGACCAGGATGCCAGCCAAACCCAACACAATGGCGCGTTTGGTGCCGACGTTATCCGACATGCGCCCAGCCATCGGGCGGCTGAGCAGGGTGGCCAGGTATTGCGAGCCGATGGTGACCCCGGCGACTACGGCGCTGAAGCCCAGTTGTTCATGCACATAGCCTGGGATCACCGCAATCGGCAGGCCGATGCAGATAAACGCGATAAAGGTGTAGAAGACAAT
>NZ_WKDV01000023.1:0-100852 GCF_021605825.1 Pseudomonas sp. PA-6-3C
CGGTGCCTCGCTATGGCTCGGCATGCCCGCAATCCGCCAGTGATTTGGGGGGCCGCCGCGATGGGCCATCCTTGGCCCAGCGCGGCTAAACCGGCATCCCTGCCGGTTTACCCCCCAAATCCCTGTCGAATTCCGGCCATCGTGTTTGACGGGGCGATTTCAGATCAAGATCAAAAGCGCAGATCAAAAGACCGCTGACTTCGTCATCGAAAAGGATGTAAGGGCCGGAGCAACAGCAACAGCAACAGCAACAGCAACAGCAACAGCAGAGCCATACTCGGTCTAATGTGGGAGCTGGCTTGCCTGCGATGGCATCAACTCGGTGTACCTGACACACCGAGGTGTTTGTATCGCAGGCAAGCCCGCCCCCACAGTTTTGACCGTGCCCGCACGAGACATGGCAAGATGAACGCCTCTCAGGTTTACTGGTCCCTGAGTAACGGATTTACCGACCTTGCACGTCGGCTCATCAAGGTCATGCGATGGATAAATACACCCCCCACACTTGGCAACCCCACGAGCGGCCGAGCCTGCCCGGCTCGCCGTCGACGCCGCTGCACCCTACGCACAAGCGTTGGCTGTTTGCGTTGGTCGGGATCCTGGTGGCAATTACCGGCGGGCTCGGCAATGCCCTAGTGATTGCCAACTTGCAATACCTGCAAGGCGCACTGGGCGCCACCACCGCAGAAATGGCCTGGCTGCCGGCCGCCTATGTGATGACCAACGTGTGCATGAACCTGCTGCTGGTGAAGTTTCGTCAGCAGTTCGGCCTGCGCGCGTTTACCGAGGTGTTCCTGGTGCTGTATGCGCTGGTGACCTTCGGCCATTTGTTCGTCAACGACTTGAGTTCGGCGATTGCAGTGCGGGCGGCTCACGGCATGGTCGGTGCGGCGCTGAGTTCGTTGGGCTTGTACTACATGATCCAGGCGTTCCCCGCCAAGTGGCGGCTCAAAGCCTTGGTGCTGGGCCTGGGCACTGCGCAGTTGGCGTTGCCGCTGGCGCGATTGTTCTCTGAAGACTTGCTGCAAATTGCCGAATGGCGCGGGCTGTACCTGTTCGAGCTGGGCATGGCGCTGATCTGCCTGGGCTGTGTGTTCATGCTCAAACTGCCGCCCGGCGACCGTTTTAAAACCTTTGAAAAACTCGACTTTCTCACCTTTGCCATCCTTGCCAGCGGCGTGGCGTTGCTCTGCGCGGTGCTGTCGTTGGGGCGTATCGACTGGTGGCTGGAAGCGCCCTGGATCGGCGTGGCCTCGGCCTGTTCGCTGGTGCTGATCATGGCCGGCCTGGCCATTGAGCATAACCGCGCCAACCCCATGTTGATGACGCGCTGGCTCGGCAGCGGGGCGATGATTCGCCTGGCGCTGGCGGTGGTGCTGATTCGCATGGTGCTGTCCGAGCAGTCCACCGGTGCGGTGGGCTTTATGCAGATGTTGAACATGAGCTACCAGCAGATGCACACCCTTTACGTGGTGATGCTGGCCGGGGCGATTGCCGGGCTGGTGGTCAGCGCGCTGACGATCAACCCGGCGCACCTGCTGATGCCGTTGATCATCTCCCTGGCGCTGATGGCCACAGGCTCCGTGATGGACAGTTTCTCCAGCAACCTGACCCGCCCGCAAAACCTGTATATCAGCCAGTTCCTGCTAGGCTTTGGCGGCACCTTCTTCCTGGGGCCAACCATGGTGCTGGGCACAAAAAACGTATTGACCAACCCGCGCAACCTGGTGAGCTTCTCGGTGATGTTCGGCATCTGCCAGAACCTCGGCGGCCTGATTGGCGCGGCGTTGCTGGGCACGTTTCAGATCGTGCGCGAGAAATACCACTCCAGCATGATCGTCGAACACCTGACCCTGCTGGACCCACGCGTGGCGGCGCGGGTGCAGAGCGGTGGCTCGGCCTATGGCGGCGTGATCGCCGACCCGGAACTGCGCAACCTCATGGGCATTCGCAGCCTGGCCACGGCGGCCACGCGTGAGGCGAATGTGATGGCCTACAACGACGTATTCATGCTGATCGCGATCATCGCGATCCTCACCATGCTCTGGATCTTCACCCGCAGCCTGTGGCTGATGAGTACCACCAAAGCAGCAGCCCCTCCCGTTCAACCCAGCGGCGTTACTTCATGACCGAAACCACCACCACGACCACGACCAACGCCATCGCCTCCACTCCGGAAGGCACGCCACCACCGGGCTCGACCGTCACGGAGCCGCGCTCGCTGCGAGTGCGCATCATCTCATCGCTGGGTTTTGCCGCGATTGCCATCGTCGGTGTGTTGATCGTGCTGTATGCCTGGCAATTGCCACCCTTCAGCAGTGCGGTGGAAACCACCGAGAACGCCCTGGTGCGCGGCCAAGTGACGATTATCGGCCCTCAATTGAGTGGCTACGTGTATGAAGTGCCGGTGCAGGACTTCCAGTACGTCAAGGCCGGCGACCTGCTGGTGCGCCTGGATGACCGCATCTACAAGCAGCGTCTTGACCAGGCGCTGGCGCAATTGGCAGTGCAGAAAGCCTCCTTGGCCAATGTGGTGCAGCAGCGCAACAGCGCCGAAGCCACCATCAAACTGCGCCAGGCCGCGCTGGTGGACAGCCAGGCCCAGGCGCGCAAAAGCACCGCCGACTTGCGCCGCAATGAAGAGTTGATCAGCGACGGTTCAGTGTCCAAGCGCGAGTTGGACGTGACCCGCGCCGCGAATGCGCAGACCGTCGCGGCGGTGGCTCAGGCCCAGGCCAACCTGGAAATCGCCCGTCAGGACCTGCAAACCGTGATCGTCAATCGTGGTTCCCTCGAAGCGGCGGTGGCCAGTGCCGATGCGGCCGTGGAGCTGGCGCGTATCGACCTGTCCAACACCCGCATCATTGCGCCGCGTGACGGCCAGCTGGGGCAGATCGGTGTGCGCCTGGGTGCCTACGTCAACTCCGGCGCGCAGTTGATGGCGCTGGTGCCGCCGCAGTTGTGGGTGATCGCCAATATGAAAGAAACCCAGATGGACAATGTGCAGGTCGGCCAGCCGGTGACGTTCACCGTGGACGCGCTCAACCACCGCAAGTTTCACGGCACGGTGCAGCATATTTCCCCGGCGACCGGCTCGGAGTTCAGCCTGTTGCAGGCGGATAACGCCACCGGCAACTTTGTGAAGATCGCGCAGCGGGTGCCGGTGCGGATTACGGTGGACCCGGATCAGGCCGAGAGCGAGCGCCTGCGGCCGGGGTTGTCGGTGGTGGTGAGTATCGACACGGCGGGCCGCCTGAAAAACAGCCCGCCTTGACACCATGCGGATCAAAAATGTGGGAGCTGGCTTGCCTGCGATAGCGGTTTATCAGGTCCAGGTGTGCAGGCTGACACACCGCCATCGCGGGCGAGCCCGGCTCCCACAGGGTTTTTTGGGGTTATAAAGGTTGGTATTTCAGGGTGAAATTGAGGTGAGTTGACTGGCCTTTTTCCAGCAGCTTCAGGCCGGGCCTGCCCGGCAGGTGATGCGCATTCACCGGATGACTCACCGGCTCGATGCAAAAGAACCCCAACCCCGGCGGGCAGAACAGCAGGAAGTAATCGGCGCCGCTCGCCTGGCACTCCAATGCATAGCCCAGCTCCGGCTGTTCGATGCGGCAACGCCCGTCCCACTGGCAAAACCCATTGTCCACCAGGCCTTGCGGCAGCCCTTTGAGCTGAGTGAAATCCCATTCGGCAGGCACCGGCGCCAGCCCGGTTGGCAGCTTGGACGCATCACTCATCCACACCTGCGAAGCCTTGGCCTGCAACCGCGTGCCGGGCCTTCGTGGCAAATACGGATGCAATCCCAAGCCATGCCACGCGGCTTTTTCGGCCAGATGCGTTACGCGCAACTCGATACTCAGTTCGCCGCCACGTAAGCGAAACCGCTGCTCGGCGCGATAGGCAAACGGCGTGTCGCACACCACCTCCAGCACCACTTCATCCGCCGTCTGGCTGACCACCTGCCACGCCTGTTGCCAGGCCGAACCGTGAATCGGCAGCGGGTCGAGCGGGCTGTTGGGCGTGAGTGCCAGCCAGCCGCCGGGGTTGTCGAAACCGCCGTGGGCAACTCGATTGGACCACGGCGCCAGCGGGTAACACGCCAGCTTGCCCGGCAGCCCGGTGTTCAGCGCAGCTTCGTCGCTATGGCGCAACAGCGGCTGCCCGGTCGCGCGCACCGTCCAGTTGACGAGGCTGCCACCTACGGCCGGGGCGAGGGTGAGATGGGTCAGGCTGTCTTCCAGTTCAATCATCAGAGCACCAGCCCGGGAAGCCACAGGGACAACGCGGGAATGTAAGTCACTGCCATCAATATCAGGAACAGTACCGCATAAAACGGCAGCAGCGCCGTCACGGTTTTCTCGATACTGACCTTGCCCACCGCCGCACCCACAAACAGCACCGCACCCACGGGTGGAGTGATCAGGCCGATCCCGAGGTTCACCAGCATGATCATGCCGAAGTGCACCGGGTCCACGCCAATACCGAGGATCACCGGCAGCAGAATCGGGGTGAGGATCAAGATCAGCGGCGCCATGTCCATCACCGTGCCGAGCAACAGCAGCATCACGTTGATGCACATCAGGATCACGTAGCGGTTGTCCGACAGGGTCAGGAACAGCGTGGTGATTTTTGCAGGGATCTGCATCAGGGTCATGATGTAGCCGAAGCTGGCGGCGAAGGCGATCAGGATCATCACAATGGAAATGGTGCGCACCGTGCGGTGCATCAGCTTGGGCAGCTCACGCCATTTGTAGTCGCGATAGATGAACATGGTCACGAAAAATGCCCACAGCACGGCAATCGCGGCCGACTCGGTGGCAGTGAAAATGCCCGAGAGGATGCCACCCAGGATGATCACCATGGCCATCAAGCCCCAGAGCGCGTCGGCGCAGATCTTCAGCGCTTGTTTAAGCGGGATGACCTCGCCCTTGGGGTAATTGCGCTTTTTCGCGAAGATCAGGCACAGCACCATCAGGCATGCACTCATCAGCAGCCCAGGCACCACGCCGGCCATGAACAATGAGGCAATCGAGACCGTGCCGCCGGCCGCCAGGGAGTAGAGCACCGAGTTATGGCTGGGCGGCGTCAGCAAGGCTTGCACCGAGCCGCTGACAGTGACGGCGGTAGAGAACTCACGCGGGTAGCCACGGCGCTCCATTTCCGGGATCAACACCGAACCGACCGAGGCGGTATCGGCCACCGACGAGCCGGAAATCGCGCCAAAAAACGTCGACGCCACGATGTTCACCAACGACAGGCCGCCGCGCACAAACCCCACCAGCACCCCGGCAAACGCGACCAGGCGGCGTGACATGCCGCCCTCGGCCATGATCGCTCCGGCCAGCACAAAGAACGGAATCGCCATCAGCGAAAACTTGTTCACCCCGCCCGCAACCTGAATCATCAAGGCCTGGAACGGGATGTCGATCCACCACGCGCCGATCAGCGCCGACAGCCCGAGGGCGTAGGCCACCGGCATGCCGATCAGGATCAAGGCGATAAAACTGCCCAGCAGCATCAATGCGTCCATCAGGCAGCCCCTTCGTTTTCTTCAACCAGATCAAAGCGCACCACGCGGCGCTGGCTCTGGTCACCGAGCAAGAGTTTTTCCAGCACGAACACCAGCGTCAGCAGCCCGCCGATCGGGATTGGCATATAGGTGATGCCCACGCGCAGGGTGGGGATCGCACTCATGAACTGGTTCCAGGTGGACAGGCACAGCTTGCTGCCCCAGACGGTCATGAACAGGCAGATGGTGGCCATCAGCAGTTGCGTGATAACGCCGACGATTTGCCGTTGGCGCGCTGGCAGGCGGTCAGTAACTACGGCCACCGACATATGCGCGCCGGCACGGTAACTGGCGGCGGCGCCGATAAAGGTGAACACCAGCATCAGCAGGATGGCGGTGGGCTCCGGCCAGCTTGCGCCGGTGCCGAGGATGTAGCGGGCGAAGATGCCCCAGGGAATGATCAGCGCGACCCCGAGGACCGAGAGGCCGGCGACCCAGATGCAGGTCATGTAAATGCGGTCGTTGATGCGCAGCACTAAATTCTTCATGGCGTTCACCGTAACCGGGCGCGTCGATGCCGACCGCGCCGGGCCTGACTAAAGGGAAGGGTGATTACTCGACTGCGTCGATGCGCTTGATGATGTCGGCGTAAGCCGCACCGTACTTGGCGCGAACCGCTGCGGTGGCGTCATAGAAGGGTTTTTTGTCGACGGTGATGAACTCGACGCCGGCCTTCTTGAGCTTTTCCTCGCTGCTGGCGGACTTGGCGTCCCACAGCGCGCGCTCATCGGCCTGGGCGGCCTTGGCGGCTTTTTTCACCAGGTCTTGCTGGGCGGGCGTGAGTTTGTTCCAGGTGATCTTCGACATCACGATGGGTTCGGGCAGGATCAGGTGCTCGGTGAGGGTGTAGAACTTGGCGTTCTGGAAGTGGTTGTGCTCCAGCATCGTCGGCGGGTTGTTTTCCGCGCCGTCGATGACGCCGGTCTGCAAGGCACTGAAGATTTCGCCGGTGTCCATGGCAATGCCGTTGGCGCCCATCGCGTTGAAGGCTTCGATGAAGATCGGGTTGCCCTGTACACGAATTTTCATGCCCTTGAGGTCTTCGATCTTGCGCACCGGCTTCTTGGTGTAGAGGTTGCGCGTGCCACCGTCCATCCAGGCCAGGGCCACCAGGCCGAACTCGGAGTCGGTGATCTTGGCGAGGATTTCGTCGCCGATCTCGCCGTCGATGATTTTGCGCATATGCGCCTGGTCGCGGAACACGAATGGCAAGTTGAACACGTTCACGTCCGGCACCACTGGCCCGACGATGCCGAGGCTGACGCGGGTCATCTGCACCGCACCGACCTGGGCCTGTTCGACCACTTCTTTTTCGGAACCCAGCACACCGCCCGGGAAGTATTTGAAGGTCAGTTCGCCGTTACTTGCCTGAGTCAGGGCCTTGCCCATGTTCTGTTCAGCGACGACGGTGGGGTAGCCGGCGGGATGGATGTCGGCGAATTTGATTTCCAGCGCGTGGGCGGCGGTGCTGAGGGTAAAGAATGCAGCGGCGAGCAAAGTGCGTTTGAAGTCCATGGGGTGTCACTCCTGTCTTATTGTTGTTGTATTCAAGGCACAGCGATGCAGCTAGAGGGTGAACGTGGGCTCCGGCAATCCGCTGACGCCGGGGTTGAGGGCAAACACGCCGCCCGCGACCGACTGCTCACTGTGGTCATCACGAATCGAGGTGACGAACAAGGTGTCCAGCCGGCTGCCGCCGAAGGCGCACATGGTGGGTTTTTTTACCGGCACGCTGAGGGAGCGGTCCAGACGGCCATCCGGGGTGAAGCGGTGAACCAGCCCCGCGTCGTTGGCGCAGATCCAGTAGCAACCCTCGGCGTCGACTGCCGCGCCATCGGGGCGCCCGAGGAATTGATGCATGTCGATAAATACGCGGCGGTTGGATGGCGTGCCGGTGTCGATGTCGTAATCGAACGCCCAGACCTGCTGCGCCAGTGGGTGTGAATCCGAGGCGTACATCGTGCGGCCGTCCGGGCTGAACGCCAGGCCATTGAGGGTGATGAACCCGTTCAGTTGCGCATGCGGCGCGGCGCCTGACGCATAGCGGTACAGGGTGCCTTCGGCCGCATTCAGGCCCATGTTCAGCACCATGCTGCCAGCCCAGAAACGGCCCTGGCGATCGCAGCGGCCATCGTTGAGGCGCATGTCCGGGCGTGGGTGCTCGATGCTCGCCAGAGGCGTGGTGTCGAGGCTGCCGTCGTTATGCGGGGTGAGTTGGAAAAACCCGCTTTCCATGCCCGCGACCCAATTGCCCGCGTCGGTGCGGGCAATACAGGCGAGCATCTGCGGGGCTTTCCAGGCGGCGACGTGGCCGGTGGCGGCGTCCCAGCGTTGCAGGCCACCGTTGGGGATGTCCACCCAGTACAGCGCGTTTTCCTGCGGCACCCACACCGGGCATTCGCCCACGGCATTGCGGGCGTCGACGATCAGTTCAGCGGTCATGGCAACTCATTCCCTTGGGTTGATGTGCGTTCAGTCACCAAACGGCCCCGCAGCGCAGAACGCGCCGCCCTGGTAGACCGCGGCCGGGTCATCGGCGGCCACTGGCAGCTGGGCTTCGACCTTGGTGCGGTACACCTCGGAGCTGTCCTTGGGCACAAAACCCAGGTGCGCGGCGTAACGGTTGTCCCACCAGGTGTCGAGGTTATCCGACATGCCGTAGACCACGGTGTGGCCGACATTGGGCGTGTACAGCGCGCGCTCGAGCAGTTGGGTCAGGTCATCGAAACTCAACCAGGTGTGCATCATCCTGCGGTTCTGGGGTTCCGGGAACGAGGAGCCGATGCGGATGCTCACGGTCTCGATGCCGTAGCGGTCGAAGTAGAAGCTGGCCATGTCTTCGCCGTAGGATTTGGATAAGCCGTAGTAGCTGTCCGGGCGACGTGGGGAGTGGGCGTCGATCTGTTCGTCTTGCTTGTAAAAGCCGATCACATGGTTGGAGCTGGCGAAGATCACGCGTTTCACGCCATGGCGGCGGGCGGCTTCGTAGATATGGAAAACACCGCTGATGTTTGCGCCCAGCACTTCTTCGAAAGAGCGCTCCACCGACACACCGCCGAAGTGCAGGATGGCATCGACGCCTTCCACCAGTTGGTGCACAGCCTGTTTGTCGGCCAGGTCACAGGGTTGCACTTCTTCGAACTCACCGGCCGCCGGGGCCATGTTGGCGATGTCCGACAGGCGCAATACCTGGGCATAAGGGCGCATGCGTTCGCGCAAGACTTTGCCCAGGCCGCCGGCGGCGCCGGTGAGCAGCAGGCGGTTGAAGGGGACAGGCGTGGTGGTGGTCATGGGAATTCCATTGTTGTTGTAGGTTGTCGTATGACTTGGTGGAAGTATCGTTTTGGACTCCCTGGATTGTCAACGCCCTTGCAGGCAAGTGATGCTCAAAAGGTGGGAGCTGGCTTGCCTGCGATTGCGGTCGGCTAACTGACATTTCTTTTGCTGATCCTGCGCTATCGCAGGCAAGCCAGCTCCCACACAAGCGGGCTGCTACAAATGTCAGTGCCTGCAGGGAGCGCGTTACAGCAACGAGATCGGGTAGCTGACAAAGATCCGATTCTCATCAAACTCGTTGTTGCTGAAATCCCGACGCATGGTCGAGTTGCGCCAGCGCACATTCAAATCCTTCAGTGTGCCGCTCTGCACCGTGTAGGCCAGCTCCGACTCGCGGCCCCATTCCTTGCCGTCGGTGATGGCGCCAGTGTGTATGTTATTGCCGCTGATATACCGGTTCATCATGGTCAGCCCCGGAATGCCGAGCACCACGAAGTTGAAGTCATGGCGTATCTGCCAGGATTTTTCCTTGGCATTGTCGTAGCTGGCGTTGTAGCTATCGTTGGCCAGGGTGCCGCCGCTGGTGCCGTTGACCCTCATCCACACGCTGTCGCCGGTGAGTTTTTGCAGGCCGACATAGAAGGCGTTGCCTTTGTATTTGGCCGAGAGCAGGGCGGAATAGGTTTTGTTATCGAGGTTGCCGGCCAGGGCGCTGCCGTCCTCCTTGCCATTGAAGAACCCCAGGTTGGCGCCAAACGTCCAGTCGCCGACCGGCTGGCTGTGGGTCAGGTTCAGGTATTGCTGCTGGTAGATGTCGGTGAGTTCGGCGTACCACACGCCGACCTGGGTGCGTTTGTCGTTGAAGGTGTATTCGCCGCCGCCGAAGTTGAAACGGTCCGAGGTGAACGCGGCTTTGCCGTTCATGAACATGTCTTCCATGCTCCCATCGTTGCGTGGGCTATTGCCGCGAAATTGCCCGCCGTAGAGCGTAAGCCCGGCGATTTCATTGGAGGTTACCTGGCCGCCACGAAAGGTCTGCGGCAAGGAGCGGCCGTCGTCCGAGCGCAGGATCGGCAGCACGGGCATCCATTCGCCAACTTTCAGTTCGGTTTTGGACAGCCGGGTTTTCAGTGCCACGCCCAGGCGTCCGAAATTGTCGGCAGGGCGGCCATCTCTGTCGAGCGGCAACAGTTGGGTGCCGCCGGTGCCTTTACCGCCATCGAGCTTCTGAGAATACAGGCCGAGTACGTCAATCCCGAAGCCCACGGTGCCTTGGGTAAAGCCGGATTTGGCGTCGAGAATGAAGTTCTGCGTCCATTCTTCGGCCTTGGCCTGTGGGTACGTGGGGTTGGTGAAATTGCGATTGAAGTAGGCATTGCGCAGGTTGAGCGTGGCTTTGGCATCGTCGATAAAGCCTTCTGCCTGGGCGCTGAGGGGCAGGGCGAGTGCCAGGCTGCTGAGGCTGATAAGACCGAGACGCGAGGAGGAATTGCGGGCGAATTGAGGCACAGTGAAGCTCCCTTCCATTTTGTTGTTTTTATTATTTGTTATACGTTGTCGTACAACATTGCGAGGGATATTTGCGGGGTTTTCGGGGGCTGTCAAGCAGAAGTTATACGATGACCAAGTGCGCATCGATGAAAAGCGGGCACGGTCCATGTGGGAGCTGGCTTGCCTGCGATGGCATCGACGCGGTGTAACTGTGGGGCCGCGGTGTCTGCATCGCAGGCAAGCCAGCTCCCACAGAGATCTTCAGCCGGCCATCACCATCGGTGGCAAGGTGCCCAGCAGGGACACCGCGGCTACTGCTGCAATACCCAGCAACCATTCCAGCATCACACTGGCTTTCAAACTGCCCACTCGCTCCTCACAGCGCTCGATACGCAACCGGTTCAACAGCGCCAGCGCCAACATACCCAGCACCAGCAGCACCTTGATCAACAGAATCAGCGCAAACCCGTTAAACAGCGGCGTGGGCCACAGCTGCCCGGTCAGCACGCGAACATTGATCAAACCCGTTACCAGCAAACCGGCAACCAGGCCATAACCCACGCCGCTGAAGCGCTTGAGGATCGGCTCCAGCGCAGGCTTTGGCGACAGCCGCAGAATCAGCACCAGCAGCAACAACCCGCCCAGCCAGGCGCCGACGCACACCAGGTGCACCACTTGATTGAGGATCAGCAATTGGCCGCTCAGCCCATTGAGCATGGCGCCATGGCCGACCGGTGCCAGCGTCGCCAGCAGCAGTGCGGTCAACGGCAGGCGCAAGGCCGGCCGGGGTTTGAGCAACACCACTACCAGCAGCAGGTTCAGCAACAGATGCCAGACCCACACCTGGCCGAAAAAGGTTTTGCCCAGCACCAACTGCACGGTGGCCGGTTGCAGCGCCGCGTCCCAGCTGCCCGCCATGCTGGCGGTGATCAACAGCAGCCAGGCCACGCCGGAGAACAACCCCAGCCAGGCCAGGGCGCGGGTGATGCGCAGCAGTTGCCGGTCGAGTGCCGGTTGCACTTCGTTGCCCAGCAGCCAGGGCCTGAAGGCACAGGCCCCGAACATCAACAGCACGACGATGAAATGCACGAAGCGGCACAGCACCAGCAGGGTTGTCATGGGTTATTGGCCGACCTTGAAGCTGTATTCACCGTTGCTCTTGTGGGTGTCGACCGAGACGGCGTTCCACACCACTTTGTAGTTGCCGGCGGCCAGCGGCGCGGCGGGTGTGACCACCAGGGTTTTCTTGTCGGCGTCCGGGGTTTCCAGGCCTTTGATGGCGAGTTCGGTGCCGTCTTTGCTCAGGGACACTTTGGTGAAGGTGGCCTCGACGCCTTCGCTGAAGGTCAGGCGCAGGTCGGCGGGCGCAGCAACCGTGCTGTCTGCCGCCGGTGTCGAACTTTTGAGATGGGCGTGGGCAAATGCCGCAGAGGCGCCCAGCAGGGAAGCGAGCAGGGTGACAGTGGTGAGGGCTTTCTTGATCAGCATTGTTCAGTACCTTCAAGTGAGTGAGTCGGTAATGCCATGTGCAACAAGGGAAAGGGTTTGCCTTCGCCATCCAGCGGCGAGCGCGCGACTTGGATAAAACCATAATGCAGATAGAAACCCACGGCCTGCGGGTTTTGTTCGTTGACGTCCACGGTCAGCGTGTCATGACGGGCGCGGGCGTGGTCGAGCAATTGGCGGCCGACGCCCTGGCCGCGGCGCTCGGGGTCGATAAACAGCATTTCGACGTTATGCCCGCCAGTGCCGATAAAACCGGCGATACCGTGGTGGTCTTCATACACCCACACGTCGAGGGCCGGCATTGGCAGGTAGGCGTCGCGCACCAGCGGCAGCAAACGCTGGATGTCGTCCTCGGGGAGGAAGTCATGGGTGGCTCGCACCGAGCGCTCCCACAGTGCGCCCAGCACCGGGTCGTCGGCAGCCACGCGAGGTCGAATAGTCATTGCAATGATCCTTCAAGTGGACCGCGATCCTAACCAATCCGTTTTTGGCGGGAAAGGTTCGCGTAGGAAGTTTCATCACTCGGCGGCCAACCGCAGCCTTTTTATCCTGTACATATCGCTGTCTGCGTGGCTGAGCAGGGTATCGGCGTCTGCACCGTCGGCCGGATAAAACGCCACGCCCACACTGCACGACGGCATCTTGACCGGGCCAAACTCAGCGCCCAGCGGCTCGGCCATGGCCGCGAGAATTTGCGCGACTTTGGCGCTAACCGTTTCGTGTGACTGCACATCGGTCAGCAACACCGTGAATTCGTCGCCGCCCATGCGCGCCACCAGGTCGCTGTCACGCACGCAGCGTTCCAGCCGCCGTGCAATCACGCAGAGCACGCGATCGCCCACCGCGTGGCCATGCACATCGTTGATGCCCTTGAAGTCATTGACGTCCAGAAACAGCAACGCCAGCCGGGTGTTATGACGCTGTGCGGTGTGCAGGGCCGACGCCAGGCCATCGTTGAACAACGAGCGGTTGGTGAGTGCCGTCAGCGGGTCATGGTGGGCGAGGAAGCGCAGTTCCTCCTCGGCCTGGGTGAGCGCCGTCACGTCGCGCGCCACGCCGATGCGCGCGCCGACTTCTTCGGACCAGAACGCCGCCCACAGGATGTGCACCACGCTGCCATCCTTGCGCAGATAACGGTTGCGAAAATCCACATGGGGCCGGCCATTCATGACCCGCACAATCGAAGCCCGCGTGCGCGCCAGGTCTTCGGGGTGCATGTAGTCGGTAATGGGCGTGCCGGTCAGTTCATCGGCGCGGTAACCGAGCAGGGCTTCGCAGGCATCGCTGACAAACACGATCAGGTTGTCACTGTCGACCACGAAGACCGTGTCCAGCATCAAGTGGATCAATTTCGGGTAGAGGGCGTGCAGGTCAACGGCCATAGGTCAGGGGTGTCCGGTTCAGATGCGCCGATCATAGCTCGATCACGCAGGCTGACGCCTTGGAATACTGCGGGCTTTGAAGCGCTGGCGCCGATCTGGCGATCAATGGCGTGTAGCCTAATGAGGCGGTTCATGATGTGATGGTTGAAAATGAATTGTATTTAAAAGTGACTGGGGCTCCATCATCCATGGGCAATCACAAGATCGGTATCCGGCGCAGCAACGTCGAGAAAATCCTGCTGGCGGCAGAGAAAGTCTTTGCCGAGAAGGGCTATGGCAGCACCGCCATGGCCGATATTGCCGAAGAAGTGCAACTGCCGCGCTCCAACCTGCATTACTACTTCAGCACCAAAAGCGAGCTGTACAGCGCCGTGCTGTTCGACCTGCTGGACCTGTGGAAGCAGGACGCCCTGAGCTTTGAAACCTTCGATGACCCGCGCGTGGTGCTCAGCAGTTACATCCGCGCCAAGATGCAGCGCTCACGCACGCGGCCGCATGGTTCGAAAGTCTGGGCGAATGAAATCATCCACGGCGCGCCGACCCTCGGTGAGGCGCTGGACGAAAGCCTGTACGACTGGGCCAAGATGAAGGAGGCGAAAATTCGTCAGTGGGTGGAAGACAAGCGCATCCTGCCGGTGGAGCCGTCGAGCCTGCTGTATATGATTTGGGCCTCGACCCAGCACTATGCGGACTTTGATCACCAGGTGAAGATCTTGAATGATCACCAGCCGTTGTCGGACAGGCAGTTCGAGAAGGCAATCCAGACGGTGACCAGTGTGATTTTGCGTGGGATTGGCTTGGAGCCTTGATGATCGTTCCCACGCTCTGCGTGGGAATGCCTCACTGGACGCTCTGCGTCCGCTCTTGGGACGCGGAGCGTCCCTGGCTGCATTCCCACGCGGAGCGTGGGAACGATCATTTCAAAAGGTAACTTACACAGCCTCGCGGTAAGGGTTACGCGGATCCTGCGTCCAGTTCAAAAACGGCTTGCCCGTTTCTATCGGCACCATCTCGATGCAATCGGCCACCGGGCAAGTGATCTGGCACAAATTGCAGCCAACACACTCATCATCGATCACCTCGTATTTGTGCGTGCCGTCCGCCTGCTTCAAGCTGGCAATCGCCTGGTGTGACGTGTCCTCGCAGGCAATATGGCAACGCCCGCAGCCGATACACGCCTGCTGATCGATCTTGGCAATTACCTGATAGTTGATGTCCAGGTACTTCCAATCCGTGGTATTGCCCACCGCCCGCCCGGAAAACGCCTGCAGGCTGGCGTAACCCTGGCTGTCCATCCACCGCGACAGCCCGTCCTTCATCTCTTCCACAATCCGAAACCCATGCAGCATCGCCGCCGTACACACCTGCACCGCGCCGCAGCCAAGGGCGACAAATTCCGCCGCGTCGCGCCAGTTGCCAATGCCACCGATGCCGCAGATCGGCAGGCCCTGGGTCTGTGGGTCGCGGGCGATTTCAGCCACCATGTTCAACGCAATCGGTTTGACCGCCGAGCCGCAATAACCGCCATGGGTACTTTGCGTGCCGACCACCGGCAGGGCGACCATTCGCTCCAGGTCCACACTGGTGATGGAGTTGATGGTGTTGATCAGCGACACCGCATCCGCGCCGCCGCGATACGCCGCGCGTGCCGCCACGCGGATGTCGGTGATGTTCGGCGTGAGCTTGACGATCACCGGCAGCGAGCAGTAGGTCTTGCACCAGCGCGTCACCTGTTCCACATACTCCGGCACCTGGCCGACCGCTGCGCCCATGCCACGCTCGGGCATGCCGTGGGGGCAGCCGAAGTTCAGCTCGATGCCATCGCAGCCGGTGGCCTCCACCAACGGCAGGATGTTTTTCCAGGATTCTTCAACACACGGCACCATCAGCGACACGATCAGGGCGCGGTCGGGCCAATCCTTTTTCACCTGGGTGATTTCTTTGAGATTGATCTCCAGGGAGCGGTCGGTGATCAACTCGATATTGTTGATGCCCAGTACCTCGCGGTTGGCGCCATAGTGCGCCGAGTAACGGGAAGATACGTTGACCGCCGCTGGGTCTTCACCGAGGGTTTTCCACACCACGCCGCCCCAGCCGGCTTCGAAGGCGCGGACCACGTTGTAGGCCTTGTCGGTGGGCGGCGCGGAGGCCAGCCAGAACGGGTTGGGGGCTTTGATACCGGCAAATACAATCGAGAGATCGGCCATTACGCAGCCTCCACGTTCAGCATGAGTTGGGCGTGCATGGCTTCGGCGGCCAGCTTGCCGTGTTGCACCGCCTGCACGGTGAGGTCCTGGCCGAGGCTGACGCAATCGCCACCGGCATAGACGCCTGGAATGCTGGTTTGCAGCTGTTCGTCGACGAAGATGCGTTCGCCCACGCGGTGCAGTTGCTGAGCCAACGGGTCGTGCAGCGCCTCGTTGTCAAAACCCTGGCCGATGGCTTTGAAGATCGCGTCGCAGGCCAGTTCAAAGGTCTCGCCAGTGGGGAGCAGGCGACCGTTCTCCATGTGCGTGCGCAAAAAACGCATGCCGCGCACACGGCCTTGATCATCCAGCAACACTTCATCCGGTTGAGCCCAGGTCAGCAGCCGTACCTGATTGGCCTTGGCAATCTCTTGTTCATGGTGAGTGGCGCCCATGTCGGCCAAGCCACGGCGGTACACCAGGTTGACATCGCGGGCGCCCAGGCGGGCCATTTGCACGGCCATGTCGATGGCGGTATTGCCGGCGCCGAGCACGATGCAGCGGTCGGCCAAGGGCAGTTGGCTGAGGTCATCGGCCTGGCGCAGTTCGCGGATATAGTCGGTGGCGGCGAGCAGGCCGGGCGCATCTTCATGGGGCAAGCCCAGCTGTTTGCTGGCGGCAAGGCCCAGGCCCAAAAATACCGAATCGAATTGCTGATGCAGTTCGCTCAACGTCAGGTTGCCACCCAGGCGCTGGCCGTGGCGGATCTCGATGCCGCCGATCTGCAACAGGAAATCCAGCTCCTTTTGGGCAAAATCATCCACCAGCTTGTATTTGGCGATCCCGTATTCGTTCAGGCCGCCAGCTTTTTCCCGTGCTTCGAAAATCACCACGTCATGGCCATGCAGGGCCGCGCGGTGTGCGCAAGCCAGGCCCGCAGGCCCGGCGCCGACCACGGCGATGCGTTTGCCGGTCGGTGCAGCGCGCTGGAACGGGTGTTCGCGAAAGTGCGCGTTGTCGATGGCGTAGCGCTGCAACAGGCCGATCAGCACCGGCGCGCATTCTTCGGCGTTATTACGCACGCAGGCTTGCTGGCACAGAATCTCGGTGGGGCACACGCGGGCGCAGCTGCCGCCGAGGATGTTGGCCGAGAGGATTTTCTGCGCGGCGCCCTGCACGTTCTCGGTGTGGATATTGCGGATGAACGACGGGATGTCGATTTCGCTGGGGCACGCATTCACGCAAGGCGCGTCGTAGCAATACAGGCATCGCGAGGCTTCCAGTTGCGCCTGGCGGGCGTTGAGGGGCGGCGCCAGGTCGGTGAAGTGGCTGGCGAGTGTCGGCCCATCTTCATGGGGATGGGGGAGGTGGGTCAGGGTCTGGATCACGGTTTTGGCCTCACGGTTTTTTTGGGATTGCCTCTGGCGGGCATTTTTGTTGCCTGTACCGGCCTCATCGCAGGCAAGCCAGCTCCCACATTTGAATGTGTTCGCACATCAACATGTGGGAGCTGGCTTGCCTGCGATAGCGGTCTCAGCGCTTTACAGCAGTGGGCCTGGAATGCTCAGCCCGCTTGCTCAACTGCTCAAACACTGTCGGGTACGCCGGCCGTTCCACATACCGCCCGGCACCGCGCTCGGCGCGCAAATCACCATCGGCCCATACCAGCTTGCCCTGGCTGATGGTGTGGCTCGGCACGCCGCGCACGGTCTTGCCTTCGAAGATGTTGAAGTCGACTTTCTGATGGTGGGTCTTGGCCGAAATCGTGCGCGTGCCCTCGGGGTCCCACAGCACCAGGTCTGCATCGGCACCCACGCGGATCGCGCCTTTGCGCGGGTAGAGATTGAAGATCTTCGCGGTGTTGGTCGACGTCAGCGCGACGAACTCCTGCATCGACAACCGCCCGGTGTTCACGCCCTCGTGCCACAGCAGTGCCATGCGGTCTTCGATACCGGCGGTGCCGTTGGGTATCTTGCTGAAGTCATCACGGCCGGCAGCTTTTTGCTCGGCGCAGAAGCAGCAGTGGTCGGTGGCGGTGGTGTGCAGGTTGCCGGACTGCAAGCCGTGCCAGAGTGCTTCCTGATGCCCTCGAGGGCGGAACGGCGGGCTCATCACATAGCCTGCGGCGGTTTGCCAGTCGGGGTGCTGGTACACGCTGTCATCCAGCAGCAAGTGCCCGGCGAGCACTTCGCCGTAGACCGGCTGGCCTTTGCCACGGGCGTAGGTGATTTCATCCAGTGCCTCCTGGGTCGACACATGGACCAGGTACAACGGCGTGCCGATGGTCTCGGCGATGCGAATGGCGCGGCTGGCGGCCTCACCTTCCACCTGGGACGGACGCGACAGTGGATGCGCTTCCGGCCCGGTAATGCCCTGGGCCATCAACTTGCGTTGCAGGTGATACACCAGCTCACCGTTCTCTGCGTGCACCGTCGGCACCGCGCCCAGTTCCAGGCAGCGTTCGAAGCTGGCGACCAAGGTGTCATCCGCCGCCATGATTGCGTTCTTGTAGGCCATGAAGTGCTTGAAGCTGTTGATGCCATGGTGGCTGACCAACTCGGCCATCTCCTCGCGCACCTGCTCGCTCCACCAGGTGATCGCCACGTGAAAACCGTAGTCGGAGGCGGATTTTTCCGCCCAGCCGCGCCACTGGTGAAAAGCCTCCATCAGCGATTGCTGCGGGTTGGGAATCACGAAGTCGATGATCGAGGTGGTGCCACCTGCCAGACCCGCCGCCGTGCCACTGAAGAAGTCTTCACTGGCCACAGTGCCCATGAAGGGCAGTTGCATGTGCGTATGCGGGTCGATGCCGCCGGGCATCAAGTATTGGCCGCTGCCATCGAGTGTTTCAGTGCCGGCGGGCACCTCCAGATTAGTGCCAATAGCGCGAATTAGACCGCCTGCGCATAACACATCGGCGTGGTAACTTTCATCATGGGTAATAACGGTGGCGCCACGGATCAACAGCGACATGTCGAGTTCCTCACAGGCTTGACCGGCTTGTGCCAGTTCTAAGTGTTGTAATGCTGCTTGCCGATGCAGGGTTTAATCCTGTCATCGGTGACAGGAATAGAAACTAGCCCGAGTTTTTCGAATGGGCAAGAAGATTTTTTATAAGCATATATCGTTATTAAACTATTGAATTATAAGGATAAAAACTAAAGATCACCAAAATGTAGCGCCCCTTCACCATTTTGACGCACTTGACAGGTTCTTGAATTGAGCAACATTTCTTATTGCAAATCAGGCGCTTGAGACATGCCGCTTGACGGCGTGGGTAAATAAAAATAATTGTGTTGCACCAGATTGAGTCCTGACAGTTCGGGCAACTTTCGCGTTATTTAGCCTGAGTAAGGCGACAAGTACCCAGGGCACAATCGGAAAGCTGATAAACATCAGCGAGTTATATAAGCGGTGCGGGTTCAGATGCGGTTGTCGGCACGGATTTTGAGTGCAGTGGCGGCTGGCCGAGCCCGTGATGTCATGTTGTTTACGAGGTACTCCGGCCATCCGGCGCCACGCGCTGGATGAGCAACAATAATTTTAAAAAAAACCGTGGAGCGGCCATGCAACAGAACAGATCGCAAGTCATTGAACGCAACGGCCTGTATGAACTCGACGCCGGCCCCGACGTCCTCGACAGCCCGCGCTACAACCACGACATGGCACCGACCAAGGTGCATGAACGCACCTGGAACAAGTGGCACATCACTGCGCTGTGGGTCGGTATGTCGATCTGCGTGCCGACCTACACCCTGGGCGGGGTGCTCACCGCCTATTTCGGACTTTCGGTGGGCGAGGCGCTGATCGCGATTTTGCTCGCCAACATCGTGGTGCTGATCCCGCTGACCCTTAACGCCTTCCCGGGTACCAAGTACGGCATTCCGTTTCCGGTGCTGTTGCGTTCGTCCTTCGGCATCCTCGGCTCCAACGTGCCGTGCCTGATTCGCGCGCTGGTGGCCTGTGGCTGGTTTGGCATCCAGACGATGTTCGGCGGGCTGGCGATTCACCTGTTCCTGGGCTCGATTTTCGAAGGCTGGAAGTCCCTTGGTGGCACCGGTGAAGTGATCGGCTTCATGATTTTCTGGACCTTGAACCTGTGGGTGGTGCTGCGCGGCGCCGAGTCGATCAAGCGCCTGGAAACCTTGTCGGCGCCGCTGCTGGTGGCGGTGGGAATAGGCTTGCTGGTGTGGGCGATGCCGAATGTGTCGCTGAGTGAACTGATGGCGATTCCACCCAAGCGCCCCGAAGGCGCAAGCCTCACCGGTTACTTCATGGCCGGGCTGACAGCCATGGTCGGGTTCTGGGCCACCTTGTCGCTGAACATTCCCGACTTCAGCCGCTACGCCAAAAGCCAGAAGGACCAGATTCTCGGGCAGATTTTCGGCCTGCCGCTGACCATGTTCCTGTTCGCCGCCCTCGGCGTGATCATGACCGCGGCGTCGGTGAAGCTGGTGGGCGTCAGCGTCTCCGATCCCGTCACCCTGATCGGGCACATTCAGAGTCCGGTGTGGGTGGCCATCGCCATGGCGCTGATCATCATCGCCACCTTGTCCACCAACACCGCCGCGAACATCGTCTCGCCCACCAACGACTTCCAGAACATCGCGCCCAAGCTGATCAACCGTACCACGGCGGTGATTCTTACCGGCCTGGTCGGGCTCGCGTTGATGGCCCACGAACTGCTGAAAAAACTCGGGCTGATCGTCTCGAATGTGAGCCTGGAAACCGTGTATTCCAACTGGTTGCTGGGCTACTCCAGCCTGCTCGGCCCGATCGCCGGGATCATGGTGGTGGACTATTTCATCACGCGCAAACAGCAGTTGGACCTGGCCGGTTTGTACCGCGATGACGTGTACCCGGCGTGGAACTGGAGCGGCTTTGTTGCCTTCGGCGTGCCGGTGGTGCTGACCTTGCTGTCGCTGGGCAGTGATGCGTTCAGCTGGTTTTACAGCTACGGCTGGTTCACCGGCTCGGCGTTGGGTGGGGTGCTGTATTACGGCCTGAATGCCAAGCGTGGCATCAGACCGGTCGCCGCCAAATCACCTGTGTAAATGCAGTCACTGTGGGAGCTGGCTTGTCGAGTCGTCGCACCGCTGCGATTGCATCACTACGGTTCGGCGGGAATACCGAGTCGCCTGTATCGCAGGCAAGCCAGCTCCCACACAAGCTCGGTTCACATTGGATCGAGTTAAATCATAAGAAACACAGCCTGAGGAGATCCCCATGAACGCTGCCCTGGACGTTCTGCAATCGACCCATCAGCACATCAACCGCGACCGCCTGTGGCAGTCGCTGATGGACCTGGCCAAACTTGGCGCCACGCCCAAGGGCGGTGTTTGTCGCCTGGCCCTTACCGATTTCGACCGCAAGGCCCGCGACCTGTTTGTGCAGTGGTGTGAAGACGCGGGTTGCACCGTGACCATCGATGGCATCGGCAATATTTTCGCCCGGCGCCCTGGCCGCAATCCCAACCTTCCACCGGTGATGACCGGCAGCCATATCGACACCCAGCCTACGGGCGGCAAGTTCGACGGCTGCTTCGGCGTGCTGGCGGGCGTGGAAGTGCTGCGCACCCTCAATGACCTCAAGATCGAAACCGAAGCGCCGCTGGAAGTGGTGGTGTGGACCAACGAAGAAGGCTCACGCTTCCCGCCGTGCATGATGGGCTCGGGCGTGTTTGCCGAGAAATTCACTTTGGCCGATACCTTGGCCAAGGTTGATGTGGATGGCGTCAGCGTGGGCGATGCGTTGAATGCGATTGGCTATGCGGGCACGCGTGCTGTCAGTGGCCACAAGGTGGGCGCGTATTTCGAAGCGCATATCGAGCAAGGCCCGATTCTGGAGGACGAGAAGAAAACCATCGGCGTGGTGCTGGGGGCATTGGGGCAGAAGTGGTTCGACCTGAAACTGCGCGGTGTTGAGGCGCATGCGGGGCCGACGCCGATGCACCTGCGCAAGGATGCTTTGGTGGGTGCGGCCGCCGTGGTGGCGGCGGTGAATGCCGCGGCGTTGGGGCATCAACCCCATGCGTGCGGCACTGTCGGTTGCCTGCAAGCCTACCCAGGCTCACGCAATGTGATCCCCGGTGAAGTGCGCATGACCCTGGACTTCCGCCACCTGGAACCGGCGCGGCTGGATTCGATGATTGCGCAGGTGCGCAAGGTGATCGATGAGACCTGTGCCAAGCATGGGCTGACGTTCGAGCTGGAACCCACTGCTGACTTCCCGCCGTTGTACTTCGACAAAGGCTGCGTGGACGCGGTGCGCGATGCGGCGAACGGGTTGGGCTTGTCGAACATGGATATCGTCAGCGGGGCAGGGCACGACGCGATCTTTGTCGCTGAGCTGGGCCCGGCGGGGATGATCTTCGTGCCATGTGAAGGAGGTATCAGCCATAACGAAATCGAGAATGCCGCGCCGGATGATTTGGCGGCAGGGTGTGCGGTGTTGCTGCGGGCGATGGTGGCGGCGTCGGCGGCGATTGCCAGTGGGAAGCTTGCTGCCTGATAGGGGGCTATCGCAGTACAGGTATCTAAGCAACTTCTGTTGAATACAAAGTCTGTGGCAAGCGGGCTGTTGTGGCGAGCAGGCTTGCCCTGCGTTGGGCTGCGCAGCAGCCCCAAAAAACAGACGCAGAGTTGCAGATCATTCCCACGCTCTGCGTGGGAATGCCGCTCTGGACGCTCTGCGTCCGCCCTTAAAGTCGTGACGCGGAGCGTCACCGGCTGCATACCCACGCGGAGCGTGGGGACGATCTACAGGGAGTCTCTAAGCAACTTCTGTTGAATACAAAGTCTGTGGCAAGCGGGCTGTTGTGGCGAGCAGGCTTGCCCTGCGTTGGGCTGCGCAGCAGCCCCAAAAAACAGACGCAGAGTTGCAGATCGTTCCCACGCTCTGCGTGGGAATGCCGCTCTGGACGCTCTGCGTCCGCCCTTAAAGTTGTGACGCGGAGCGTCACCGGCTGCATGCCCACGCGGAGCGTGGGGACGATCTACAGGGGAGTCTCAGGCGCCGGGTTGCCAGCCACCGCCGAGGGCCGTGACTAACCCTACACTCGCCTGCAATTGCCGCGTTTGCACCGCCTGCAAGGTCCGCTGCGCCTGCAACGCTGCCGTTTGCGCGGTCACCACATCCAGATAGCTCACGGCCCCGGCCTGATAGCTGTTCATCGCCAATGCCTGCGTATGCTGCGCCGCATCCGCTGCCGCTTGCTCATCCTGGGCTTCCTGCTGCAGGTCCCGCAATTGCGCCAGGTTATCTTCCACCTCACGCACCGCTTTGAGCACATGGCTACGGTACTGCGCCGACGCCTCTTCAAACTCGGCCTTGGCCTGCCGTTCATTGGCGCTCAGCCGCCCACCATCAAAGATCGGCAGATTCACCAACGGCCCCAGCGCCCAGTAGCGGTTGCCGGCAGACAGCAGGTTGCCAACCCCTTGGGTCTGCCCACCGATTAACCCGGTGAGACTGAAATCCGGATACCACCCAGCCTTGGCCACGCCAATATTGGCATTGGCCGCGAACACCCGCCGTTCCGCCGCCGCAATGTCCGGACGACGTTGCAGCAGGTGGCTCGGCAGTTGCGATGGGATGCCCGGAAGGGCAATCAATTGCCGGCTTGGCGGCAACGTGAAGTTGCTGGCTGCCACCCCCACCAATTCACCAATGGCGTGCTCGGTGAGGTTGCGTTGCCCGCGCACTTCATCCAGCTGGGCTTTGGCTTCGGCCAACTGGTTTTGCGCACGGGTCAGGTCGAGTTCGGAAGCAATCTGGCCTTCGTATCGGCTGCGCGTCAGTTGCAGCGCCTGGCTGAAATCCTCCAGCGAGCTATTGAGGATCCGACTCTGTGCATCCAGCCCATTGAGCTGCACATACAGGGTCGCCAATTGATGCTGCAGGCTCAGGCGCGCCACTGCCAGGTCATCCCCGGAGGCTTGTGCCTGGGCGTCGCCCGCTGCGACCTGGTTGCGGATCTTGCCCCACAGGTCCAGGTCGTAGCTCAGCGAAAACGCTGCGGTATTGCTGTTGTACACCGATGGCTGCGTATCGCCACGCAGCGGCCGCGAATCCGATTGCCGCTGGCGCAATGGCTGCGCGCTGGCGGTGATTTGCGGGAACAGCCCGGCATGCAATTGGCTGGCATACGCCTGGGACGCATCAAAGTGCGCCAGCGCCGCCGCCAGGTCCGGGTTGGCCTTGAGCAGTTGCTGTTGCAGGTCATTGAGGTGCGAATCGTTGTAGAGCTTCCACCATTCGGGTGCCAGTTGGTCGGACGGTTGTGCGCTGTGCCACGGGCCATCGCTGGTCTGTTCGCGGTAGCCGGCCGGCAGGTCAACGGCGGGCACCTTGTAGGTGGGCGCCATCGAGCAACCCTGCAAGGCCAATAGTACCAACGCCGCTAGGGGGTTAAACCTTGCGCGCATGCGCACCTCCGGCTTGGGCAAGCTCTACCGGGTCGCCTTCGCGCAGGGCGTCGGGCGGGTTGTCGACCACGCGGTCGGCGGGTTTGAGGCCTTGGTCGATCACCAGGCGCTCGCCCAGGTCCAGGCCGATGTGGATGTCTTGCAGGTGCACATGGTTCTGCGCGTCCAGCACCGCCACTTGGGTGCCTTGGGCGCGGAAGATCAAGGCGCTGGCCGGGATGCTCACGCCGTGGGTGTCGGCCGGAATCGGCAGCGTGGCTTCGGCGTAGTCACCGGGCAGCAACTCGCCGTTGGGGTTGTCGGCGACGAACTGCGCAAGCAGGGTGCCGGAACGGCGGTCGATGGCGGTGGAGTCGCCGATCAGGCGCGCCTTGAAGTGCTCGCCAGGGTGCTCGGGTACGGTCAGCTCGGCCTCAAGCCCAGGGTGGATCACCGACGCGTAGTTCTGCGGCACCGGCACATACAGACGCAGTTGGTGAGTGTCGGCGATGTTGAACAGTTCCGGGTCGCTGTCGGTGTCGGCCTTGATCAACTGGCCGATATCGGTGTTGCGCGCGGTGATGGTGCCGGCGAACGGAGCGCGGATGGTCTTGTAGCTTTCCAGCGCCGACAGCCGCGCATAGTCGGCAGCGGCGGCCTCGGCGTTGGCTTTGGCGGCAGCGGCGTTGGAGGTTTTTTCATCCGCCTCCTGACGCGACACCGAATGGCTGGCGAGCAGGTTCTGCCAGCGTGTGGCGGTGGTTGCGGCCAGGCGTGCGTTGGCCTGTTCCTGGAGCAGGCGCGCGTGGGTTTGCGCCAGTTGCTGGTCGAGGTCCGGGCTGTCGATTTCAGCGAGGATTTGCCCGGCTTTGACCTGGCTGCCGATGTCGACTTTCCAGTCCTTCAAGTAACCGCTCACTCGCGCATGGATCGGCGCCTTGCTCCAGGCGTCGAGGTGCGCGGGCAGGCGCAGGGTATCGCCGGCCGCGTTCTGCTTGGGCTGGAACACCATCACCTGAGGGATGGCGGCGGTTTCGGTCCAGGCCGTAACCGCCTCTTCGTGGGTGGTGCGGGCGTGCAGGCCGTTGGCGACCAACAGGGCGGCCAAGGTGAGGCCGCCGACACCCAGGAGCATCAGACGCTTGCGCGAGGGTTTGTGATCAGACGACATGTGAAGTTTCTCCAGCAGCTGCGCGAGTAGGGTGACGACCGTGGACCAGGCTGAAGACCACGGGTACAAACAACAATGTGGCGATGGTGGCGAAGATCAAGCCACCGATAACGGCGCGGCCGAGCGGGGCGTTCTGCTCCTCGGAAATCGCCAGCGGCAACATGCCGATGATCATCGCCAGGGCGGTCATGCACACCGGGCGGAAGCGCGTGTAACCGGCTTCCATGGCCGCCTTCAGCGCGTCGCCATGTTCGGCCAGGCGTTCACGGCAGAAGCTCACCACCAGGATCGAGTTGGCGGTAGCCACGCCCATACAGAGGATGGCGCCGGTGAGTGCCGGCACCGACAACGAGGTGCCGCTGAGGAACAGTATCCACACAATCCCCGCCAGTGCGGCCGGTAGTGCAGTGATGATCACAAACGGGTCAGCCCACGACTGGAAGTTGACCACGATCAGCAGGTAGATCAGCACCACGGCGCCGAGCAAGCCGAAGCTCAACCCGCTGAACGCTTCATGCAGCGCATCGATCTGCCCGTGCAGGCTGATCACCGCGCCTTTGGGGCGCATGGAGGCGGTGTCATCCAGCACCTTTTGCACGTCACGGGCCACGCCGCCGAGGTCGCGGCCTTGCACGTTGGCATACAGGTCCAGGGTCGGCTCGATGTTGTAGTGGGTCACCACCGCCGGGCTTTGCACGCGAGAGATGCTCGCCACGCCGCCGAGGATTTGTGATTGCCCATCGGCACCGGTCACCGGCAAGGCTTCCAGTGACGGCAAGCTGTCGAGGCGGTATTGCGGGGTGGCGGCGACGATGGAGTACGACACGCCGTTGGCCGGGTTAAGCCAGAACGTCGGCGCCACCTGTGAGCTGCCCGCCAGCGAGGCGACCATGCTGTTGGTCACGTCACGCTCGGTGATGCCCAGGCCATTGGCACGCATACGGTCGACGTTCACTTGCAACGACGGGTAGCCGGTGGACTGCTGGATGCGCAGGTCGGCAATGCCCGGAATATGTTGCAGGCGGCGCTCCAGTTCGATGGCGTAGGCGCGGTTTTCCGCATCGCTGCGCCCGGAGATTTTCACGTCCAGCGGCGCCGGGGCACCGAAGTTGAGAATCTGGCTGCTGATGTCGGCAGGGAGGAACGCAAAGTGGCTGCCGGGGAAGCTTTGCGGCAAGGCTTCACGCAGTTTTTTCACGTAGTCGGCGGTCGGCGCGTGGTCCTTTTTCAAGCTGACCTGGATGTCGCCGTCCTGCGGGCCGATGGTGCCGCTGCTGCTGTAGGCCATGTCGATGCCGCTGAGCGGGATGCCGATGTTGTCGACGATGGTGTCGAGTTGCTCGGCCGGGATCACTTCGCGAATCCGCGCTTCAATGCGGTCGAACGCCGCCGCGCTTTCTTCAATACGCGTACCCAATGGCAGGCGCACATGCAGGGCAAGCGCTCCGGCGTCGGTGGCCGGGAAGAAGTCCTGGCCAAGACTTGGCAACAGCAGGAACGAGGCCAGCACGCAGGCCAGGAAACCGACGATAAAGCGCTTGCGTGCGCCCAGCGCCAGGGTCAGCAGGCCGTGGTAGGTGTCACGGATATTCGAGAAATGGCGTTCGAAACCCTGCTGGAAGTTCAGCACCGATTGCAGCACACGGTTGCGCGGTTTCTTGTGCTGTTCACCTTCGTGATGGTTGATGAACTCATCTTCCGGGTGATGCCCAGGCCCTTGCTCCGGCGCGTGCGGCTTGAGCAGAAACATCGCCAGGGTCGGTACCAGGGTCCGCGAAAGAATGAACGAGCTGGCCATGGCGAAAATCACCGCCAGCGCCATCGGCCGGAACAGGTAACCGGCGATGCCTTGCAGCAGGAACATCGGCACAAACACGATGCAGATACACAGCAGCGACACAAACGCCGGGCCGACGATCTGCGCGGCGCCGTCGAGGATCGCGGTCTTCACCGCCTTGCCTTGTTCCAGGTGCCAGTTGATGTTTTCGATGGTCACCGTGGCATCGTCCACCAGAATCCCCACCGCCAATGCGAGCCCGCCGAGCGTCATCACGTTGAGGGTTTGCCCGGTGGCCGCCAGCAATGCAATGGCCGACAACACCGCCAACGGAATCGAAGCGGCGATGATCAAGGTGGAACGCCAGCTGCCAAGGAACAGCAGGATCATCGCACTGGTCAGCAGCGCCGCGATGACGCCTTCCTGGGCCACGCTGCCCACCGATTGTTTAACGAACACCGAGGCGTCGCCCAGCAGTGAGGTCTTCAGCGACGGCGGCAGGGTTTCATTGATGCGCGGCAGCATCTGGCGGATGCCGTCGATGATCGACAGGGTAGAGATACTGCCGTTTTTCAACGCTGGCATCAGCACTGCACGGTGGCCGTCGACGCGCACGATGTTGGTCTGCGGCGGCGAGCCGTCACGCACGTGGGCCACTTGGCCGATGGTGATGATTGCGCCGTCGACCGTCTTGATCGGCAAGTCGTTGAGCTCATCAATCGCCTTGGGGCTGTTGTTGAGCAGGATCGTGTATTCGTTGGGGCCGAGTTTGGCGGTACCCACTGGAATGATCTGGTTTTGCAGCGCCAGGGCGTTGCCCACGTCCTGTGCCGACAAGCCTTTGGCGGCCAGCGCCTGGGGGTCGAGGTCGAGGGTGATCTGGCGTTGCTTGCCGCCCATTGGCGTGGGCATGGCCAGGCCGGGCAGGGCACTCAGGGGCAGGCGGATATTGTTCTGCACCAGGTCGCGGATCTTGGCTTCCGAGAGGCTGGGGCTGGAAAACGCCAGTTGCAGGATCGGCACCGTGGAAGCGCTGTAGTTGAGGATCAGCGGCGGCGTGATGCCGGGTGGCATCTGCTTGAGCACGGTTTGTGACACGGCCGTTACTTGGGCGTTGGCGGTGCGGATATCCACGCCGGGCTGGAAGAAGATCTTGACGATGCCCATGCCGGGCAGCGATTGCGATTCGATGTGTTCGATGTCGTTAACGGTGGTGCTCAAGGAGCGTTCGTAGGTGTAGATCACCCGACCGGCCATGGCGTCCGGCGACAGGCCGTTGTACTGCCAAACCACAGCGACGACGGGGATGCCGATATCGGGAAAAACATCCGTGGGGGTTCGCAGGGCCGCCATCGGCCCGATGATGCAGATGAATATGGCCAACACGATAAACGTGTAGGGCTTTTGCAGTGCGGTCTTTACCAGCCCGAGCATGCGTGAACCTCCGAGGGAGCAGGATTGCAAACCCCGGCAGTCTTGCCCGACCCACCTAACACGCACCTTTCAGCCAGGTGAAGGAACATTTAGTTAACGGCTGAAGATCGTTTCATATGTATTCATTTGTTCTACATAAGGCCGCTCTCCAAGCTTGTAACCCATCGGCGGCGATACATTTGAATCGCCTTCAACGTTTTTACTGATGCCCTTTGGAGCCCTGCCATGTCATTCAAACCTCTGTTGTTGATCCCCGCGCTTGGTGTTGTTTTGTTGTTGTCAGCCTGCGCCGGCCCCATCCCTAAAGCTGACCCGAGCGAGGCATGGATTGGTCTGAAGGAAGAAGCGCCAAATGACCTGATGGCCGAGCGCGTCGACGGCCACCGCGTGGATGACGGTCGCTATTTTGAAGTGACGCCGGGGGGCCATCGTTTGGATGTGACACTGTTTGAAGAAGAGCCGGGCGACGACAACCAGCAAGACTGCCAGGGCCGGGTCGAGTACAAGAACTTCAAGGCGGGTGAGCACTACACGCTGGTGGAATCCAGCCTGGGCACTACCGTGCGTGCCGTGCTCAAGGACGGTCGCGGCAAGGAAGTGGCCGCGACTCAAGACTTCAGTTGCATGCCTGGCTAGGCGTGATGCACCGCGGCCTTGTGCGGCTTGGCGGGTGCAGCCGGTGTGACATGGGGGTGGTGATGCCGACGCGTTACGCGCATCACGCCCCACAGCATGGCGGCGGCTACTGACAGCCAACCGCAGACCAACAGGAAAATCGTTGTTGCAAGGCTCATTCTGGCCTCCTTTCGCCCCGCTGGGGGGCACACACAGTCTTCTCAATGGACAGTCTAGCCAGCTGACGGTTGCGTGCTATTGACCAATGGTCGAATCGGTCCAACTTGTTGGCTATATCAGCAGCCTGTCGCTACTCCCTAAACGCGATTGGGCTATGATCTGGGCCCTTACCGGCCGTTGATCAAGAGAGTAAAAAATTGCGCTTACGCTCGAACGTTAAAACCTCCTTGCTGCTGGCGTGCGCCCTCGGGCTGGCGGCGTGTTCCGGGCACCCGTCGAAACTGGCGGGGTTGCCGGAGCGCGTTGAACTCACGGGTGTGCCGGCGTATCGCAGCGAGGCCTATCAGAGCGGTCCTTCAGCTTTAGCCAGCATGCTGTCGCAACAAGGCATTGTCATGACACCCGGCTTGCTGGACAAACCGCTGCACTTACCGGGTGGCGAGGCGAACCTTGAGCGCAATATGCAGGTGCTGGCGCGTGAATACGGGCTGATGGTGTACCCGCTGGACAGCCAGCTGACGGCCGTGCTGGCGCAAGTGGCGGCGGGTTACCCGGTGATGGCGCGGATCAACCCGAGCATGTGGTCGGGCACGCGTTATGTTGTGGTGGTGGGGTTCAATCAGCAGAAAAGCACCGTGCTGCTGCGCTCGGGCATGGACCGACGGCTGTTGATGAGCTTCAGTAATTTTGAGTCGGCGTGGAAGAGCGCGGGGCACTGGGCGATTTTGACCCAGCGCCCGAGCCAGTTGCCGGCGAATGTGGATGTGCAGCGCTGGCGCGATTCTGCCAATGCCACGGCGCAGGCCGGGCAGGAGCAGGCGGCTGCGCAGGCGCTCAAGGTATTGGCGGAAAGAAAGTAAAAACGCTGAAGGCTATAGCCTGTGGGAGCTGGCTTGCCTGCGATGCAGGCAACTCGGTTTATCTGTTGCACCGCGTTGATGCTATCGCAGGCAAGCCAGCTCCCACATTATTCAGCGGCGCACTTCAGCCGCGTTCGGGCGATTCTTCAGGTTCTTGTCGGCCTTGTAGCGCAAGGCCACGTCCGGCACCGAACCGCCGCGCCCCGTTTCGACCCAGTTGCGGATACGCGTGGCATCGGCAAAGTGGGTGAACTTGCCGAACGCATCGAGGATCACCAGCGACACCGGGCGGTTGCCCATGCTGGTCACCAGCACCAGGCAGTGGCCGGCCTGGTTGGTGAAGCCGGTCTTGGTCAGCTTGATATCCCAGTTGGCGCGGTTGATCAGGTGATCGGTGTTGGAGAAACCCAAGGTGTAGTTGGGCTTGCGGAACGCCACGGTCTTTTCCTTGGTGGTGCTCAGTTGGCTCAGCATCGGGTATTTACGCGCGGCGGCCAGCAGCTTGCTCAGGTCGCGGGCGGTGGACACGTTGTGAATCGACAGGCCGGTGGGCTCCACGTAGTGCGTGCTGGTCATGCCCAGTGCCTTGGCCTTGGCGTTCATCGCTGCAATAAACGCCGGGTAGCCGCCCGGGTAGTGGTGGGCCAGGCTGGCGGCGGCGCGGTTTTCCGAGGACATCAGGGCGATCAGCAGCATTTCCTTGCGCGGCATTTCGCTGCCGATTTTTACCCGGGAGAACACGCCTTTCATTTCTGGCGTGTCCTTGATGTTGATGTCGATGTACTCATCCATGTTCTGTTTGGCTTCGAGCACGATCAGGCCGGTCATCAGCTTGCTGACGGAGGCAATTGGCACCACCACGTCGGGGTTGCTGGAATAGATGACTTTGTTGGTCTGCAGGTCGACCAGGATGGCGCTGCCGGAAGCAATCTGCAGTTTTGAAGTATCACGCGGGGCGAGGGTGGTTTCGCTGGCGTGCGCGAAGGTGCCTGTAAATGCAAAAAATAGGCTGACAAGAGAGAGACGAATTTTCACGCGGGTGAACTCGCTAAAAAAGTAAGGAAAATGCCGTTCGAGAACGGTTTTTTGATAAATGCCGTTACATTTTAGGAGTATGGACGAAGAACTGTCGAATGTTCTTCTAGATCCAGACGAAAGTGCTTAAAAACTAAGAAAAAAGGGTTTTTAGCCGTTCAATAAAAAGCCCTGCGATAAGGCAGGGCTTTTTCAGTACGGCAGGTTATTAGCCGTGCAGGCTTTCTGCGGCATACAGGGTGTTTTCCAGCAGGCACGCACGGGTCATCGGGCCGACACCGCCGGGTACCGGGGTGATCCAGCCGGCACGCGGCAGGGCGGTTTCGTACACCACGTCGCCGACCAGCTTGCCGTCGTCCTGGCGGTTGATGCCCACATCGATCACGATCGCGCCTTCCTTGATCCACTCGCCCTTGACCAGGCCCGGCTTGCCCGCGGCAACCACCACCAGGTCGGCACGGCCAACATGGCCGGCGAGGTCTTTGGTGAAACGGTGGGTGACAGTCACGGTGCAGCCGGCCAGCAGCAGCTCCATGGCCATCGGGCGGCCAACAATGTTGGAGGCACCAACGACTACGGCATCCAGACCGTACAGATCGACGCCGGTGCTCTCCAGCAGGGTCATGATGCCCTTCGGGGTGCAGGGGCGCAGCAGCGGGATGCGTTGGGCTAGGCGGCCGACGTTATAGGGGTGGAAGCCGTCGACGTCTTTGTCCGGGCGGATGCGCTCCAACAGTTTGGAGGCGTCCAGGTGCTCGGGCAGTGGCAGTTGCAGCAGGATACCGTCAATGGCCGGGTCGTCGTTGAGGCCGTCGATCAGGTCGGTAAGCGCCTGCTGGGTGGTCTCGGAAGGCAAGTCGTAGGCCTTGGAAATAAAGCCGACCTCTTCACAGTCTTTACGCTTGTGCGAGACATAAACCTGAGAGGCAGGATCGCTGCCGACCAGGATCACCGCGAGGCCAGGCGTGCGCAGACCTTGCAGGCGGCGCTCGGTGACTCGTTTGGCGATCTGCTGGCGCAGGCTGGCGGCGATTGATTTGCCGTCGATAAGTTGTGCAGTCATTACGCGTGATTAACCATCGAGAGGGGGAAGAAAAGTGCGCGCATTCTCGCACGCCATGACGTGAGGGCAAAGGCGCTTGGTCTGCAAATTGCCCTAACCCCTTAAATAAAATCAGTTTTTTTCAAAAAAGATTTGACGGGTATCAAGGCCGTCTATACTATTCGTCGCACTTGTCGGGCACAGCCTAGCACTGGTTAAGAAGGTCGAGCAGATAGAGCTGTTCTGCAAGGCTGGAAGCACTTAGTTTGTAATCTTCAACGAGTACAGATTAATAAGGCGCCCGTAGCTCAGCTGGATAGAGCATCCGCCTTCTAAGCGGATGGTCGCAGGTTCGAGTCCTGCCGGGTGCGCCATTAGGCAGCTTTGGCACAAGTAGCGCTATATGGTGGGCGTAGCTCAGTTGGTAGAGCACGGGATTGTGACTCCCGTTGTCGAGGGTTCGATCCCCTTCGTCCACCCCATATTTAGAAAGGCGCCAGATTAATCATCTGGCGCCTTTGCTTTAAGAGTTTCAAGCGCGGATGTGGTGGAATTGGTAGACACACTGGATTTAGGTTCCAGCGCCGCGAGGCGTAAGAGTTCGAGTCTCTTCATCCGCACCAATTAAGCGTCACCCAGCCATCAGGCAGGGTGAGGCCAGACAAGGAAGGTGTTCGAGTTCCTTGTTGAAGCAATATGGTGGGCGTAGCTCAGTTGGTAGAGCACGGGATTGTGACTCCCGTTGTCGAGGGTTCGATCCCCTTCGTCCACCCCATATTTTAAAAAGCGCCAGATCAATGATCTGGCGCTTTTTTTTGCATCCAAAAAATGCCCTGCCGCGTATGTACTGACGAGGATGGCCGTGGATGGGCCTGGATCCTCATCCGCTGCTACGTGGAGGGTCTGAAAAATGTTGGCACAACAGCAGGATCAAAGTCAGGGAATGGCGGTTGGCGAGGCGCATTTGCTCGGGCGCCTGCTGTTGGGGGAGCAATCGGCCTATTGCGACCTGGTCAAAACTCATCAGGGCGCCATGCGTGCGGTGGCTTCGGCGATTGCAGGGCATCGGCATGTCGATGATGTGGTGCAGGATGCCTGGTTGGCGATTGTGCGCGGGCTGAGTGGTTTTCAGGGGCGCTCCAGCCTCAAGACCTGGGTGCTGACGATTACGGCCAATAAAGCCAAGGGCCGCTATGGCCGGAGTCGGCGCGAAGTGTTTTTCGATGACTCGCAGGGTCAGGAGCGCTTTTGCGCCGCCAGTGGCCAGTGGCTGTCGGCACCGGCGGGCTGGCATGAAGATACGCCCGAGGCGCTGGTCAGTGAAGACGAACTGCGCGCCTGTATCGAGCGCGCGTTGCAGGAACTGTCGACGCTTCAGAGCGCTGCGCTTGTGCTGCGTGAGCGTGTAGGGCTTGAGCTTGAGGAGATTGCCGAGTTGCTGGGCGTCAGTCTGTGCAATGCGCGGGTGCTGCTGCACCGGGCGCGCAGTCGGGTTTTTGCCGCCATCGACCGGCATCAGGCCTGTGGCGTTGATTGACGTCAAGAAAAAACAAGCATTCTCAATGCCTTGGCGTTAGAATCGTTGCCGGTTTTGAGCGTGTAGAACTGATCCGCGGCTATATAAGGGTCGGTACAGCTATTTAATAGCGAATAACGGCGCAGTACCTGAAAAAGGGCTGTGCCGTTTTTGTTTGAGTGTTTTGAGTTTCCAGGGTAGGGCGTTTCATCGTATTTGTGTTTCTCGATGCTGCTGCCACACCCTTCGACCTTGCTTGCAGGGTCGCTCGCCGGGGTATGCATCCAGCCTCTTCTATATATAGAAGGGCTGGCGCTAGAGCCCTGGCGTGATGCGCTGTATTTGCTAACGGGATGAGGTGCATGCGTGCACTTGAACCTATAAATGGCCTGCTGTTTTTCCACCCGTTTTCAGTAGGGTGACTTCTTGAGTTTGACCCACTAGAATGCATGCCCTTGATTCTGGGGTCGGAAACGGCCGGCTAACGTCTGTGCAACGAGGAATATCCATGCAAGTTTCTGTTGAAAATACTACTGCCATCGAGCGCCGCCTGAGCATCACCGTGCCGGCAGAGCGTATTGAGACTGCGGTCAACAAGCGTCTGCAGCAGACTGCCCAAAAGGCCAAGATCGCTGGTTTCCGTCCAGGCAAAGTGCCAATGAGCGAAATCAAGCGTCGTTTTGGTGCCGATGCGCGTCAGGAAGCTGTTGGTGACGTGATCCAGGCTTCCTTCTACGAAGCCGTTGTCGAGCACAAGCTGAACCCAGCGGGTTCGCCTTCGATCGAGCCTAAGTCCCTGGAAGCCGGTAAAGACCTGGAATACGTTGCCGTATTCGAAGTGTTCCCGGAATTCACCGTTGCCGGTTTCGAAGACATCGCCGTTGAGCGCCTGAGCGCTGACGTGGCAGATGCCGACCTGGACAACATGCTGGAAATCCTGCGCAAGCAGAACACCCGTTTTGAAGTGGCCGACCGTGCCGCCCAGAACGAAGACCAGCTGAACATCGATTTCGTTGGCAAGGTTGACGGCGAAGCATTCGCTGGCGGCTCCGCCAAGGGCACCCAGCTGGTGCTGGGTTCCAACCGCATGATCCCGGGCTTCGAAGACGGCCTGGTTGGCGCCAAGGCCGGTGAAGAACGCGTTCTGAACCTGACTTTCCCTGCTGACTACCAGAACCTGGACCTGGCCGGCAAAGCCGCCGAGTTCACCGTGACCGTCAACAGTGTTTCCGAGCCTAAGCTGCCTGAGCTGAACGAAGAATTCTTCGCCCAGTTCGGTATCAAGGAAACCGGCATCGACGGCTTCCGTACCGAAGTTCGCAAGAACATGGAGCGTGAGCTGCGTCAGGCCATCAAGTCCAAGGTCAAGAACCAGGTGATGGATGGTCTGCTGGCCGCCAACCCGATCGAAGTGCCGAAGGCACTGCTGTCCAACGAAGTGGATCGCCTGCGCGTTCAAGCGGTTCAGCAGTTCGGTGGCAACATCAAGCCTGACCAGCTGCCGGCCGAGCTGTTCGAAGAGCAAGCCAAGCGCCGCGTTGTGCTGGGTCTGGTCGTGGCTGAAGTGGTCAAGCAATTCGACCTCAAGCCTGACGAAGATCGCGTTCGCGAAATGATCCAGGAAATGGCTTCGGCCTACCAGGAGCCTGAGCAGGTCGTGGCTTGGTACTACAAGAACGACCAGCAACTGAACGAAGTACGTTCGGTTGTGCTGGAAGAACAAGTTGTGGATACTGTTCTGCAGAAGGCTAAGGTGACCGACAAAGCGGTCTCTTACGAAGAAGCAGTCAAACCGGCGGAAGCAGCACAAGCCGACTGATTGTCCAACTCGTTCGAAATATAACCATAAGCCAGCCTCGCGCTGGCTTATGCGTTTTCAAGACATGACTATTTGGGAGTAACTGCAGAGCATGTTCCGTAATTCCTATATTCAGCAGAACTCTGATATCCAGGCCGCTGGCGGCTTGGTCCCGATGGTTGTCGAGCAATCTGCTCGTGGCGAACGCGCCTATGACATCTACTCGCGCCTGCTCAAGGAGCGAGTGATTTTTCTGGTCGGCCCGGTAGAGGACTACATGGCCAACCTGATCTGCGCGCAACTGCTGTTCCTTGAAGCGGAAAACCCGGACAAGGACATCCATCTTTACATCAACTCCCCGGGCGGCTCGGTTACTGCAGGCATGTCGATCTACGACACCATGCAGTTCATCAAGCCAAACGTGTCGACCACGTGCATCGGCCAGGCCTGCAGCATGGGCGCTTTCCTGCTGACCGCAGGTGCCGAGGGCAAGCGTTACTGCCTGCCGAACTCGCGCGTGATGATTCACCAGCCGTTGGGCGGTTTCCAGGGCCAGGCATCGGACATCGAAATCCACGCCAAGGAAATCCTGTTTATTCGTGAGCGTCTGAACACGCTGATGGCCAAACACAGCGGGCACACCCTGGAAGAAATCGAGCGTGATACCAACCGCGACAATTTCATGAGCGCTGAAGCTGCTCGTGAATACGGGTTGATCGACGCAGTGATCGAAAAGCGCCCCGCTTAATATAAGCACCTCAAAATAAGGCTGGTCGGCATGTCCGACCACCGGCGGGCTTGAAAAAGCCCGCATAAGCCTTCATCTTGTGTTGCAAGCCTATCGGATTTGGATCGAACGAATGACTGACACCCGCAACGGCGAGGACAACGGCAAGCTGCTCTATTGCTCCTTCTGCGGCAAAAGCCAGCATGAAGTACGCAAATTGATTGCCGGCCCCTCGGTGTTTATCTGCGACGAGTGCGTCGACCTGTGCAATGACATCATCCGCGAGGAGGTGCAGGAAGCCCAGGCCGAGAGCAGCGCGCATAAATTGCCTTCGCCTAAAGAAATCAGCGGCATCCTTGATCAGTATGTGATTGGTCAAGAGCGTGCAAAAAAGGTTCTGGCGGTAGCGGTGTACAACCACTACAAGCGCTTGAACCAGCGTGACAAGAAAGGCGACGAAGTCGAACTCGGCAAGAGCAACATTTTGCTGATCGGTCCTACAGGCTCGGGTAAAACCCTGCTTGCAGAAACCCTCGCTCGCCTGCTGAACGTTCCATTCACCATCGCCGACGCCACCACCCTCACCGAGGCTGGCTACGTGGGTGAAGATGTCGAGAACATCATTCAGAAGCTGCTGCAAAAGTGCGACTACGACGTAGAGAAGGCCCAGATGGGTATTGTCTACATCGACGAAATCGACAAGATTTCGCGCAAGTCCGACAACCCGTCGATCACTCGGGACGTTTCCGGTGAAGGCGTGCAGCAAGCCCTGTTGAAACTGATCGAAGGCACGGTTGCTTCCGTACCGCCACAAGGCGGCCGCAAGCACCCGCAGCAGGAATTCCTTCAGGTTGATACGCGCAACATCCTGTTCATCTGTGGCGGTGCTTTCTCGGGGCTGGAAAAGGTTATTCAGCAACGTTCCACCCGTGGCGGCATTGGTTTCGGTGCAGAAGTGCGCAGCAAGGAAGAAGGCAAGAAGGTGGGCGAGTCCCTGCGTGAAGTCGAGCCTGACGATCTGGTCAAGTTCGGTCTGATCCCGGAATTCGTTGGCCGTCTGCCGGTCCTGGCCACGTTGGACGAGCTGGATGAGGCTGCTCTGATTCAGATCCTCACCGAGCCGAAAAACGCCCTGACCAAGCAATACGCCAAGCTGTTCGAGATGGAAGGTGTAGACCTCGAGTTCCGTACCGACGCGCTCAAATCAGTGGCCAAGCGGGCACTGGAGCGCAAGACCGGTGCACGTGGCCTGCGTTCGATCCTCGAAGGCGTGTTGCTCGACACCATGTACGAAATCCCCTCGCAATCCGAGGTGAGCAAGGTGGTGATCGACGAAAGCGTTATCGAAGGCAAATCCAAGCCACTGTATATCTACGAAAACAGTGAGCCGGCTGCCAAGGCTGCACCTGACGCGTAAGCGTCAAGCCGTCGCAGTACAAGCAAGGGCCTTTCGAGGCCCTTTCTTTTTATGTGGCGGTTTTTCGGGGCGGTTTGTGTTTTGCGGTTAAATTCGCGTTTATTCATGCGTTTAACTGCTGGCATTGAGCTTGTTTTTTTTGCGTACAGCCCCCATCTTGGTTTCAAGCTAATTTTTCAACTGTCATAGAGGCGAAATCATGAAGACAACCATTGAATTGCCTCTCCTGCCGTTGCGTGATGTCGTCGTCTATCCGCACATGGTTATCCCGCTGTTCGTGGGGCGCGAGAAGTCTATCGAAGCCCTCGAGGCTGCGATGACGGGCGACAAGCAGATCCTGCTGTTGGCCCAGAAGAATCCTGCTGATGATGATCCAGGCGAAGATGCCCTGTATCGGGTCGGTACCGTTGCGACTGTTCTGCAATTGCTCAAGTTGCCCGATGGCACCGTCAAGGTGCTGGTCGAAGGCGAGCAGCGTGGTGCGGTCGAGCGCTTCATGGAGGTGGACGGTCACCTGCGCGCCGAAGTGGCGCTGATCGACGAAGTCGAAGCCCCTGAGCGCGAATCCGAAGTGTTTGTGCGCAGCCTGCTCTCGCAGTTCGAGCAGTATGTGCAACTGGGCAAGAAAGTCCCGGCTGAAGTGCTGTCGTCCCTCAACAGCATCGATGAGCCAAGCCGCCTGGTCGACACCATGGCCGCGCACATGGCGCTCAAGATCGAGCAGAAGCAGGACATCCTCGAAATCATCGACCTGCCGGCCCGTGTTGAACACGTGCTGGCGCTGCTGGATGGTGAAATCGACCTGCTGCAGGTTGAGAAGCGCATCCGTGGTCGCGTGAAGAAACAAATGGAGCGCAGCCAGCGCGAGTACTACCTGAATGAGCAGATGAAGGCCATTCAGAAAGAACTCGGCGACAGCGAAGAAGGCCACAACGAAGTCGAAGAGCTGAAAAAGCGCATCGACGCCGCCGGTCTGCCTAAAGACGCCCTGACCAAGGCCATGGCTGAGCTGAACAAGCTCAAGCAAATGTCGCCAATGTCGGCCGAAGCCACCGTGGTGCGTTCCTACATCGACTGGCTGGTGCAGGTGCCGTGGAAAGCTCAGACCAAAGTGCGCCTGGACCTGGCCCGTGCCGAAGAGATCCTTGACGCCGACCACTACGGCCTCGAAGAAGTCAAAGAACGCATCCTCGAATACCTCGCCGTGCAAAAGCGCGTGAAGAAAATTCGTGGCCCGGTGTTGTGCCTGGTCGGCCCTCCGGGTGTAGGTAAAACTTCCCTGGCCGAGTCGATTGCCAGTGCCACCAACCGTAAATTTGTGCGCATGGCCCTTGGCGGTGTGCGTGATGAAGCGGAAATTCGTGGCCATCGCCGTACGTACATCGGTTCGATGCCAGGAAGATTGATTCAAAAGATGACGAAGGTGGGTGTGCGCAACCCGCTGTTCCTGCTCGATGAAATCGACAAAATGGGCAGCGACATGCGTGGCGATCCGGCCTCGGCGTTGCTCGAAGTGCTCGACCCCGAGCAGAACCACAATTTCAACGACCATTACCTGGAAGTCGACTACGACTTGTCCGACGTAATGTTCCTGTGCACCTCCAACTCCATGAACATCCCGCCAGCCCTGCTGGACCGGATGGAGGTGATTCGTCTGCCGGGTTACACCGAAGACGAGAAGATCAACATCGCCGTCAAATACCTCGCGCCCAAGCAGATTTCGGCCAATGGCCTGAAAAAGGGCGAGATCGAATTTGACGTCGAAGCGATCCGCGACATCGTGCGTTACTACACCCGCGAAGCCGGTGTGCGTGGCCTTGAGCGTCAGATTGCGAAGATCTGCCGCAAAGCGGTCAAGGAGCACTCGCTGGAAAAACGCTTCTCGGTGAAGGTGGTTGCCGATTCCCTGGAGCACTTCCTGGGCGTGAAGAAATTCCGTTACGGCCTGGCTGAGCAGCAGGATCAGGTAGGGCAGGTGACGGGCTTGGCGTGGACCCAGGTGGGCGGCGAACTGCTGACCATCGAAGCGGCGGTTATCCCGGGCAAAGGCCAGCTTATCAAGACCGGTTCGTTGGGTGATGTGATGGTCGAATCGATCACCGCCGCGCAGACCGTGGTGCGCAGCCGCGCCAAGAGCCTGGGGATCCCCCTGGACTTCCACGAGAAGCACGACACCCACATCCACATGCCGGAAGGGGCGACCCCCAAAGACGGCCCTAGCGCCGGTGTAGGCATGTGCACGGCACTGGTGTCGGCACTGACTGGCATTCCTGTGCGTGCCGATGTGGCGATGACCGGGGAAATTACCCTGCGGGGTCAGGTATTGGCCATCGGTGGTCTGAAAGAGAAATTGCTCGCTGCACACCGAGGCGGTATCAAGACCGTGATCATTCCGGAAGAGAATGTTCGCGACTTGAAGGAAATTCCTGACAATATCAAGCAGGATCTTCAGATTAAACCGGTTAAATGGATTGACGAGGTCCTGCAAATTGCGTTGCAATACGCGCCGGAGCCCTTGCCGGATGTGGCTCCGGAGATTGTCGCGAAGGACGAAAAACGCGAGTCCGATTCCAAGGAAAGAATTAGCACGCATTAATGCGAATGAGCCTGGGGGCTTCCTTGACAGCTTTTTAGAGCCCTTGTTATAAAGCGGCTCTTAAGTGTCTGTAGGCCATTCAGCACTGGTTTTTGCTTTCACCAAAAAACTTAGAATCATACTCAATAGATATATAAGGGGACTTAGAGTGAACAAGTCGGAACTGATTGATGCTATCGCCGCATCCGCTGATATCCCGAAAGCTGCTGCTGGCCGTGCGCTGGACGCAGTAATCGAATCCGTCACTGGCGCTCTGAAGGCCGGCGACTCCGTGGTACTGGTAGGCTTCGGTACTTTCTCTGTGACTGACCGCCCAGCTCGCACTGGCCGTAACCCACAGACTGGCAAAGCACTGCAAATCGCTGCTGCCAAAAAACCAGGTTTCAAAGCCGGTAAAGCCCTGAAAGAAGCGGTTAACTAAGCTTCGTTCAAGCCTTGCCTACCCGGGTCAGACGCAGGTCTGGCCTGGCAGCGGAGCGGCAGCTGACCCACGTATCCATCGGGTCGCCAGGGCCTGGGGTGTTGGTTCAAAACCCCGTCCGCTCCGCCAGTTACGAGAAGGCGCATCCTCGGATGCGCCTTTCTTCTATCCGGACTCTACCCACGCTCCACGGTTGCCTAATTTTTGAAGATCAACCGTTTCTGGGGGACGCATGCTGCAAAATATCAGGGACAATTCACAAGGCTGGATTGCCAAGACCATTATCGGGATCATCGTCGCATTGATGGCGTTCACCGGTATCGAGGCCATTTTCCAGGCTTCGGGTAACAACAAGCAGGACGTGGCCAAGGTCAACGGTGAAGAAATCACCCAGACCGAACTGGGCCAGGCCGTTGACATGCAACGTCGCCAGCTGATGCAACAGCTGGGCAAGGATTTCGATGCTTCGCTGCTGGACGAAAAACTGCTGCGCGAAGCGGCTCTGAAGGGCCTGATCGATCGCAAGCTGTTGCTGCAAGGCGCCGCTGATTCCAAGTTCGGCTTCTCTGAAGCTGCGCTGGACCAAGTGATCCTGCAGACGCCGGAATTCCAGGTGGACGGCAAGTTCAGTGCCGAACGCTTTGACCAGGTGATCCGTCAGCTGGGCTACACCCGTATGCAATTCCGTCAGATGCTGACCCAGGAAATGCTGATCGGCCAGGTTCGCGCAGGCATCGCCGGCAGCGGTTTCGTCACCGACGCCGAAGTGCTGGCTTTCGCCCGTCTGGAAAAACAGACCCGCGATTTTGCCACCGTCAACATCAAGACTGACCCTGCGGCGGTGAAGCTCACCGACGATGAGGTCAAGGCTTACTACGACAAGCACGCCAAAGAGTTCATGACCCCGGACCAAGTGGTCATCGATTACCTGGAACTGAAGAAGTCTTCCTTCTTCGACCAGGTCACCGTCAAGGACGAAGAGCTGCAGGCTGCCTATCAGAAAGAAACCGCCAACCTCGCTGAACAGCGTCGTGCCGCGCACATTCTGATCGAAGTCAACGACAAGACCACCGACGCGCAAGCCAAGGCCAAGATCGAAGACATCCAGGCACGCCTGGCCAAGGGTGAGAAATTCGAAGCCCTGGCCAAGGAGTTCTCCCAGGATCCAGGTTCGGCCAACAATGGCGGTGACTTGGGCTTTGCCGGCCCTGGCGTCTACGACCCGGACTTCGAAACCGCCCTGTATGCCTTGAACAAGGACCAGGTGTCGGCGCCGGTGCGCACCACTTTCGGTTGGCACTTGATCAAGCTGTTGGGCGTTGAAGCACCTGAAGTGCCATCGTTTGCCAGCCTGAAAGACAAGCTGACCCGCGAGCTCAAGACCCAGCAGGTCGAGCAGCGTTATGTCGAAGCGACCAAGCAATTGGAAGACGCGGCATTCGAAGCCTCCGACCTGGCTCAGCCGGCGTCCGACCTGAAGCTGACCGTGCACACGTCCGCGCCGTTTGGCCGTGAAGGTGGCGAAGGTGTTGCGGCCAACCGTGCCGTGGTCACCGCAGCGTTCAGCCCGGAAGTGCTGGATGAAGGTGCCAACAGCAGCGCTATCGAGCTGGACCCGGAAACCATCATCGTGCTGCGTGCCAAAGAGCATCTGAAGCCTGCGCAACTGCCGCTGGAAAGCGTGTCGGCTGCGATCCGCACCCAGATGACCAAAGAGCGCGCCATCGCGGCTGCCAAAACCCATGCCGACGAGTTGATCGCCAGCCTGCGTGACGGCAAGACCCCGTTGAACCAGCTGATCGACGGCCAGGCCTGGAAGGTCACTGAAGCGGCGACCCGTAACGCTGAAGCGATCGAGCCGGCCGTGCTGCAAGCCCTGTTCCGCATGCCTAAGCCTGCGGCCAAGGACAAGCCGACCTTCACCACCGTGACCCTGGCTGACGGTAGCCTGGTGATCGTGCGCTTGAACGGCGTCAACGAAGCTGCAGCCCCTACCGACGAAGAAAAGGCGCAATACCGCCGCTTCCTCGCCTCGCGTATTGGCCAGCAGGACTTTGCTGCCTACCGCAAGCAGTTGGAAACCAAGGCTGACATCAAGAAGTTCTGATGTTGGTTTGAATAGAAAAGCCCCCGGTCTGAAAGGACCGGGGGCTTTTTTTTTGCGCAATTGTCGGCTCAGAACTGATCGTTCCCACACTCTGCGTGGTAATGCATCCCGTGACGCTCTGCGTCACCCGTACGCAAGTACAGAAAGCGGGACGCGCAGACGGGCTCAGAACTTCAGTTTGCCCCAGCTCAAGCCAATCACAGCTGCCACGGTCGAGGCCGTCAGCACACTCAGTTTGGCCGCTGCCAACAGTTCCGGGTCGGAGAAGGCCAGGGACGAGATAAAGATCGACATGGTAAAACCAATCCCCGCCAGCAGGCCGACCAGGCCGACACCGCTCCAGGTGACTCCGTCGGGCAGCTTGCAGATATTGAGTTTGACCAGCGTGATGCTCGCCAGCATCACGCCCAACGGTTTGCCGATCACCAGGGCGAAGATCACGCCCATAAACACGCCATGGGGCAGCGGATGCTCAAGGTTCAAGCCTTGCAAGCTGACACCGGCATTGGCCAGGGCGAACAACGGCATCACACCGAATGCGACCCACGGATGCAACGCCGACTGCACGCGCTGCACCGGCGGCATCAGTTCGCGCTGGGCTTCGCGCAGTTGCTTGAGCGGCTTGGCGACCTGGTGCGAGTCTTCGGCCGGTCGCGAGAGGCGATCCATCAGCTCGTTGAAGGTGCGGCCGATGGTGTCCAGTGGGCGTTCGGTGGTCGGTTTGGAACTGACCGGCGTCATCAGGCCCAGGATCACCCCGGCGAGGGTCGGGTGCACGCCGGTCTTGAGCAGGCCGAACCAGACAATCGCCCCCGGCAGCAGATAGATCGCCGCCTTGCTGATGCCCATTCGTTGGAACACCAACACCAGGGCTAACCCACCTGCGGCAACCACCAGACCCATGTAGTCCAGGCTTGCAGTGAAAAACACCGCAATGATCAGGATCGCAACGATGTCGTCGATAATGGCCAGTGCCAGCAGCAGGACGCGTACACCGCTGGGGATGGATTTGCCCAACAGCGCCAGCACGCCGACGGCAAAGGCAATGTCGGTGGCGGTGGGCACGGCCCAGCCACTCGCGGCGGCGGTGCCATGGTTGAGCGCGGTGTAGATAATGGCCGGCATCACTACGCCACCCAGTGCGGCGCCCAGCGGCAGGGTCGCGAGTTTCAGGTTGGCGAGTGCGCCGTCCTTTATTTCCTGACGTATCTCCGCACCTACCACCAGGAAGAAAATGGTCATCAGGCCGTCATTGACCAGAAAGTGCAGGGAGCGCGACACACTGAAATCGCCCAGCCCGAGGGTAATCGGGGTGTTCCAGAAGTGTTCGTAGGACGCGGCGGCCGGGCTGTTGGCCCAGATCAACGCTGCAATGGCCGCCAGCAACAGGACGATGCCGCTGACGGCTTCGATGCGTGAAAACCGCTCAAGGGCCGACAGTGCGCCCTCGGTCAATGCCTGGGGGCGAGGGATGGCAGGGTGTTTTTTGGGCACGACAAGTCTCCATTGGCGGCCCGACCAATGCTTTGCTTTAACCTGCGTTGTGCCCTATGCAGTCACGCACCCAGGGTGATGATAGGAAGTTGATGAATAAGTTGTAAACAATGTTGTCAGGGTTAAGGGCTTTTTGTCGGTGGGTGCAGAAACCCGCGCGCCAATTGCTGGTACAACTCCGGCCCCATCCGCGAACTGACGGCTTTGGCAATCAGCGCCACCGCCATCAGGCTGATCACCATCCCGTGGCTGTCGATCATCTCCATTACGATGATCGCCGAGGTGATCGGCGATTGCGTCACGGCAGCCAGGAAGCCCACCATGCACAGCGCAATGATCGGTTGCGCTGCCAGCGCGAAAAACTCGGCTGCGTTGGCGCCCACGGCCGCGCCGACGGCCAGCGACGGGGCAAAAATGCCGCCCGGAATTCCGGAAAAATACGTCACGACCGTCGCCAGAAAACGCGTGACAGGCGCATGCCACGGCAGGCCGACATCGGCGGCAATGATCTGCGAAGTAATCCCGTAGCCGCTGCCGAAGGACATCCCGCCGCTGAGCCAGCCCAGGATTGCGACCACCAGCCCACACGCCCCGGCGAACCAAACCGGGTGGGCGCGCCGCCATTCCCAGACCACAAACCTGTGGTAGCGCTGGGGCCACAGCAGCATGCGACTGAACAGCCCGCCGAGCACGCCACAGCCGATGCCTGCCGCCAATACCGGAACAATGATGTCGAGCTTGATCCCTTCAACGTCCAGGTGGCCAAAATAGTTGTAATTGCCCTGCAGGGCGATGGCGACCATCCCCGACAAAATAATGGTGCTGAGCAATACCCCGCTGGTGCGGGTTTCTAGCTTGCGCCCCAACTCTTCTACTGCGAAGGCGACGCCGGCCAGCGGCGTATTGAACGCGGCGGCGATACCGGCGGCGCCGCCGGCCAGGATCAAGTCTTCGCTGCGGATGATGCGTGCATTGGGCAGGTAGCGATGAAAGAAATGCATGATCGATGCCGCCACTTGCACGGACGGCCCTTCGCGCCCGGCAGAGAAACCGCCGGTCAACGCCAGTGTTCCGAGGCCTATCTTGGCCAATGCGATGCGCAATGACACCAGCTTGCTGACGTCCTGTCCTTTGTTGGCCAGGCGAGTAGCGGCGATGACCTGGGGAATGCCACTGCCTTGGGCTCCGGCAAAAAAACGTGTGGTCAGCCACACCACCAGCATGCCCACCAGCGGTGTGTAGAGGAAGGGCAGCCACGGATGGGCGCTGGATTGCTCGGCGAACTGAGTGAGCGCCACGTCAGCCAGGCGCGCAAACATCACCACCATCAGCCCGGCGATGGTGGCGCCGGCCCACAGGGTGATCCGGGTGCGCCAACGCAGCGAGGTAAAGCGGCGGCGCAGTGAAATGAACGGTTTGATCACCCAGGTGAATTCCGAATAAGTTTCAGGGTGTTTCAAGATTAACCGTATATCAAGCGCTTGTCCTCGCGATGCGCCGTGTCGCGGCCAATGCCAAAAGCACCAACCCGGCAACCGCCCACGGGAACAACGCCACCCCCGATGTTTGTAGCAACATACCGCCTGCTAGCCCGCCGCCGGCAATCCCCAGGTTCCACACCGTCACCAGCATTGACTGCGCTGCGTCAGCCGAGTCGCCGGCAGACTTGGCCAGTGCCGTTTGCAACAGCGCCGGCAAGCCACCAAAGGCCAGGCCCCACAGCGCCACGCTGGCATACACCGCACGGGTGGAGGTCATCCACACGCCCAGTGCCAGGGCCGATACGGCAAACATCACGCAACTGATGATCAGCAGGCGCCGCAAGTGTTGATCAATCAGCATGCCCGTCAGCCAGATGCTCAACAGGGCCGCCAAGCCGAATACCAGCAGTATCCGGTCGATGTCGGCGGCTATTCCGGCAGGCACCAGTAACGGCGCGATGTAGGTGTAGAGAATGTTGTGCGCCAGCACGTAGGTAAAGGTCACCCACAACACTGGACGAATACCTGGCAGGCTCAGTACCTGGCGCAAGCCCAGGCGCTTTTGTTCCGGCTGGCCGGCGAAGTCCGGCAGTTGCCAGCGCGCCCACACCAACAGCAACAGCGTCAGCCCGGTCATGATTGCAAAGCTCAGGCGCCAGCCCACCGCAGCGCCGAGGAACGTGCCGGCAGGTACACCCAGTGACAAGGCCAGCGGTGCGCCGAGCATGGCCACAGCAATCGCCCGGCCTTGCAGGTGCGGGGCCACCATTCGGCTGGCGTACCCGGCCAGCAGTGCCCAAAGCAACCCGGCGAACACCCCGGCAAAAAAGCGCGCGGCCAGGGTCAGCCCGTAATGGGTGGACAGTGCCGTCACGCTGTTGACCAAGGCAAAGCCGCCGATGGCAATCAGCAGCAAAGGGCGCCGCCGCCAGCCTCGGGTCAGTAGGGTAAGGGGGATGGCCGCGAGTAACGAGCCAAGGGCATACAGGGTCACCAGTTGGCCGACTAACGCCTGTGAAACCTGCAGCCCTTCGCCCATCTGAGGCAGCAGCCCGGCCGGCATGGCCTCGGTGAGAATCGTGATAAACCCTGCGCACGCCAACGCCAGTAAGCCGGCGAGAGGCAGTGCGTCCTTTACGGCCGTGGCGGCCGGGCCGGTAATCGAAGGGCAGTCGCTCATGTTGCGTCTCCATGCAAAAGGTCAGGGAGGCAGAGTAGGGGGCTGCGGGTTGCGGAAAAACAGGCTAAGGTTCCGAACTTATCGGACGTCAACGTCCGCAATCAAAAAGGGTAGGGCAATGGACAGTCTGAGCGGCCTTTCGGTGTTCGTGCAGGTTGCGGAAACCCGCAGCTTCACCGCAGCTGGCCGCGTTTTGGGGGTGTCATCTTCGGCGGTGGGCAAAAGCATCGCGCGCATGGAAGAACGCCTGGGCGTGCGGCTGTTTCATCGCAGCACACGCAGCGTCACCCTGACCGGCGAAGGCGCGTTGTTCCTCGAGCGCTCGCGGCGGATTCTGGCCGAGGTGGAGGCGGCCGAGCAGGAGCTGACTGAGGCCGGCGCCACGCCCCGAGGCACGCTGCGCATCAGCTTGCCGCAGGTGCGTGGGCTGTTGATGCCGGTGCTCAGCGATTTTATGCGCGCCTACCCGGACATCGAGCTGGATGTGGATTTTTCTGACCGCATGGTGGACGTGATCGAGGAAGGTTTTGATGCGGTGATTCGTTCCGGCAAGCCGGAAGATTCGCGGCTGATGGCACGTCATCTGGGGCATTACCAACTGGTGTTGGTGGCCTCGCCAGGCTACCTGGCGCAATACGGCACCCCGCAACACCCGCAGGACTTGAGCGACCATGCCTGCCTGCGCCACAAATTCTGCGCCACCGGCAAGCTGGAACCCTGGCCACTGCGCCATGTGCCCGGCGTGGCGGAGCCGGTGTTACGTGCGCCGCTGATCAGCACCACCATCGAGTCCCTCAACTATGTGGTGCACGAAGGTTTGGGCATCGCCTGCCTGCCGGACTTCATGGTCAAGGAGGCGGTGCGCCAGGGGCGTCTGCAACGGGTGCTGGATGAGCACCTGGTCCACCGTGGCAGTTTCTGGATGCTGTGGCCCTCGAGTCGCTTTGCCTCGGCCAAGCTGCGGGTGTTTATCGACCATATGTCTGCCGGGCTTTTCCCTGCGCAGGCGGTGTAATAACGCTGTGACGTTTTACCGACAGGAATGTGCGCGCCAACCCTGCGTTCTGTTGCACAATAGCGCCCTGACTGTTTTCCTCAGGATTTTCGATGTCGACATCATTTCACTTGCGTAGCCTCGGGTTGGCGCTCGTGCTGGCGGGCGCTGCGGGCTGCTCGTCACCCAAGACCGCTATTTATGAACATGAGAATTTCGACGACTCCGGTACGTTCTCCCGTGATTACCCGGTCAGCGATGTGGCGGCCTGTGAAGCGGCGCGACGTGCGCTGTTGAGCCAGGGTTACATCATCACCAGCAGCGACCCCAAGCTGGTGGTGGGTAACAAGAGTTTCCAGCAAACCGGCGAAACCCATCTGCAAATCAGCTTCAACGTAGTGTGTGCCGATGATGGCAAAGGCGCCAAGCATTCGACCATGTTTGCCAATGCCTTGCAGGACCGCTACGCGCTGAAGAAGGTCAACAACTCCGCCAGCCTCGGCGTGGGTGTGTTGGGCTCGGTGTCGATGCCGATCGGCTCAACCGATGATTCGATGGTCAAGGTGGCCAGCGAGACAGTGACGGCACCGAAGTTTTACGATCGCTACTTCTCGCTGGTGGATGTGTTCCTGCCCCAGGACGTGAAGGCGGCCGAGCATATTCCAGAGAAGCCCAAGGCTGAGCTGGGCATGCCGGAGCCGAAAGCGGCTGCGCCTGCCGATAAGCCTGCGCCTGCCGATAAGGTAGCGCCCGCCGATAAGGTAGCGCCTGCCGATAAGATAGACGCGCCCAAGGACGCTCCGGTAGCGCCCGCCGTGTCGGAACCGCTGGCACCGCCGCCAGAGGCGGCACCGATTGCGCCACAGGCCGAGCCGGTGCCGACCACTGCGCCAACACCTGCACCGGCTGCGGAACCAGCGCCTGCGCCGACCAACCCGAACCTGCCGGCGCCGACAGAGGCGATCCCACCGCTGCCAACGCCTGGGCGGTAACTCAGACCGCTACGGGGTTCGTCTTGTCGACGTTGATCCCGTAGCGGCTGATGGCCTCGCTCACCTTGTCACGCCCGATCACGCCGTCATCGGCCAGCGCCTTCAGCGCCGCCAGCACGATGAAGTGGCGGTCCACCTCAAAGAATTCGCGCAGGGTTTCGCGGGTGTCCGATTGCCCAAAGCCATCGGTGCCCAGCGCCACAAAACGGCGGCCGTGTACAAAGGGGCGGATCTGGTCGGCGAATAGCTTCATATAGTCCGTCGCCACCACCACCGGCCCGCTGTGTCCGGCCAGGCTGGTTTCCACGTAACTCGCACGCGGTTCGTCCTGCGGATGCAGCAGGTTCCAGCGCTCCACCGCGTGCCCGTCACGGCGCAATTCGGTCAGGCTGGTGGCGCTCCAGACATTACTGGCTACGCCAAAGTCCTTGTCGAGCAGTTGCGCTGCGCCAATTACTTCGCGCAGGATCGAGCCGCTGCCCATCAATTGCACCTGCGCCTGCGGATGCGTGCTCAGCGGATACAAGCCTTTGAGAATCCCGTCCTCCACGCCTTCGGGCATGGCCGGGTGCGGGTAGTTCTCGTTGAGCAGGGTGATGTAGTAGTAAATGTCCTCCTGTTCGACGTACATGCGCCGCATGCCTTCGCGAATGATCACCGCCAGCTCGTAGGCAAAGGTCGGGTCATAGGCGACGCAGCAGGGGATCACCGACGCCAGGATGTGGCTGTGGCCGTCGTCATGCTGCAAGCCTTCGCCCATCAGCGTGGTGCGGCCGGCCGTGGCGCCCAGCAGAAAGCCGCGAGCGCGGGCATCGCCGGCGGCCCAGGCCAGGTCGCCGACGCGCTGGAAACCGAACATCGAATAGAAAATGTAGAACGGCACGGTCATCAAGCCGTGATTGCTGTAGGACGTACTCGCCGCAATCCACGAAGAAATAGCCCCGGATTCATTCAGGCCTTCCTGCATGATCTGTCCGTCTTTGCTCTCTTTGTAGTAGCTCAATTGCCCGGCGTCTTGTGGGGTGTAGAGCTGGCCGACGGCGGAATGAATGCCGATCTGGCGGAACAGGCTCTCCATGCCGAAGGTGCGCGACTCGTCCGGCACGATGGGTACGATCAGCTTGCCCAGGTGCGGGTCTTTCAGCAGCGTGCCGAGGATGCGCACAAACGCCATGGTGGTGGAGATGGCACGCTCGCCGGTGTCTTTGAGTTGGGTGGCAAAGGCGCTCAGTTCGGGAATCTGCAAGGCCTCGACTGCAGTGTGTCGTGCTGGCACATAGCCGCCCAACGCCTGGCGACGGGCAGCGAAGTAGCGGGCTTCTTCGCTGTCGGCGGCGGGCTTGAGGTAAGGGATTTCGTCGAGTTGGTCATCGGCCACTTCCAGGCCGAAGCGGTCGCGAAAGGCTTTTACTGCATCAGCGCCCATCTTCTTCAACTGGTGATTGATGTTCTGGCCTTCGCCCGCTTCGCCCATGCCAAAGCCCTTGACGGTTTTGGCCAGGATCACCGTCGGTTGGCCCTTGTGGCGCACGGCAGCGGCGTAGGCATTGTAGACCTTGTCCGGGTCGTGGCCACCGCGTGAGAGTTTCCAGATATCGTCGTCGGACATGTCGGCAACCAGCGCCAATAATTGCGGGTATTTGCCGAAGAAATGTTCACGCACATAGGCGCCGTTCTGGGATTTGTAGTTCTGGTAGTCGCCGTCCACGCACTCCATCATGCGTTGTCGCAACAGGCCGCTCTGGTCCTTTTCCAGCAGCGCATCCCAGCCGCCGCCCCAGATCACCTTGATCACATTCCAGCCGGCGGCGCGGTACAGGCTTTCGAACTCCTGGATCACCTTGGCATTGCCACGCACCGGGCCATCCAGGCGCTGCAGGTTGCAGTTGACTACAAAGATCAGGTTGTCGAGCTTCTCGCGGCCGGCCAGGGAGATGGCCGCCAGGGATTCCGGCTGGTCCATTTCGCCGTCGCCCAGGAATGCCCACACCTTGCGGCCTTGGTGTTGCTTGAGGTCACGGAACTCCAGGTAGCGCATAAAGCGCGCCTGGTAGGCGGCGGTAATCGGGCCCAGGCCCATCGATACTGTCGGGAACTGCCAGAAGTCCGGCATCAGCCGTGGGTGCGGGTAAGAGGACAAGCCCTCGCCACCGGCCTCGCGGCGGAAGTTGTCCAGCTGCGCTTCGCTGATGCGGCCTTCGAGGTAGGCGCGGCCGTAAATGCCCGGGGAGGAGTGGCCCTGGATGTACACCAGGTCGCCGTCGAAGGTATCGGTTCGGCCACGGAAGAAGTGGTCGAAGCCTACGTCGTACAGGACGGCGGCCGACGCGTAGGTCGCAATATGCCCACCAACACCCGAGTGTTTACCCGCACGCAGCACCATCGCCATGGCATTCCAGCGAATAAACGCATTGGTGCGCCGCTCGATGGCCAGGTTGCCGGGGTAGGGCAATTGGCGGTCAACCGCGATGGTGTTGACGTAAGGCGTGGTCACCCGCCCGTAGAAGTCACCATGGCGCGCAACGTCGAAATCCAGCAACTGATCAATCAGGTAGTGGGCACGCGGGCGGCCTTCGGTGGACAGCACCGATTCGATGGACTCCAGCCACTCGCGGGTTTCCTGTGGATCGTCGTCCAGTCTTACTGCGTTATTGGGGGTCATGTGAGGCTCCAGGGTAGGCGGATTTCAAGCAGCGGGCTCCTTGTGGGAGTTGCGCAAATGTAATTGCAATTGCAACTACATGACTGAATCTAGCGCGGGATGAGCTACTATTGCAACCTTCTTGAAACTCCCCGGATGGTGTTGCATGTCGTCGAAAGAGCCAGATGTATGGTTCCGTTTTGTCAGGGCCCACAGGACGGTCATCCGAGAAATCGAACGCCGCCTGGCTGCAGCAGACCTGCCGCCCTATGCCTGGTATGACGCGTTATGGGGCCTGGAAAGCGGCCCCGACGGCACACGGCGCATGCACGAATTGGCCGATGTGCTGGCGATTGAGCGCTACAACCTCACACGCCTGGTAGACCGCCTGGAAAAGGACGGCCTGGTAGTGCGTTCACGCTCCGACGGCGATGGCCGCGCAGCGTTTGCCTCGATCACCGAGGCCGGCCGGGTGTTGCGTAAAAAGATGTGGAAAATCTACGAAAGCACGGTGGATGAGCTGTTCCTGTCGCAAATCGAGCCTGAGCAGCGCCAGCTGTTTGCCGATACCTTGGAGCGCACTGCGGGGTTGGCGGTGGAGGCGGGCGTGCAAACCCGCAGTCGACGCAAGATCTAATAGCTGACGAAGATCCAATGTGGGAGCTGGCTTGTCGAATCGTCGCACCGCTGCGATAGCCTCACCACGGTGTACCTGACACGGCGAGGTGAGGCCATCGCAGGCAAGCCAGCTCCCACATGTTTGACCGCGTGCCCATGCATCACAGTGGATACCGACGCATCGCCGTTTCGACCTGCTCAACACCAATACGGCCTTCATCGGCCAACGCCCGCAGCGCACACACCACAATCCAATACCGACTGGGCGCAGACGCCTGCACCGACCCCGCACCCAACCCGACAAACCGCGCCTGCACATACGCCGCCAACTGATCGACAATCGCCTGCGGATAGCCGGTCACGGCAATCACCGGCGCGCTGCTCCCGGCCAGGCACTCATGCAGATGGCAGCTTTGCCGGGCAGCCATCGGGTGCAGGCGATTCCAGCGCTCGGCCGCCGCTGCCTCACGGGCCAGCCGCGTGTAGCTTGGGCAGCTCCATACCTGCGCCGTCACGCCCCAATCCTGTTCAAGCAATTGCGCCGCGTGGGTCACGTCCTCGAGCGCTCGGCCCGCACCCAGCAAGCGCACCTCCCCAGTGTGAGTACGCTGGAGCGGGTACATGCCCTTGAGCGCGTTTTCACGATCCTGCTTATCCAGCCTCGCTGTGCGCTGTTGATCATGCAGCGCGAGGTAATAAAACCCCGGCTTGCCGTCGACATACAGCGCGCGAATCCCGGCCAGCACAATCGCCCGGGCTTCTTCGCCGGACGCCGGGTCATACGGCGTGCAGTGCGGGTTGGTCGCCAGCCACAACGGCAGCGACGGTTGCGCGCCCCTGGGCCAGGCAGAGGGCTGGTTCTCGACGTCGTTGCAGAGGATGCCGCGCTGCGTGGCGGCCTGCGACAGCCCACATAACTGCGCCGACGATGCTGCACGGTGCAGGTACAGCATGGGTTTTTCGCCGGTATTGCGCGCAAACCAACTGGGCCAGTTGCCCACACGGCGGCTGCGTGACTGGCCACGAATCACCCAGGCCTGTCGGCTGAATTCCAGGGTATTGGCCATGTTCATGACCGTGTACAGCGGCGAGCCGGGCGGCGGGGCGGCACTGCTCAGCGCATCGATACAGCGCTGCGCGGCTTGGGCGGTAGAGACAGGCATGGTCGAGGCTCCTTGCTGCGAAGTCTCGTACCCTAATGGAAATCTGTTATTGATTGCAAATGCAATGATTGCAATAGCACCTCAAGATTCCGGCGCTAAATCGATCCAACCCTGCTACGTTTTATCTTGAAGTGCAGGAACGTCATGGCGCCGACATTTTTTCGTCATCACGGCACTTTAGGCTGGGCTTGCAGGTCATTTATCTGCAAGCGCTTTTAACCAAGAAGGAGTCCGCCATGGACGAATACCAGGAAGAACTGCTGGAGTACCACGCGTTTGAACTGGATCCGCTGGATCCGGCCGATGACGCCACCGAGCTGTAACACCGACTTCAGGCGGAACGCCGCTGACTGCGGCGAAATTCCCCTGGGGTCTGGTTGTTCCACCGCCTGAATGCCCGTTGAAAGGCTTGGGCTGAGGCAAAACCGAGCAAGTAGGCGATCTCGCCGAACGCCAGTTCCGTGTCGCGAATGTAGGTCATGGCCAGATCGCGGCGGGTATCGTTGAGAATTGCGCGAAACTGCGTGCCTTCGTCGGCCAGTTTGCGGCGCAGCGTCCAGGTAGGCAGCTTCAAGCGTGCCGCCACTTCTTCCAGGTCGGGTTCCCGGCCACCATTGAGCATCGGCCCAAGCAACCTTGTGATGCGCTCGCGCAGGCTGCGGGTGCGGGTGAGCTGCTCCAACTCCTGTTCACATAACTTCAACAACAGCTGCCAGGTGCTGGGGCAATGCTGCGGGTTACGCAGACTCAGGGTTGGCTGGTTGAGGCGCAGTTGGTTGGCCTCGGCACCGAAATGCACGGGGCTGTCACCCAGCACGCGGTACTGGTCGCTGTACTCAGGGGCTTCAAACTCGATGTCGATGCGCTGGGCCTGCACCGGTTGTTGGGCCAGGCTCGACAATTGCTGCAGCCAGCCGGCGATGATCGAGTCCACCACAAAGCGGTTGTAGGCGTTGTATGGGCTGATGGAATAGAAGCGCAGCCAAGCGCCTTCGGCGTCCTCATGAAAGCTCGACTGGCCACGATAGTTGGAGCCGTACAGCGCTTCAAACCGCGTCAGTGCGCGCGCCGCTTCGCGTACGTTCGGCGCCTGTGCGGCGGTGACGCCGGCCAATCCCGCCTGGCTCAGACGGCTCAATTGACCCATGCGCAAGCCCAGGCCGGGGTCGCCGGTCAGTTGGATGGCGGCGTGGCCCAGGCGCATATAGCGCGGGATCGACAGGCGCGCCCCGGCTTCGGCAAGGCGCGCCGGGTCCAGGCCGTATTGCAGCAGCAGCGGCTGCGGGTCCAGGCCGTGGCTGTGGACGGCGTCGGCCAAGGACTGAACAAAGCCCACCGACAAGTCCCCAAGGCGCACCGGCTTCACGGCGTTACAGCCAGATATTCAGCAGGCGCGCGCCACGGGCGTCGTTGCCCGCCGTGACGTGCCCGTCGTTGCTGAGGAAGCTGTGCCCGGCGGTGCCCAAGTCCCAGAACTGCCCACGCAGGAACACACTCATGCCGGCGCTGGCCTGGCTGATGGGCTGCTGGCTGATCAGGGTGAGGCGGCGCCAGGCTTCGCCTTCACTGAGTTCTTCGGGCTTGAGGCTGATTTCCGGCGGCGTGGACACGCTTTTAAAGCCGCGCCATGGGCGGTCCCAGGTGTCGCGGCCGGTCACGAAGGCCGGCACGGCCACCAGTTGCGCACCTTGCTCGTTGAGCTTGCGGTAATTGTCCGGGTACCAGCTGTCGCTGCCGATCAGGATGCCCAGGCGCCCGGCCGGCGTGTCGACCACGCTGACGATATTTTCGTCACCCGGGGCGATAAACCCGCGCTCATCGTAAATCGGGTAAAGCTGGCGCTGTGGCTCGCCGATGGGCAGGCCATCGGCCGCAAACACCACGCTGGCGTTGTACAGCGCGCCATGGCCAATGTGCAGTTGGCCCTGGCTGACACTGGGGTTGGGCAGCGCGATGGAGCCGGCCACCAGGGTCACGCCGAATTCTTTGGCCAGGCCGCCGAACAGCACTTGATAGTCGCGTGCCATGGCCGGTGCCTTCATACGCAGGTAGGCGTCGTCCATGCGGTTATCGCCTTTGGCGCTGATCCAGGCGCGGGCAAACTGCAACGGGTTGCTGGCGGACAGCCAATTCATGGCGTCCTTGAGGTGAGTGGCCTGGTACAGCTCATTCTTTTCGCCGCTGAGCATCAGCCAGGTGCCGATATGTTCCGGCAGCACGACGACGGTCTTGGCGTTGATCAAACCTTGGTCGCGGGCCTTTTGCAGGTAGGCCGAGAGTTTCAGGTGCAAGCGTTCCAGGCTCTGGTAATCAGCAGGGAACAGCTCGGGTTGGATGCCCAGCAGGTTGCCACGGTCGGCGGGCTCGCCTTCATTGACGGCCAGGGTGATACGCAGGTCCGACAGGTAATGCGCCACGGGGCGCTCCTGGGTCCAGACCAGATACGCGGCGATGGCGGCAACCAGGGCCATGGAGACGGTGAACGCTAGAAGTTTACGCATGGGGCAACAGACAACAGACCGTGTGCAGGGTTCGCCGACTAGGGTAGGGCTGATGCACCGGCTTGCCAAGGGGCACTGTGCATTTGGATCAATAACTTGTCAGTTACGGTCATTGAGCGGTCGTCCATCGCCTCTTAGTCTGTGGGACATAAACCGATGGCAAGCCGTTCGAGCCTGCCACGTCCCGTGATGATCCGTTGTGGAGCTGTACCATGACCGCTGCTGCCTACCCGCACCTGCTGGCCCCGTTGGACCTGGGTTTTACCACCTTGCGCAACCGCACCCTGATGGGCTCGATGCACACCGGCCTGGAAGAAAAGCCCGGCGGCTTCGAACGTATGGCCGCCTATTTTGCCGAGCGCGCCCGTGGCGGCGTTGGCCTGATGGTCACCGGCGGCATCGGCCCGAACGATGAAGGCGGCGTATATGCCGGTGCCGCCAAACTGACCACCGACGAAGAAGCGCAAAAGCACAAGATTGTGACCCAGGCCGTGCACGCAGCGGGCGGCAAGATCTGCATGCAGATCCTCCACGCCGGTCGTTATGCCTACAGCCCCAAGCAGGTGGCGCCGAGCGCGATCCAGGCGCCGATCAACCCGTTCAAGCCCAAGGAGCTGGACGAGGAGGGCATCGAGAAGCAGATCCAGGATTTTGTCACCTGCTCGCTGCTGGCCCAGGTGGCCGAGTACGACGGCGTGGAAATCATGGGGTCCGAAGGCTACTTCATTAACCAGTTCCTCGCCGCCCACACCAACCATCGCACCGACCGCTGGGGTGGCAGCTACGAAAACCGCATGCGCCTGGCCGTGGACATCGTGCGCCGGGTACGCGAAGCAGTAGGTCCGAACTTCATCATTATCTTCCGCCTGTCGATGCTCGACCTGGTGGAAGGCGGCAGCACCTGGGAAGAGATCGTGCAGCTGGCCAAGGCCATCGAAGGCGCCGGTGCGAGCATCATCAACACCGGTATCGGCTGGCACGAAGCGCGTATCCCCACTATCGCCACTAAGGTGCCGCGTGGTGCGTTCAGCAAGGTCACCGCCAAGCTGCGTGGCGCGGTGCAGATTCCGTTGATCACCACCAACCGCATCAACACCCCGGAAATAGCCGAGCAGATTCTGGCTGAAGGCGATGCGGACATGGTCTCGATGGCGCGCCCGTTCCTGGCCGACCCGGAGTTCGTCAACAAGGCCGCTGCCGGCCGCGCGGATGAAATCAACACCTGCATCGGCTGCAACCAGGCCTGCCTGGATCACACCTTTGGCGGCAAGCTGACCACCTGCCTGGTCAACCCGCGTGCCTGCTACGAGACCGAGCTGAACTACCTGCCGGTCAAGCAGATCAAGAAAATTGCGGTGGTCGGTGCCGGGCCTGCGGGGCTGGCGGCGGCCACCGTGGCGGCTGAGCGCGGCCACCAGGTGACCCTGTTCGATTCGGCCAGCGAGATCGGCGGCCAGTTCAATATCGCCAAGCGCGTGCCGGGCAAAGAAGAGTTCTTCGAAACCCTGCGCTACTTCAAGCGCAAATTGCAGACCACCCACGTCGAGCTGTGCCTCAACACCCGCGTGGATGTGGCGCAACTGGCGGCGGGCGATTACGACGAGATCATCCTGGCCACCGGCATTGCGCCGCGCACGCCGGCGATTCCGGGCGTCGACAACGCCAAGGTGCTGAGCTACCTGGATGTGATTCTGGAGCGCAAGCCGGTGGGCAAGCGCGTGGCGGTGATCGGCGCCGGCGGCATCGGCTTCGACGTCTGCGAGTTCCTCGTGCACGAGGGCGTGTCCACCAGCCTGGACCGCGAGGCGTTCTGGAAAGAGTGGGGCATCGACACCCAACTGCAAGCCCGTGGCGGTGTGGCCGGCATCAAGCCGCAACCCCACGCACCGGCACGTGAAGTGTTCCTGCTGCAACGCAAGACCTCCAAGGTCGGCGATGGCCTGGGCAAGACCACCGGCTGGATCCACCGCACTGGCTTGAAGAACAAGCAGGTGCAGATGCTCAACAGCGTTGAGTACCTGAAGATTGATGACGATGGCCTGCATATCCGCATCGGCGCCGAGGGCGAACCGCAGGTGCTGGCAGTGGACAATATCGTCATCTGCGCCGGGCAAGACCCACTGCGCGAACTGCAGGATGGGCTGGTCGCAGCCGGCCAGAATGTGCACCTGATCGGCGGCGCCGATGTGGCGGCCGAACTGGATGCCAAGCGCGCCATCAACCAGGGTTCGCGTCTGGCTGCCGCGCTGTAAAACGACCCAAGGGGCGGTGTTAGACTACCGCCCCTTTTTCATTCAGATATCCCCCGATGGGTCCCTTCGACTGGTTTCCCCAGGCACCGCTTGAACCGTTGCCCCTCGACTGGCTGAACGGGGTCGAGTTGGCCGTGCTGCGCCTGGACTGCATCGATCCACTGATCAGCGGCAACAAGTGGTTCAAGCTCACCCAGCACCTGGCCAATGCGCAACAGGCCGGTGCCGATGGGATCATCAGCCTGGGCGGCGCTCATTCCAACCATCTGCACGCGTTGGCGGCAGCCGGCAAACATTTTGATTTCCCCACCGTCGGCCTGTTGCGCGGCCACCCTCAAGACACGCCCACCATCCTTGATCTGAAAGCCTTCGGCATGCACCTGCATTGGCTGGGGTACGGCGGTTATCGTGCGCGTCACGACGCCGGTTTCTGGCGGCCATGGCGCGAACAGTATCCCCATCTTTATCCCGTGCCCGAGGGCGGCGGTGGAAGGGCCGGCGCAATGGGTTGCGGGGTGTTGGTTGAGCAGGTGCGCGCTCAACTGAACAGGCTCGGCTGGGCTGATTACGACGCGTGGTGGTTGGCGGTGGGCACCGGCACCACACTGGCCGGGTTGGCGCTGGCAGAGGCGGGCGTGCATCCGGTGTTCGGCGCCTTGGCGGTGCCAGATGATCACGGGGTTGCCCAGAACGTGCAGGCCATCGTGCAGCACGGCTATGAATTACTGGACGCGAGCCGAGGCGGCTTCGCCAAGGTCGACCCGTTATTGCTCGATTTTATCCAGGCGACGGAACAGGCAGGCGGCTTACCGTTGGAGCCGCTCTATACTGGCAAGGCCTTGCTGGCGTTGAAGCAACAGATCGAGGCCGGACGCTTCGCCCCCGGCACTCGCTTGATCTTCGTGCACACCGGCGGCCTGCAAGGCCGCCGGAGCATGGAGAGCTAGCGCTTGGGCATCATGCGTAACACGGTGTTATCGCGCATGAAGTAATGGTGATACAGGCCGGCCACGGCATGCAGGCCGATCAGCCAATAACCGACGGTGCCGCCCAGCTCGTGCCATTCTTTGATCTGTTTGGACAGGTCTTTGTTTTCGCCAATCAAGGGCGGCAACTCGATCCCGTAAAACATCACGGAATGGCCCTGGGCACTGACGATCAGCCAGCCGAAAATCGGCATGCCGATCATGAACAGGTACAGCGCCAGATGCATCAGTGTTGCCAGTGCCGATTGCCATTGCGGCGGTGCCGGCACGATCTTTGGTGCAACGCCCAAGGTGCGGGCAAACAGGCGCAGCCATACCAGCACAAACACTGTCAGGCCGAACATGTAGTGCATTTCTACAATCAGGGCCCGCCCGCCACTGCCTTTGGGAAAGATCCCGCGAAACTCAATGCAGGCGTAAACCACCGCCAGCAGCACCACCATCAACCAGTGCAGCGCAATCGACATGGTGCTGTAGCGGGTATCGGAGTTTTTCCACGGCATCGCTTGGTTCCTCACTCATCAGGGCATACTTCCGTTCTTTCGCGACGGAATCCTATAACTGTATGCCGGTTTTGAGCGGTGCGCCTGACGTAAATGCTGTTGTTTTGATCTCAATCAGTCGCTTTGCGGCATTTCACCGCGGGCCAGGCGCTGGTTGATATCGGTGATCACCGCAGGCAGGTCGTTGATGGTGTCGATCAGGTAGTGCGGTCGCGAACCCTCGAACAACTTCTCGATGCGTGTGCGCTCGCTGGCCAGGGCGGTGGCGTCCAGATCACGAAATTGCTCGTAGGTCAGGCCCAGCGCATTGCCGGAGCAGGTCAGTGCCACGGTCCACATGCCGGCGCGACGGCCTTCGAGGATGCCCGGTACGGTATCGTCGACCTTCACGCACGCCGCCACATCGTCAATGCCCAGCGCGATCACGTTGGCCAGTGCCTGGGCGGGCCACGGGCGGCCGTTGGGCACTTCGTCGGTGGCGACCACGTGGTCGGCGATGTAGCCGTTGGTGGCGGCCAGGGCGACCACCTTGTCCATCACCTGTTTGGGGTAGCCGGAGCAGGAGCCGATCTTGATGCCTTGCACACGCAGGCGGGCGATGGTGTCGAGGGCACCGGGGATCAAGGCTGAGTGCTCGGCGATTTTCTCGATCTGCAAGGGCATGAAACGCTGGTAGATCGAGGTCACGTCGTCATCGGTCGGCGTGCGGCCAAAGGCTTTGCGGTAGCGTTCGGCGACCTGCGGTTGGTCGCAGAGCGTGCGGATATGGTCCCACTTGCCCATGCCCATCGGGCCACGGGCTTCTTCGATGGAGACTTGCACGTCGAACTCGGCAAACGCCTCGACAAAGATCTGCGTGGGCGCGAAAGAGCCGAAGTCGACCACGGTGCCGGCCCAGTCGAGGATCACGGCCTGGAGGGTGTTGGGGTTTTGATAGTTCATGGTTCAAGTCCTGTGGGTAATGGGGGCAATCAGATGTCCAGCACTTCCATTTCTTGCAGCACCTGGCCGATCGCCTCGACCGCCGCTTGCATGCCCTGTGCGTCAACGTGGCCGATGCAGCCGACGCGGAAGGTTTCTACTTGGGTCAATTTGCCGGGGTAGAGAATGAAACCCTTGGCCTTGACCCGCTCGTAGAAGTCCTTGAACTGGTAGCGCGGGTCTTTTGGCGCATGGAAGGTGACGATGATCGGCGCCTGGATGGCGGCTGGCAGGAAGCTGCGCAGGCCCAGTGCGGCCATGCCGTCGAGCAGCGTCCGGCAATTGTCGGCGTAGCGTTGATGGCGTGCGGGCAGGCCGCCTTCTTCCTGGTATTGCAGCAAGGCTTCGTGCAGCGCGGCGACCACGTGGGTCGGCGGGGTGAAGCGCCATTGGCCGGTCTTGGCCATGTAGCTGTGCTGGTCGAACAAGTCCATCGCCAGGGAATGGCAGTTGCCTTGGGCGCCCGCCAGTGCCTGTTTGTCGGCGAAGACAAAGCCCATGCCCGGCACGCCTTCCAGGCACTTGCCCGAGGCGGCGATCAGCGCGTCAAACGGCACTTCGCGGGCGTCGATCGCCAGCGCGCCGAAGGAACTCATGGCGTCGATGATCAGGCGTTTATCGTGCTGTTTAACTACCTGCGCGATGTCCTGCAGCGGGTTGAGAATGCCGGTGCTGGTTTCGCAGTGGATCAACGCGACGTGAGTGATCGCCGGGTCGGCGTGCAGCAGGCGGTCGACGTCGGCGGCGGTAGTGGGTTCGTCTTCAGCGGTTTCGAAGGTGCTGAAGTCGCGGCCGAGCACTTCGCAGATCTTCGCCAGGCGCTTGCCGTAGGCGCCGTTGATCAGCACCAGTACCTTGCCGTTGCGCGGCACCAGGGTGCCAATGGCCGCTTCGACGGCAAAGGTGCCGCTGCCTTGCAGGGGCACGCAGTGGTGGCTGTCGGTGGCGTGCAGGATCGCCAGCAATTGAGTGCAGACGCTGGCGGTCAGTTGGTTGAAGCGGTCATCCCATGACCCCCAATCCACCATCATTGCCTGACGGGTGCGGTTCGAAGTGGTCAAGGGGCCAGGGGTTAGCAGGATCGGCGCGGCAGTGCTCATCTCAAGTCCTCGCAAGGTCATTGGGGGGTGAAGCTACGGCGCCTAAATTGCAGTTTGGCTTGTCATCAATCAAATTGTTTGTTGTTATGCGAGCTATCAGTGAGGCCGATAGCTATGAATTTGTTTCAACTGCGTGCATTCGATGCCGTGGCCCGCGAGGGCAGCTTTACCCGTGCCGCCGCACGGCTGTTCATCAGCCAGCCGGCGGTGACCGGGCACATCAAGGCCCTGGAAGAGCACTACCAGATCGCGCTGTTGCGCCGTACCGCCCGGCGGGTGGAATTGACCGAGGAGGGCACGCGTCTGGCCGCGATCACTCGGGCAATTTTCGGTCTGGTGGATGAAGCGCAGGCGTTGCTCGAAGCCAATCGGCAGTTGCTCAGCGGACGCCTGGAAGTGGCCGCGGACGGCCCGCATCTGGTGATGCCGATGATCGCCAGCCTGCGTGCCCGTTACCCCGGCATCACCGTGAACCTGCGTCTGGGCAATGCCCAGGAAACCCTGGCGGCGCTGCTCTCCGAGCATGCGGATGTGGCGGTGCTGACGGAGGTGGAGCCGCGCAATGGCCTGCACCTGCAGCCGTTGAGTGAGTCGCGGATTTGCGCGCTTGTCCCGGCCAGCCACCCGTGGGCGGCACTGCCCAAGGGCATTCGCCTGGAACAGCTCAACGAGGTGATCATGGTATTGCGCGAGCCCAGCTCCATCACGCGGCGAACCTTCGATGATGCGTGTGGAGCTTCGGGTGTGCAGCCCAAGGTGCTGCTGGAACTGGACAGCCGCGAGGCGGTGACCGAAGCCGTGGCGGCCGAGTTGGGCGTAGGCGTGGTGTCGTCAATGGAAGTCAGCCAGGACCCGCGTGTGCAGGCCGTGACGATTCAGGGCGATGGGTTGTTGAACCGGCATATGCTCGGCTGTATGGAGCGGCGCCGCTCGTTGCGGCTGATTCAGGCGTTCTTTGAGTTGGCGTCTTGAGTTGAAGACCGAGTCGAGGCCATCGCGGGCAAGCCCGGCTCCCACATTGGTCCGGTTACTCAGGTACTACTCGGTCAACTGTGGGAGCCGGGCTTGCCCGCGATGAGGCCCTAAAACTCAGCGCAAACTGTCCCGCACAATATCGAGAAACGTCGCCACCACCCGCCGCGAACTCTGCTCCTTGAGGCACACCAGCGTTTCCTTCATGCGCTGGCTGCAATCGCGGATCGGCAGGGCATACACCCGCGAGTCGGCGCCGAGTTCCGCTGCCGACACCACGCCCACACCAATCCCCACCACCACCGCCTCCCGCGCGGCTTCGCGGCCTTCCACCTGGATCGCCGGGCGGATGCGCAGCCCGGCCTGACGCATTTCCTGCTCCAGGGTCTGACGGGTGACCGAGCCGATTTCCCGCAGTACCAGCGGCGTGTCATCCAGGTCGGCGAGGCAGATGGATTCACGCCCGGCCCACGGGTGGTTGCGCGCCACAAAGGCGAGTAGCTGCTCATCGGGCAGTGGCAACGACAGCAGGCGTTCATCGTCGACATCGCGCCCCAGCAGGGCCAGGTCGGCCTGGTAGTTGTACAGGCGAAACAGCGATTCATCCGTGTTGCCGGTTTCGATCTTCACGCTGATCCCCGGATACAACTGGCAGAAGCGTGCGATCTGCGGCAACACGTGCACGGGCGCGTCCACGGCCAGGGTGAGGGTGCCGGTGAGCAGGGCGCGGGAGTCTTGCAACAGCTCTTCGGCTTCGGCCTCGATCACAAACAGGCGCTGGGTGATGCCGAGCAGACGCTCGCCCAGGTCGGTGAGGCGCACGGCGCGTTTGTTGCGGTGAAACAGCAGCACGCCGAAGCGTTCTTCGAGCTTGCGCACCTGGTCGGAAATCGCCGGTTGCGTCAGGAACAGGCGTTCAGCGGCCTGAGTGAAACTGCCGTGTACGGCCACGGCGTGGAAGGCTTTGAGCTGGGCGTGGGAAACCGACATCGCAGATCCTCTTACAAGCTGAGCTTATAGGTGAAATACGATAAATCGATTTTACCTATTAGTCAGCCATTGCTTTGATACGCCAACCGCCGACGGCTGAGTCCTACAACCGCGGCGTCCATGGGTTCTGGCAAACCGGACCCATCTGACCAATGCCGCGCCCTCCAGGGCTTGGCATTGCAGTGCTCAACCATAAAAACAACAGGCATTTGCTTCTAGATCCTGCCGGCACACTCACCTGAGGTCAGAACCACAATGAATATCCAAACGGGTAGCATCAAGCGTTGGCGCGTGCAGATTTTCGCCATCACCTGGCTGGCGTACGCCGCGTTCTATTTCACTCGCAAAGCGTTTTCGGTGGCCAAGCTGGGCATCGTCGATGACCCCAGTTTCCCCCTCGACAAAATGATGATGGCCAACCTTGATGGCCTGTACCTGGCGGCCTATGCCGTGGGGCAATTCACCTGGGGCATGCTGGCGGACCGCTTCGGGCCACGGGTGGTGGTGCTGGGCGGATTATTGATTTCTGCCGCAGCGGCGTTGGTGATGGGCACCTTTGCCACCTTGCCGATTTTTATCAGTTGCATGTTGATCCAGGGGCTGGCGCAGTCCACCGGCTGGTCGGGGCTGTGCAAAAACCTCGGCAGTTTCTTCCCGGCGCAGCAACGCGGGCGGGTGTTGGGGTTGTGGAGTTCGTGCTACGCCTTTGGTGGCCTGGTGGCATCGCCCTTTGCCGGCTGGTGGGCTTATACGCTGATCGGCACGTGGCATGCGGCGTTTATTTCCAGCGCGGCGGTGGTGGCGGTGGTGGCTGTGCTGTTCTTTATCTTCCAGCGCAATACACCGCAGGATGTCGGCTTGCCGGCTGTTGAGCCGGAGCCGGTCGTGGCGGCCGACACACAGCGAGTCAGCGTGCTGGAACCGCTGCGCGCGATCCTGCGTAACCGTACGGTGCTGGTCTTGGGCCTGGCGTACTTTCTGTTGAAACCGGCGCGTTACGCGATCCTGTTGTGGGGGCCGGTGATCGTTTATGAGCAAATGCCCTCGGTGGGCAAGGTGGGTGCGGCCATCGTGCCCACGGCGTTCGAGTTGGCCGGGTTGCTGGGGCCGATCATGATCGGGCTGGCGTCCGACAAACTCTTCGGCGCCCGGCGCATGCCGGCCTGTGTGCTCAGCCTGCTGGCGCTGACCGTGGCCCTGGCGTTGTTCATGGGCGCGCTGCACACCGGTAGCGTGATGCTGGTGATGGCCCTGCTGTTTGTGATGGGCCTGACGCTGTATGGGCCTGACTCGATGATCAGCAGCACGGCGGCCATCGACTTCGGCACCGCCAAGGCCGGCGCCACGGCCGCAGGCTTTGTGAACGGTTGCGGTTCGGTGGGGGCGATCCTTGGCGGCCTGCTGCCGGGCTACTTCGATACGGTCACGGTGTTTATCGTATTTGCCGGCGCGGCGTTGTTTTCTTCACTGGTGCTGATGCCTTACTGGAACGCCAGGCCCGCCGCGCTGGCGCAGGTTGGCGACTTTGTGCCCGACCGCAACGTCACGATCAAACCCTTGCGCACCTGAGGCACTTGGCCGGTTTTTTGGTGGATTAGAGTGTTTTTGCGCTATAAACTCTGCCCCCAAAGCGCCGGCCAGTAGACGTTTCGGCGCGATGGACGAAAAGAGAGTGAGTCATGGGCGCACAGTGGAAAGTCAAACATAAAGAAGCGGCATCCAATGCCAAGGGCAAGATCTTCGGCAAGCTGGTGAAAGAAATCACCATCGCCGCCCGCAACGGCGCCGACACCGCGACCAACGCCCACCTGCGTTTGGTGGTAGAACAGGCCAAAAAAGCCTCGATGCCCAAGGAGACCCTGGAACGCGCGATCAAGAAGGGCGCCGGTCTGCTCGGCGAAACCGTGCAGTACCACCGCGTGACCTACGAAGGTTTTGCCCCGCACCAGGTGCCGCTGATCGTTGAATGCGTGACCGACAACATCAACCGTACCGTGGCAGAAATCCGCGTGGCCTTCCGTAAGGGCCAACTGGGCGCTTCGGGTTCCGTGGCGTGGGACTTCAACCACGTCGGCCTGATCGAAGCCTCGCCGGACAGCCCGGACGCCGACCCGGAAATGGCCGCCATTGAAGCCGGCGCACAGGATTTTGAAGACGGCGAAGAAGAAGGCAGCACCTTGTTCATCACCGAAACCACCGATCTTGATGCGGTGCAAAAAGCACTGCCAGAGCAGGGTTTCACCGTGTTGTCGGCCAAGCTGGGCTACATCTCGAAGAACCCGGTCAGCGGTTTGACCGATGAGCAGATGGCTGAAGTCGAAGCCTTCCTGGAAGGCTTGGACAACCATGATGACGTGCAGGATATGTTCGTCGGGTTGGCTGGCTGATTTATCGCTGAATAAATGCCGGCAAAAAATGTGGGAGCTGGCTTGCCTGCGATAGCCATAGGCATCTACACAACCGGTTAACACGAAGTCTGTGGCAGGTGGGCTGTTGTGGCGAGCAGGCTTGCCCTGCGTTGGGCTGCGAAGCGGCCCCAGTAAAGGCACTGCAATTTTCCTGAAAGAACTCAGCGACTGGGTTTGGGGCTGCTTCGCAGCCCAACGCAGGCGGTGCGACGATTCGACAAGCCTGCTCGCCACAGGAGAAATTGGCTGCCTTCAAAAGTTGAGTAGATACCTATGGCTATCGCAGGCAAGCCAGTTCCCACATTGGTTTAGTGGTGTGGCAGAGCGTGCAGCAATGCTTCGATTTCTTCGAAGCTCGGGCGCGCCAATACATCGGGCTGGCAGCAGCTTTGTTGCAGCGCCACCAGTGCTTCATTATTGAAGCCTTCTTCTACCCGCTCCAACAACTCCCCCAGCAACACCCCGAATGCACGCACTTCAATGCGTTGCAACGCCCTGGTTTCCTGCGTGTCTGCCGTGACATGGAACGACGCCGCGCCAAAATCCCCAAGCAAACAATCACCCGTGGCGTTCCACAGAATATTGTGGCCGTACAGGTCGCCATGGGTAATGCCATGTCGGTGCAGATGCGCCGCCACCGAGGCGATGCCGCGTGCCATGCGCAAAGCCACTTCGGCACTGAAGCGCGTACCCGGTGCGTAGATATCGCGGGTGCATGACGCCAGGCTCGGCAAGGCCGCGAGGTTGCGGTAACTCGGGTCGATCAGGTCCATCACCAGGGCTGCCTGGTCCTCCGGGTGGCCGACCACGCGCCCCTCCACCTTGATCAGATTCGGGTGCAGCCCGGCGGCGATGCAGGCCTGCATTTCATGCAGCGGCGAGCCGTCGCTGGTGATCGTGCCTTTGTAGAGTTTGACCGCGACCGGCAACGCTGGCGGCTTCCACAACGCCTTGCGGATGATCCCCGAAGCGCCTTCGCCCAACACCTCGCCCAGTTCCAGTTCAGCCCAAGGGATATTCGGCGTTGCATCATCGCTCGCCACTTCAACGGCGATTTCCACCGGGTTACCGGCATAGGCCAGCCAGGTCAGGCTCGGCAGCGTCAGCAGCCATGGCGGCAGTTGGGTGAAGCGGTTGGAGGCGATACGCAGCAGCTCGAGGTTTTTGCAGTTGAGCAGACTATGCGGCAGGTCCGTCAGGTGGTTGCCGGCCAGCATCAGCTTTTGCAGGAGTGGGCGCTCGCCCAGCTCGCCGGGTAACTGGCTGATGCAGTTGTCGGTGAGGATCAGCCAGCGTAACTGTGGTGGCAGCGCGGCGGCGGGTACGTGGCTGATCTGGTTGGCTTTAAAGCCGATCATGCTCAGGTTGGCGCACTGGCCCAGGCAGGCGGGTAGCTCAGTGAAGGCGTTATCCGAGCAGAACAGCACGCGCAGGTGCGCCAGCCGATACAGGTCGTCGGGCAGGCTGCTCAGGGCGTTGCCGGTGAGGTTGAGGATTTCCAGGCTGTCGGCCAGCTCGAAGATTTCCGGCGGAAATTCGGTCAGCCCGCAAGACAGGTCCAGGCGTTTGATACCGGCCAATTGGCCAGCCTTGAGTTGGGCGAGGGTATTCATGAACGGCGCGGTCACTCGGCAAGGTGGGCGTGAAAGGCGCTCATGATACCGGGTCGGGCGCGGGTTGCGGGCACACCGTTTGTAATTGGTTCAGCCGGCTGGCGGTGCGGGCGAGGTCAATGGCCTGGCCTTCCAGGGCACGCGCCAGGGGTTGCTGGCCGATCAGGGTCAGGCGCTTGTCCTGGTCGTAGAGCACGTCCACCAGGTTGATAAAACGCTGTTGCACGGCGATCGGGCAGTCAGCCAGGGAGGGCAGGCCGTCGATGACCCAGTGGTCGAAATCCTCGCACAGCAACAGGTAATCCATCACGGCGGTGAGCTGTTCACACAGGTCGTTGAAGGTGAACACGATGCTGCGCGCCTGATGGCTGCGGCAGAGCAATCGGCGGTTGCCGACCTTCAGGGTTTGCGCCGCGCCAGGTGTGGCGGGCAGCCCGAGGACTTCGCGCTGGGCGGCGCTACCGGGCCATACATACTGGCCGCCGGTGAAACGCTGTTCGGCATGGGCCTGGGGCAAGCTGCGAAAATCCTCGGGCGAGCTGACTTCCAGCACCTGCATGCGCGTGGCGATCAAGTCGATCACCGGCTTGAAGCGCTGGTGGTACAGCGGGTTGGGCAGCAGGCCGTCGGGGGCGTAGTTTGAGGTCACCAGCACCAGCACGCCACGCTGGAACAAGGCCTGGAACAGGCGGCTGATGAGCATGGCATCGCCGATATCGTGGACGTGGAATTCGTCGAAACACAGCACCCGGCAATCGGCCAGCAGCTCGTCCAACGTCACGCCCAGGGCGTCGTCCTGTTCGCGGTGCTGGAACATGCCTTGGTGCAGGCGGGTGAAAAATGCATGGAAGTGCACGCGTTGCTTTTGTGCAATCGGCAGCGCCTGGAAAAACCCATCGAGCAGCCAGCTTTTGCCACGCCCCACCGGTCCGTGCAGGTACAGGCTGCGCGTCGGCTGGCCGGCGAGCAGGTGCCGGGTTTCGCGGGCGAGGGCGGTAATTGCCTGGGTTTGGCCGGCGCTGAGGGTATAGCCCTGGTCTCGGGCCTTGTTTTCAAAGAACGCCGGGATAGGCGAGGCGCCTGTCAGCGCGTTTTTTTTACCCAGCAGACGCTGAATCAGGGAAAACACAACCAATGCACGTCACTCTGTATGTCGGTGGTTGCCCACTTTAGGGCGCTCGCGTCGATTTGACCAATACAGAACGGCGCCCCCCGCTATCTCGAAAAGGCATGTAACGCCCGCCACCCGGCCCAGACTGGCAGTTTCGCCCTTTGAGGCTAACCTCTTACAGAGCAATCACCCCTGTACAAGGATTTGGGGCCGTGAAGGGACGAGGCGTTTTGGCAGTCATGGGCACGATGCTCTGCAGCACGGTTTACGCTGCGCAACTCCAGGTGGAGGTGCGCATCGACGTGCAACGGGGCTGCCAGTTGGTGGGCACCACCCGCAGTGCGGGCATCGAGCAACTTGGCGTGTTGGATTTTGGCAGCGGCCCGCGTCTGGATGACCCGGCCGGGCCTCTGAGTGCGGCGCTTATCAGCCAGCGCCAACCGCGCCTGGAGTGCAACCCCGACACCCCTTACCAGCTGCGCGTTGACGGCGGCCTGCATGGCGGCAGCGGCGAAGTGCGCTACCTGAGTGCTGCGACGCCCTCGAGCAAACCGATTCCCTATCGTATCTATGCCGATGCCGCGCGGCGTATCGCCTTGCCGGTCAATGAACCGCTGAGCGGGCGTGTGCCCGACTCCGGCAGTGTCGACCTGCCGCTGTATGGGCGCATTGAGCCGCTCAAGGACATCCCGGCGGTCGGTCGCTACACCGACCTGCTCAAGGTCACCGTCACATGGTAAGCCGCAGCTTGGCCCTGGCGGCCATGGGCGGCCTGTTGCTGCTGGCCGATGACGCCCAAGCGGCGGTCGCCGGGCAGATCCACGCTCGGCTGGTCATCACCGCCAGTTGCCAGGTGAGCAAAGACATCGAGAGCGCGCCGGTGAGCCCCGCCGGCGGTAGTGCGCTACTGGATTTCGGCACCCAGGGGCCTACATGGAGCCACCCGTTGGATGCGGGTGTTACCGATGGCAGCAAGGCGCCGCTGTCGGTGTCCTGCAACCCCTCGGTGGTCAGCAGCTTCACCGTGACCATCGACGGCGGCGCCCATGGTGATGGCACCACAAGGCGCCTGAGTAACGGGCGCCAGACCATCCCCTATCAACTGTCGGCTGACCCGCTCGGCCGGCGCAGCTACAGCATTGGCGAGCAACGCAATTTCGTCGTGACCAAGGGCACACAAGTACCGATCCCGGTATTCGGCTCGGTGGTGGCGAATACCAGGGCCTTACCGGCCGGCATCTACACAGACACCCTGACGGTGACTCTGGATTGGTAAACGATGAGGATGGACATCATGCATGCACTTATAGCAAAGGCGGTTTTTCCATTGATGGCGTTGGCGTGGGTGTCGGGCGCACAGGCGGCGACGGTGGCCGGTACGGTCAGCGCCACCCTGGTGCTCACCAGCAGCTGCCAGGTCAACGGCGCCGCAGCCACCGGCGGGATGAGCTTCGGTAACTTGAACTTCGGTACCGCCAACAGCCTGTTCACCGAAGCCGACGGCCAGGTGCTGGGCGGCGGTGGCGGGGCGTTGTCGATCCTGTGTTCGGCGGGTACTTCACCGACGTTGACGGTGTCTGCCGGTGCCCACGACGGCCAGTCCGTGGGCGGTGGTCGCGCGCTGTATGACGGGGTGGCCAATTACGTGCCGTATGACCTCTACACCGACAGCGGCCACTCGACGCTGCTGGCCATCGGCGGGGTGATCAACCTGGCGCCGAGCACTGGCGTGGCCCAGGCCGTGAATATCTACGGCAAGGCCAATGGCAAGGCGGGCTTACCGGCCGGTACTTACACCGACACGGTTAACGTGACCCTGACGTTCTAAGTGCCATGGGCCGGGCAGGGTGTGCGGCGTTGGCGGTGTGCATCGGCTGGGGAATGCCGCTGTCGCTGTTGGCGGTGACCAGCCAGTCGTTCCAGGTCAGCGCGACGATCACGCCAGGTTGCCTGGTGGTCGGCGGCGGTACCAATTACGGCAGCCTGGCGTTCGGCACCTATTCGGCGTTGGCCACCAGCACGGCGTCTGTCGCGCTGACGGGCGGCGTGACCCTGCAATGCACGCCGGGGGTGGCGCTGAGCATGAGTGTCGATGGCGGGTTGCATAACAACAGCGGACGGCGGATGCAGCTCAATAGCGGCACCGCCCAGGTGGTTTATCAGTTGTTTCGGGACGCGGCGTTCAGCCAGAGCCTGGGGATCAGCCAAAGCGTGAGCGTGGCCTACAGCGATGCCAACAACATCACCTTGCCGATTTATGGGCGAGTGCAATTACCGGGTAACCAGCCTGGGGGGACGTACAGCGACACGTTGCAGGTGCAGCTGTCGTGGTAAGGCGATCGGTATAAGGAGTGAGATCTATGTGTGCAGCTTCCCGGCACGGGTGGGCAGCGGGTTTGAGCGGGTTGTTGATGTTGGTGGCGGGGCAGGCCCAGGCGGCCAGCTCGGTGCTGATCTGGCCGATTGACCCGGTGCTGGAAGCCGATCAACAGGCCAGCGCGCTGTGGCTGGAGAACCGCGGCACCGAGACCGCCAACCTGCAGATCCGCGTGTTTGCCTGGACCCAGAGCGGTTTTGATGAGCAATACCATAACCAGCGCGATGTGATTGGCAGCCCGCCGGTGGCGAAAATCGAGCCTGGGCAAAAGCAATTGGTGCGCCTGACCCGAACCAAAGAAGTGCCGCCCGGCCAGGAGCTGGCCTATCGCATCATCATCGATGAGATCCCTTCGGCCACACCACCGCCGGCTCCGGCGGATGGCAAGACCGCCGCTGCTATCCGCTTCCAGATGCGTTATTCGGTGCCATTGTTTGCCTACGGTCCAGGCCTGTGGAGCAAGGTCGACGGCACCCGTGACCGTGACCCGAAAACCGCCGGCAAGCCGGATTTAAGCTGGAAAAAAGTCACCGTGGGCGGGCGCAACTACGTCGAGATGCGCAACCAGGGCGCCGTGCATGCGCGCCTCACCGATGCCACCTTCAAGCAGGGCGGCCAGCCGCGGCCCTTGGTAGAGGGCTTGATGGGCTATGTGCTGCCGGGCGCGACCATGCGCTGGCCGGTGCCGGATGGTTTGCCGGCCGATCAGCCGCTGCAGGTGCGCATCAATGGGGCAACGCAAGTGGAGAATCTCGTGCCAGGACGCTAACTCAGTGTGGCAGGGCATGGAGTAGGCCCTGGTGTTAACAACGGATGGAGATGTCCATTGATGGGCACAAAGCCTTGGTGAGCCAGGATCGGGCTCGATGTCTATGGCGATCGGTGTGGGTGGTGGGCGGCTTGTCTGGCTGGGTGCTGGCGCCGCCGGGCTTCGCTGCGCCGTTGCCGCCCCCGCCCAGCAGTATGGAGGCTGTTGCCGATGCGCAGTTGTTCCTGGAACTGGTGGTCAACCAGATGGACACCGGCCGTGTGGTCGCCGTCAATCAGCGTGCCGGGCAGTTGTTTTTGCCTGCGTCGGTGTTGCAGGAAGTCGGTGTGAAGCTGCCTGGTGCCGTGCCTGGCGAAGTCGCGCTGGAAAGCTTTCCTGGCCTGCACACCGATTACGACAGCCAGGGCCAGCGCCTGGTACTGAGCGTGCCGCCGGCCTGGCTGCCGGAGCAATTTATCGGCAGCCGCAACAACTACCCACGCACCCAGGCGCTGACCAGCTTCGGCGCGTTGCTCAACTATGACGCCTACCTGAACAACACGGACGATGCGGGCACCTACCTCGGTATCTTCAACGAAGTGCGGCTATTCGATACCTGGGGCACGTTGTCCAACACCGGCCAATACCGCACCACCATTGGCCGGGAAACCGCTGGCAGCTCGCTCGACAACGGCTATCGGCGCTATGACACCACGTGGCGGTTCTCCGACGATGAGCGCCTGTTGACCTATGAAGCCGGCGATGTGATCAGCGGCGCCTTGCCCTGGAGTACCTCGGTGCGCCTGGGCGGTGTGCAGCTGTCGCGGGACTTTGGCGTGCGCCCGGACCTGGTCACCTACCCGCTGCCGCAGTTTGCCGGGGAGGCGGCGGTGCCGTCTTCGGTGGACCTGTTTATCAATGGCTATAAATCCAGCAGTGCTGATCTGCAGCCGGGGCCGTACACCCTCACCAACGTGCCGTTTATCAACGGCGCCGGCGAGGCGGTGGTGGTCACCACCGATGCGCTGGGCCGGCAGGTGTCGACCACGGTGCCGTTCTATGTCACCAGTACCTTGCTGCAAAAGGGCTTGTCGGACTTCTCGGTGGCGGCGGGTAATTTGCGCCGCGACTACACCATACGGGACTTTGGCTATGGCCCTGGCGTGGCCAGCGGCACCTTTCGCTACGGCATCTCGGATGCATTTACCCTCGAAAGCCATGCCGAAGCCTCCAGTGACCTGTCCCTGGGCGGTGTCGGCGGCAACCTGCGGGTCGGTAACTTCGGCGTGCTCAATACCGCCGTCAGTCAAAGCCAGTACGACGGCAGGACCGGCCAGCAACTGAGCCTGGGCTACCAATACAGCAACCAGCGCTACAGCCTCTCGTATCAACGGGTCGAGCGCCGTGAGCAATACGCCGACTTGAGCCTGATCGACACGCCTTACGCCAGCCTCAGCAAGCGCAGCCAGCAGGCGACCTTGAGCCTGAACCTGAACAATTTTGGCAGCCTGGGCGTCGGCTATTTCGATGTGCAGGCGGCGGATGATTCGCGCACCCGCCTGGTGAACCTGACCTGGAGCAAGCCGTTGTGGCGCAACAGCAGTTTTTACCTGTCGGCCAACCATGAAGTGGGTGATAGCAGTTGGGCGGTGCAGGCGCAGGTGGTGGTGCCGTTCGACGTCTACGGCAGCCTCAGCGTGGGCACCGAGCGCAGTAAAACCGGCGCGAGCCAGCAGCGCGTCAACTACAGCCGAGCAGTGCCGGCCGAAGGCGGCGTGGGCTTCAACCTGGGTTACGCCAGCGGTGATGGGCCGGCTTATCGCCAGGCTGACCTGACCTGGCGCCTGCAGTCGGTGCAGTTGCAGGCCGGCGTGTACGGCAGCAGCGACGCGGAAACTCGGTGGGCGGACGCCAGTGGCTCGTTGGTGTGGATGGACAATCAAATGTTTGCCGCCAACCGCGTCAACGATGCGTTTGTGGTGGTAAGCACCGATGGGGTCAGTGGTGTACCGGTGCGCTACGAGAACCAGGTGGTGGGCGAAACCGACCGCAACGGGCACTTGCTGGTGCCGTGGACCAGTGCTTATTACCGCGCCAAATATGAGATCGACCCACTGAACCTGCCATCGAACGTGCAGGTGCCCAACGTCGAGCAACGGGTGGCCGTGCGCCGTGGCAGTGGCTACTTGCTGGAATTCCCGGTGCGCCAGGTGATCGCGGCGAGCATCACCTTGGTCGACGCCCAGCACCAGGACTTGCCACTGGGCAGCCAGGTGCGACACGAGCAAAGCGGCGCGCAGGCGGTGGTGGGGTGGGACGGCCTGGTGTACCTGGAGAACCTGGCCGCCCATAACACCTTGCAAGTCACCTTGGGTGACGGCCAGACCTGCCAGGCAATGTTCGAGCTGGATACCACCCAGGCCCAGGTGCCACTGATCGGGCCACTGGTGTGCCAATGACATAAGGAGTGTGCGTGTGCGGGTCAAGGAATGGCTGTTGCGGTGCCTGTTGCTGGCAAGCCTGGGCGTGTCGGCGCAGGTGCAGGCCGTGTGCTCGGTGGTGGCCAGCGTACCGGCCAGCTTTGGCACGACGGTGAGTTCGATGACCGTGCGCACCACCTCTCAGCCCAGTTCGACCACCAATGCCGGCTTCAGCTGCACGCCGGCGCTATTGTCGGTGTTGGCCTCCAATGACCATTTTTACGCGACCGTCAGTGGTTCGCCCCAAGGTGGCCTGGTGGGGCCGACCGGTGATGTCATCAACTATACGATCTATGCCAACAACACCACGGCGTTCCCGATGACACGCGGCACCGCGTTCGATTTTGGCGGCAGTGGCGGCATTGCCGCCTCCCTTGGCCTGGTGTTCGGGCCGGGCACCAAAGTCGTGCCGCTGTACTTCGCCACCACCCTTGGCAGCAACGTGGCGTCGGGGGTGTACAGCGAAACCCTGAGTATTTTCTGGAACTGGAACTATTGCTCGGGCATTGGTATTGCTGGGGCCTGTCTGGGCCGTGAGATCAACAACGGCACCACGACCTTGAACGTCAGCATGACGGTGGTCAACGACTGCCAGATCACCACGCCGCCGATTGCGTTCGGCAGTGCGCCGGTGGTCAGCGCCTTCGCCACCGTCAACGGCCAGGCCAGTGTGGCCTGCACCAAGGGCAGTGCCTACACCGTCGGCCTCAGTGATGGGCAGAACCCGGTGAGCGTGGGCGGACGGCGGCGGATGATTTCCGGCGGTAACTTCCTGGCCTACGACATCTTCATGAGTGCCGGCACCACGCGCTGGGGCAGTGTGGGCGCCGCGCGGCGGGCCAGTTCCTCGGCCGAGATCAACCCCGGCAACGGCCTGGGCACCGGCAGCCAAGTGTTCAACTACAACGCCAAGATCTACACTGACCAAGCCACGCCGCCGGGCGGCACCTACATTGATAATGTGGTGCTGGATGTGGGCTTTTAACGCCGCGTCCGTTGAAGGTCCACGCGGTCAAAATGTGGGGGCTTGCCCGCTCCACAAAAGCCGGTCTTGATCCTCTAGAACTTGAGCAAGTGCGTAGCTGCCTGATCCACCGGGCTGACCATCGCATAGTTGTACCCGCCACCGGACCAGTAATCGGCCTGCAACCCATCGGCGCTGCGGCTGCCGCGCGGCAAAAAGCCGTTTTCCGGTCCCGGTGGGCGGATGTAAAAGCTGATGCGATGGCCTTGCTGATCCTCGTACAACACCATCGCCGCCGCACCTTGCTCAGTGGTGAGCAGGCGTCCGCTCACGGGCTTGAAACCGGCCTGGCTCAAATCGGGCAGGCGATGGGCCTGGTTGAAATAGCGATCCAGCCAGGCTTGCATAGTGCCGCCATCTTCGGTGCTGAAATCGGCGGGCATGATGCCGTCCTGGGCAAACAGGCGAAACGCCTGCATGGCGTCGGCCATCGGCAACATCGATGGTTGGGTCGCTTCGCGCGCGTGCCAACCGCCAAGTCCGCCGAGGCAGACTGCGATCAGCAGCACGGCGGCGCTGGCCAGGTGGCGGCGCGATTGATGCCGAATGCGTTGGCGAATCAGTGCCGGGTCGAGGTCGGGGTTGGCCGGTTGCTGCAAGGTTCCGCTCAAGGCGGCGCGCAGGGCTTGTGCATCCTGTTGCCAGGCATGTACCTGGGCGGCCCTTTCAGGGTGGGCAGCCAACCAGGTTTCAAGCACACGGCGGTCGCTCTCGGGCAGTTGGTGATCGACGTAGGCATGCAAATCGCGTTCGCTGGGGGGCAGGCTGATCATTTGAGTATCCGCAGGGCAGGGCTGGTAATTTCGCCTTCGCTGAGTTGACGCAAGGCCTGGCGCGCACGGGACAGGCGCGACATCACGGTGCCTACCGGTACCGCCAGGATCTCGGCGACTTCCTTGTAACTTAACCCTTCGACCGACACCCACAGCAGCAGTGCACGTTGCTCGGTGTTGAGTTGGTCGAAGGCGTGCAGGGTCGATTGGGCCATCACTGTGCGCTCCACCGAGGGTTGTGCATCGTCACGGCCGGTGAAGAATTCGAGCATGCGTGCATAACGGCGGCTGCGCCGGTGGGCGTCGAGGAACTGGCGGTAGAGGATCGAGAACAGCCAGGCGCGCAGGTCGCCTTCCAGGCGTTTGTCGGCCCAGCTGATGATCGCCCGCTCGAGCGTGGACTGCACCAGGTCGTCGGCGCTGCTGGCGTTACGCGTCAGGGACACGGCAAAACGTCGCAGCCTGGGGATGAGTTCACGTAACGGTTCGTCGAGTTCGTGCATGGGCGTGGGTTCTGGTCAATTGTGCAGAGGAAGACGCCGGCCGACGTAGGTTATTCCATCAATAACTATAGGAAGATTGCGCTCTTTTGTAGGGGATATCTGCAATGCACTCGGGCCTGTAATACCGCTCCCACACCTCAATCAACCCTCGTAACAACCGCGAACAATTTCTGCGGTTAATTGATGAGGGTGCAGGCATGACCATTTCTCCGACCGATAAACAGTTTTATCGCCGCCCCGCGCTGGCTCACTTACCTGCCGCGCAGCGGATCGTGTTTGAACAATGGGGGGGCGGGCCATCGGCCAAGCCGGGCCACGACCGCGTACACCAGGCCATCGAGGTGCAAGCGGCGTTGACGCCACAAGCGATTGCGGCGGTGTGGGCGGGACAGCGTATCAGTTATGAACAACTCAACCGTCAAGCCAATCGATTGGCCGTGCGCCTGATTGATCTGGGCGTGAAGCGCGGCGACACAGTGGGGCTGTTTGTCGAGCGTTCGATTCCCATGCTGGTAGGGCTTCTGGCGGTGTTGAAGGTGGGCGCTGCGTATGTGCCTCAAGACGCCAGAATCGTGCCGACGCTGCAATTGGGCATGGTGCTGGAGTCGTTGACCAGTCCGGTGATTATGACCTTGTCGAACCTGGCCGATCGCCTGCCGGCCGATGCGACGCAGCGCAGTGTATGCCTGGACACGTTCCTGGCCGAAGAGCCCTGGGTCGCCGAGGACAACACTCAGGTGTTCGCCGCTGCCGACACCGATGACCTGTGTTTCGTGCTGTTCACCTCTGGCACGACCGGGCGGCCCAACGGTGTGTGTGTCAGCCACCGCAACGTGTGCAATATCTTGCTCACGCAGCCGGGGCAGATGGGCATGGCGCCGGGTCGTAACGTGGGGCAAATCCTCAATATCGGCTTTGATATGGCCGCCTGGGAAATCCTCGGTTGCTTGGCCCATGGGGCGACCTTGCTGATTCGTGATAAAGACATTGCGCAAACCGCTGCGCAATGCCACGTGCTGATCGCCACCCCCTCGATACTGGCGAACCTTGACCCGGCGCAGTGTCCTGACCTGAAGGTGGTTGCGGTGGCAGGTGAGCCCTGTTCTCAAGCGCTGGCCGAGCGTTGGGCCGAACATTGCACGTTCTACAACGGCTGCGGGCCTACCGAAACCACCATCGTCAACACGTTGCACCGGCATGTGCCCGGCACGTTGTTGACCATCGGCAAACCGACTCCGAATAACACCGTGTATGTCCTCGACGAACACGGTCGCGCCTGTGAACTGGGTGAGATCGGTGAAATGTGGGCCGGCGGCGTCGGGGTAACGGCCGGTTACCTGAACAATACCGAGCTGACCCAGGAGCGCTATCGCCCGGACCCTTTTATGGGCGGTGACGCAATGATGTTTCGCACGCGGGACCTGGGGCGCTGGACGGCAGACGGTCAACTGGAACACTTGGGGCGCGTCGATGATCAGGTGAAGGTGCGTGGCTTTCGTGTGGAACTGGACGCTGTGTCTACGGCCCTGGAGGCGGGCGATGGCTGCATGCGGGCGGTCACTTTGAAGCTGGACAGCCGTAACCTGGTGGCTTTCGTCTCGCCCGTCAGTGCCGACGTCGAGTCGTGCCGAGCCCGCTGCCAGGAGCGCCTGGCCTACTACTGCGTGCCGACATCCATCTACGCGGTGGAGGCTTTTCCGCTGACCGCCAGGGGCAAAATCGACAAGGCCTTGCTGCTGCAACAGGCATTCGCGGCCGAGGTGGCTCGCCATGCTTGATGCACTGACCCGTGCCGTTGTACCACCCAAACCGGCGTTGTGGCGTCGCTGGACTGCACTGCCGGTGTTTTCCTACTACAACCGCCTGGTGGCACTGGTGTTGTTGGTTAATGCCGTGTTTGTACTGTTGGCGGTCGATTTTGCTGCCATTACGGTTGAAAGGCTTTCGGACATGGTGCTGATCAACCTGTCGCTGGCCATCCTGATTCGTCAGCATTACCTGATCAATGCACTGTTCTGGCTGGCAACCCGTGTGCCAGTCACCTGGCCGTTGCGTGTGCGGCGCAGCGCGGCCAAGGTTTACCACTTCGGCGGGCTGCACAGTGGCGCGGCCCTGGCGGCGACCGCGTGGTTTATAGCGATGGTCGGCGTTCAGGTTGCACGCTATCTGCGCCAGCCCGATAGCGTGTCGTCAGCCTGGTTGTGGCTCACGGGTGTGTTGCTCGGGCTGTTGCTGTTGATGGTGAGCATGGCGCAGCCGTGGATTCGCAGCCGATTCCATAATGGCTTCGAGCGGGTCCATCGGTTTGCCGGCTGGAGCGCGCTGCTACTGTTCTGGGCGTTGACGTTACTGGCGTCCAGCGAGACTTCGACCAGCTTATTACACAGTGGATCATTCTGGATGCTGGTGCTGCTGACGTTGAGTATTGCCCTGCCATGGTTGCGTCTGCGCAAGGTCGCCGTTGAACATACACGGCCTTCCGGGCATGCGGTGATTACGCGCTTCAAGCACACCACGCCGTTCGCCGGTTCATCCACTGCGATCAGCCGCAACCCTCTGCTGGAGTGGCATTCGTTTGCCAATATTCCTGCACCAGAGGCGGCGGGGTTTCGCCTGATCATATCGCGTGCGGGCGATTGGACTGGGCGCTTCATCGAAGACCTGCCCAGCCACGTGTGGGTCAAAGGCATCACCACGGCGGGCGTGGCTAATGTGGAAACCCTGTTCAAGTCAGTGGTGTATATCGCCACCGGCAGTGGGATCGGCCCGGTCATGCCGCATTTGCTGGCCGCCCAAGTGCCGATCCAGTTGATCTGGTCTACCCGCAGCCCGCGCAAAACGTATGGCGATGAACTGGTGGACGAAATCCTGCGTGCTCAGCCCGGGGCATTGATCTGGGACACCGATGAGCGTGGTAAACCGGACTTGGTGCAATTGGCCTACGGCGCGGTGCAAACCTTCGGTGCAGAAGCGGTGATCTGTATCGCCAACCAGGCGTTGACCGAGCGCGTGGTGCATGAAATGGAAGCCCGTGGCATACCGGCTTATGGCGCGATCTGGGATTCCTGAAACCGCGGCATTGAGGCACAACATTAATCAGCAGAGGTTTTTATGAATGTATTAATAGAACGTCATGGTCGAGTGGTACTGGTCAGGCTTAATCGCCCCCAGGTCAAGAATGCGTTGAGTTCGGCGCTGATGACGGAGTTGATCAGCCGTCTGGAAGTGCTGGACCAGGACCCGCAGGTCGGCTGTTTCGTCATCACCGGCACGCCTGAATACTTCGCCGCTGGGGCCGATATTAAGGAGATGAGTACCAAGTCCTACCTGGACATGCTCGACGAGGATTACTTCGTCGGCTGGGAAGCCTTTACCCGCCGGCGCACGCCAACGATTGCCGCAGTGGCCGGCTATGCGTTCGGCGGCGGCTGTGAGCTGGCGATGATGTGCGACATGATTTTCGCCGCCGATACGGCGACCTTTGCCCAGCCGGAAATCAAACTGGGCGTTATTCCGGGCATGGGTGCGACCCAGCGCTTGACCGGGCTGGTCGGCAAGGCCAAGACCATGGACATGGTGTTGACCGGACGGCCGATGATGGCTCAAGAGGCGCTCCAGGCCGGGTTAGTGTCGCGTGTGTACCCGGCGGCAGACTTGATGGAGCAGACGCTGGCGGTGGCTGCACAGATTGCCGGGTTCTCGCGCACCGCCACACGGGCGGCGCGGGAGGCGGTTGAGCAAGCCTTGGAACTTGGGTTGCACGATGGCGTGCGCCTGGAGCGCCGACTGTTTCATGGGCTGTTCGCGACGCCGGATCAACAGGAGGGCATGCAGGCGTTTATAAACAAGCGCCCGGCAGTCTTCAACGCGGTTTAGAAGAACGCTCGGTTTGGCAACGCATCTGCTCTGAAAAAACTACAGTGAAAAGGGAATAGACCTACGTGGGATTCGTCTCATAGTTCATTTTCCCTGTGGCCACGTGCCCTGGAGTTTTTCATGGTAGATCACTCATCGCCGCCACTTACGCCCCTCAGTACCGCCAGTTTGTTAGTCAGGCTGGCGTGTATTGGCAGTGTAGTGGCGGTTGTTGCCGGGGCATTCGCCTACGTCAACGGCACGCTTGACCCACAGCGCCTGCGTCCCAAAACCCTGGTCAATGCCCTGGAAACCAATAACGGTGTACACCCTGGGTTTCGGCGTAACCATGCCAAGGGCGTGTGTGTGGCCGGTTACTTCGAGAGCAGCCCCGAGGCGCGCGCTTACTCCAGTGCCCAGGTGTTCAGCGCGGCGAAAACCCCGGTGATCGGCCGATTCGCCTTGCCCAGCGGCAACCCCTACGCGCCGGACAGCAGTGTGCCGATCCGCAGTTTCGCGGTGCAGTTCAGCCAGGCCAACGGCCAGCAATGGCGTACGGGGATGAACAGCATGCCGGTGTTCCCGGTGGGCACGCCTGAGGCGTTTTACCAGATGCTCAAGGCCGGCGCACCCGAGCCGGCCACCGGCAAGCCGAGCCCGGCCAGTATGCCGGCGTTTTTTGCCGCGCACCCCGAGACGGCGCCGTTCCTGGCGTGGGTCAAGACCGCCAAGCCCTCGGCCAGTTACGCGACCGAAACCTACAACGGCATCAATGCCTTTTACCTGGTAAACGCCGATGGCCAGCGCCAGGCGGTGCGTTGGGGCGTAGTGCCACAGAGCCAGGATGCGACGGGTGACACCGCGCCGCCTGGCGCTGACTTTCTCGAAAAGGATTTGGTGCAGCGTCTGGCTTCCGGGCCGCTGCGTTGGCAGCTGAACCTGACCCTGGCCAACCCCGGCGATCCGCTGGACGACGCCAGCAAAGCCTGGACCGGCGAGCACAAGGTGCTCAACGCCGGCACCCTGGTGCTGCAAAGCAGCCAACCGCAGGCTGACGGCGATTGCCGCGATATCAACTTTGACCCGCTGATTCTGCCCAGCGGTATCCAAGCCTCCAATGACCCGCTGCTGGCTGCACGCTCGGCGGCTTATGCCAGTTCCTACGTACGCCGCGCTGGCGAAGTCAGCCCGCTGCACAGTGCCCCTCAGGAGTCGAAACCATGAATGCCCAACCACGGTTTTTCGCGCCTCTGGCTCGCCTGCTGCATTGGCTGATGGCGTTGATGGTCATTGCCATGTTGTTTATCGGCGCGGGCATGGCGGCGTCGGTGTCGGAGCGTCACGAGTGGCTGATTCATCTGCACAAGCCACTGGGTATCGCGATTCTGGCGTTGGTGATCGTGCGGCTGGTGGTGCGCTTTTCCACCCGTCAGCCGCCGTTGCCGGCTGACCTGCCACTGTGGCAAGTGCTGGCCGCCAAAGCGTCCCATGTCGTGTTATATGCGTTGATGCTGGTGCTGCCGCTGCTGGGCTGGGCGATGATTTCAGCGGCCGGTGACCCGGTGATGCTCAGCAGTTCGGTGCAATTGCCGGCGTTGGTAGCGGCCAATGCTCCGTTATTTGCGCTGCTGCGCAAGGCCCATGGCTACCTGGCCTACCTGTTGTTCCTGACAGTACTGTTACACCTGGCGGCGGCGCTGTTTCACGGGTTGATTCGTCGCGACGGTGTGCTGCAAAGCATGACCGGCACCAAAGGCTGATGCCGGGGGGGGCAGGGCGGGTCAGCGCAGGGTGGTGACGATATCGGCCACGGTGCTCAACACGTCCTTGCCCAGTTGCCTGGAGCGCTCACCGGACCAACCGGTTTTCGGGTTGGGGGCGTCGTCGTTGTCCTTGAAGGGCATCTCGAGGGTCAGCGACAGGCAGTCGTATTGCTGGCCAACGGCATTGCAGGCCAGGGTCATGTTGGCTTCGCCCGGCAGGTCGCGGGTGTAGCCGTGGGTGGTCTGGAAATCGCGGGTCAGGGCGCTCAAGTGCCTGCGGAAGTGTTTTTCCAGCGCTTCGATACGCGGGGTGTAACCGGGGTTGCCTTCGCAGCCTGCGGTGAAGACGTAGGGGATTTCTTCATCGCCATGGATATCGAGGAACAGGTCGACGCCGTATTTCTCCATTTGCTGCTGGGCGAACAGCACTTCCGGGCTGAGCGCCTCGCTGGCGTTCTGCCAGGCACGGTTGAGGTCCTGGCCCATGGCGTTGGTGCGCAGGTGCCCGTGAAAGGCGCCATCGGGGTTCATGTTGGGGATCAGGTACAGGTCGGCGACGGCCAGGAGTTTTTTCAGCTCGGCATCACCGTCCTGTTGCAGGCGCTCGATGACGCCTTCCATAAACCATTCAGCCATGTGTTCGCCGGGATGCTGCTGGGCGATGATCCACACCTTGCGCTGGCCTTCGCCACCTTTGCCGCGGCGTAGCAGCTGGATATCACGGCCCTCGACGCTTTTGCCGGTGGCGAGCAGTTGGGTACCGGCGCGGTTCAGGGCCTGTTCGATCAGCCAGTCGTGACGCTCACGGCTATACGGTTCGAAGTAGGCGAACCAGGCTTGCTTCTCGCGGGTTTGCAGGCTGATGTGCAATGTATCGCCATCAAAACGCGTGGGTACGCGGAACCAGTTGACGTGGTCGTAGGACGCCACGGCGTTGTAACCACTCCAGGCATTTTTATATGACGAATGGCTGGCGTTGCTCAGGCGGAAGGTGTGGGTATGGCCCACATGCATGCCTTCGGCCTTGAAGTGGAACCATTGGAAATGTGCGCTGCGAGTATCGGGTTTGATCGCCAGCAACAACTGATAAGCGTCGCTGGCATCCAGGACCTGGATGTTGCCGCTGTCGAAGTCGGTGCTGATCTTGATGGAGGTCAAGGCCACTGTCATGGGCTGGCTGCCTGCGTAGGATTGTTGTGGCAGATATCTTACACAGGAGTGAGGCAAAATCTTGGTGCAAAATTGTTGCACGGGGAAGGGGGCGTCGTCCTTGACGCCGAGGCAGCTTAGATTCTATGAGATTGATTCTCAAGCGCTATTTCGCAAAGATCCGGGCTAGAGCGTTCGATCGGCTTTCTTTTGGCGATGCTCTTTTGCTACCATGCGCGCCATCAAGCAACACACAGTCTTCATTAGCCTGAAGCCACGCCAGAAAAACTGGCAAAAAAAAGACCCGGCCAAAGAGCCGGGTCAAAAACCGTGATTAGCCTGATGAGGAGATATTCCAAGAGTCCGACCTAAGGTCCCTTGGTCTATCGACTGATCTCGCGATCAGCTGAGCCCAATAATAATCATTATCATTTGCAAGTCAAATGTTTTTATCCGTGTGATAGAAATATTTTTCTTACGTGCCTGTCAGGCGTCCGCCTGGGCAGCAGGCACCTGCACTGCCTGTTCCACCATCGCTTTGGCCATATCAATCAAATACACCACCGAAAAGGCCAGGTCCCGCTGGTTGCCCTGCCGGTTGCTTGCCGATTCATAGGCGGCTGCCGCCGCACTGCGTAGCAGGTCCGATGCGTGCACCAGGGCGTCTTCCTGGCTGATGCCGGGCCTGATGTCGAAAAACGCGGCGTCAGGCGTGGGCGCCGACACATCTTCTTTCAGGTAATAGTCGAGTGCCCGTTGCGCGGCGCCACTGCTGCGCAGGGTCAGCAGTTCGTCGGTTTCGGGCGTGCAAGGCAGGTGATTCGGGAGGGTCATCATGAGGGCGATTACTCTGGCTGGACGTTGAAAACCTGCACCTGATAGTAATACGAATCGTATTTATGTCATTTGATGGATTACTACAAACTGTTTATTGTCGTGGCAATTGCGCAACGTATGGTCAGGCTCCATGGACAACTGGATAGCGTTGGTCAAAGCCAACATGAAAGACCGCAAGGTCACGCAGGATGAACTGGCCGAACGCTTGGGCATGTCCCAGGGCGGCGTCGGTCATTGGCTCAATAAGCGCCGCGTGCCCAGTCTTGCGGACATGAACCGGGTGCTGGACGAGCTGGGGCTCGGCTATCTGGAAGTCGCGCTGGAGATTCGCGAAAAGGCCGACCCAACACCTGTGCTGGAAAAACACTACAACCCGTATTTCCGCTACCCGGTCAGCGACTGGAAAGGCGTCTGCGAAATCCGCGAAGAGCGCCCGACCTACGGCGCGGCCCGTTTCGAACTGAGCGATTACCATGCCCAGGGCGAAGCCTTCTGGCTGCCCGTAACGGGCGATGCCATGACCGCGCCCAGCGGCCTGAGCATCGGTGCGGGCATGATGATTCTGGTGGACCCGGCCATCGAGCCCGAACCCGGCAAGCTGGTGGTTGCGCAATGGGCCGACAGCACCCAGGCGACCTTTCGCCAATTGATGGAAGAGAGCGGCCAGCTTTACCTGGTGCCGCTCAATCCGACTTATCCCAAGCAGCTTTTCACCGATGCGTGCCGAATCCTCGGGGTCGTGGTGCAAGCCACGGCGAAGTTCTAGTCCGTGGTCTCAAGTTCCACCAGGGCGCTGCCTTCGGCGACCATTTCGCCTTCCTGGCAAAACACTGCCTTGACCGCCCCGGCGTGAGGCGCGCGGATACTGTGCTCCATCTTCATGGCCTCGAGCACCACCAGCTGAGTGCCAGCCTCCACGTGTTGACCGACTTCTACCAGCACCCGCACGATGCTGCCGTTCATCGGCGCTGTGAGGCCGCCTTGATGAGTCTGGTTGGCCTCGACTGCAGCAATCGGGTCATACAAGCTGACGGCCTGCATCTGGCCGTCCCAGCGCAGATACAGGATGCCTTCGCTGCGTACCGCCAGATAAGCGCGGCGCACGCCATGGTGTTCGATCAGTAGTTGCTCGCCGCGCAATTGCGCAGTGCCCGCTACCAGCTTCACCAGCCGGTCCTGCCCGGCGCAACTCAAGTGCAACGACACGTCGCTCGGCAACCCGGCACGAAAGCCTCGGTTATCCGCCCACGGGCCTTCACCGGCGGGCTGGCTCTGCATAAACGCCGCCCCTGCCGCCTGCCAGAACTCATCGCTCAAAGCACCAGGTGCTGGCAGCAGTTCATCCTGATAGCGCGGAATAAACCCGGTATCGAGTTCAGCCGCCGCAAACGCCGGATGGCCGATGATGCGCCGCAAAAAGCCGAGGTTGGTCTTGACTCCGCCGACCGCAAACTCATCGAGCATGCTCAACAACCGCAGGCGCGCCTGTTCGCGGTCTTCACCCCAGGCAATCAGTTTGCCGAGCATCGGGTCGTAGAAGGGCGAAACGTTGTCGCCTTGTGCTACGCCACTGTCCACACGGCGCCCCGGGCCTGGAATAGATTCGCGGTACAGCGCCAGGTGCCCGGTGGCTGGCAGGAAATCATTGGCCGGGTCTTCGGCATACAAGCGCACTTCAATCGCATGGCCCACCAACGGCACCTGATCCTGAGTGATCGGCAGCGGTTCACCCTGAGCCACACGAATCTGCCAGGCTACCAAATCAAGGCCGGTAATCGCCTCGGTCACTGGATGCTCCACTTGCAGCCGCGTGTTCATCTCCATGAAGAAGAACTCGCCACGCGCGTCCAGCAAAAACTCCACGGTGCCGGCGCCCACATAGCCGATCGCCTGGGCCGCACGCACGGCCGCCTCACCCATGGCTTTACGCTGCTCGGCACTCAAGCCCGGTGCGGGTGCTTCTTCCACCACCTTTTGATGGCGACGTTGAATAGAACAGTCGCGCTCATTGAGGTACAGGCAATGGCCGTGTTGGTCGGCAAACACCTGAATCTCCACGTGGCGCGGCTTGAGCAGGTACTTCTCCACCAGCATCTGCCCATTGCCAAAGGACGACAGCGCCTCACGCTGGGCCGAGGCCAGGGCTTCGGCCAACTGGCTGACGTCCTCGACCACCTTCATGCCCTTGCCGCCGCCACCTGCCGTGGCCTTGAGCAGTACCGGGTAACCGATACGTTCGCAGGCATCGCGGAAAGTTTCCAGGTCCTGGTCCGCGCCGTGATAACCCGGCACCAACGGCACCCCGGCAGTTTCCATCAGCGCCTTGGCCGCCGATTTGCTGCCCATGGCATCGATGGCCGAGGCGGGCGGACCCAGGAAAACAAGACCGGCGGCTTCAATCGCACGAGCAAAGCCGGCGTTCTCCGACAGAAAGCCGTAACCCGGATGGATCGCCTGAGCGCCACTGGCTTGGGCGGCGGCGATCAGTTTGTCGATTTGCAGGTAACTGTCGGTGGCCTTGCTGCCACCCAGGTCAACCCGAATGTCGGCCTCGCGGCTATGGCGCGCATCGCGGTCGGTGGCGCTGTGGACCGCCACGGTGGTCAACCCCATCGCCTTGGCGGTGCGCATTACCCGGCAGGCGATTTCGCCACGGTTGGCCACCAGCACAGTGGTCAGTGTGCTCATGAACGTGGCTCCTGCGCTTGCCAGCTGGGCGGGCGTTTTTGCAGGAACGCGCGCAAGCCTTCCTGGCCCTCGGCGCTGACGCGAATCCGCGCGATGGCATTTTCGCAATACCGACGCAGCGCCGGGGTGAGGGCGCCGTTGCCGACTTCGCGCAGCAAATCCTTGCTGGCGCGCATGGCAGCCGGGCTGTTTTGCAACAGGTTGGCGATCCACAGTTCCACTTGCGCATCCAGCTCGGTGGCCGGGTAACTTTCCGCCAGCAGGCCAATGTCGCGTGCACGCTGGCCGCCAAAACGCTCGGCCGTCAGCGCATAGCGCCGCGCGGCCCGCTCGCCGATGGCCTGTACCACGAACGGGCTGATCACCGCCGGTGCCAGGCCGATGCGCACTTCCGACAGGCAGAACTGCGCGTCATCGGCGCCAATCGCCATGTCGCAGCAGCTGATCAAGCCCAGCGCGCCCCCGTAGGCTGCGCCTTGCACCACTGCCAGGGTCGGGATTTTCAGTTTGGCCAGGTTGTACATCAACTCGGCCAGCTCGCGCGCGTCGTCCAGGTTGGTGTGGTAATCCAGCTCGGCCGATTGCTGCATCCAGGCCAGGTCTGCGCCGGCGCTGAAGTGCTTGCCACGTGCGCGCAACACTAAAAAACGCAGGGATGCATCGGCCTGCACCTGGTCGAGGGCGATGATCAACTCGCGGATCATCTGCGCATTGAACGCGTTGTTCTTGGCTTCACGACTGAGCCACAGCGTGGCAAAACCACGGCTGTCGGTGACCAGTTCGAGGGTGTTGAAATCGCTCATGGGGTACAGCTCCATTTACATGCGGAACACGCCGAAGCGGCTCGGCTCGATGGGGGCATTCAGCGCGGCGGACAACGCCAGCGCCAGCACGTCACGGGTCTGCTGCGGGTCAATCACACCGTCATCCCACAAACGTGCGCTGGAGTAGTAGGGATGGCCCTGGGTTTCGTACTGGTCGAGAATCGGCTGCTTGATCGCGGCTTCTTCTTCGGCACTGAACGCATTGCCCGCGCGCTCGGCTTGTTCGCGCTTGACCTGCACCAGCACGCCGGCGGCCTGTTCGGCACCCATCACGCCGATGCGTGCATTCGGCCACATCCACAAAAAGCGCGGGTCATAGGCGCGGCCGCACATGCCGTAGTTACCGGCACCAAAGCTGCCGCCGATGATCACCGTGAACTTGGGCACCTTGGCGCAGGCCACCGCCGTGACCAGCTTGGCGCCGTGCTTGGCGATGCCGCCGGCTTCGTATTTCTGGCCGACCATAAACCCGGTGATGTTCTGCAAGAACAGCAACGGAATCCCGCGCTGGCAGGCCAGTTCGATAAAGTGCGCGCCTTTTTGCGCGGCTTCTGCGAACAGAATCCCGTTGTTGGCCAGGATCGCAATCGGGTAGCCGTGCAGGTGCGCAAAACCACACACCAGCGTGGTGCCAAACAGCGCCTTGAACTCATCGAATACCGAGCCATCCACCAGCCGCGCGATCACTTCGCGCACATCAAATGGCTGCTTGGCATCGGCCGGGATCACGCCATAAAGTTCTTCGCTGCTGTACAACGGCGCCACCGGCGGGCGTTGCACTAACTCACCCTGCTTGCGCCAGTTGAGGTTGGCCACACTGCGTCGGGCCAGGGCCAGCGCATGTTCATCGCTGTCGGCATAGTGGTCGGCTACGCCGGAGATCTTGCAGTGCACATCGGCACCGCCCAGGTCTTCGGCGCTGACCACTTCGCCGGTCGCGGCTTTTACCAGCGGCGGCCCGGCGAGGAAGATCGTGGCTTGCTGGCGCACCATGATCGCTTCGTCGGCCATGGCGGGTACGTAGGCGCCACCGGCGGTGCAGGAGCCCATCACCACGGCGATTTGCGGGATGCCCTGGGCGCTCATGTTGGCCTGGTTGAAGAAGATCCGCCCGAAGTGTTCGCGATCAGGAAATACCTCATCCTGACGCGGCAGGTTGGCACCGCCGGAGTCCACCAGGTAAATGCACGGCAGGCGGTTCTGCTCGGCGATGGTCTGGGCACGCAGGTGTTTTTTTACCGTGAGCGGGTAGTACGAGCCGCCTTTGACCGTGGCGTCGTTGGCGACGATCATGCATTCGACGCCTTCCACACGGCCGATTCCGGCGATCACGCCAGCGGCGGGCACGTCCTCGCCGTACACCTGGTGAGCCGCCAGTTGGCTGAGTTCCAGGAACGGTGAGCCAGGGTCGAGCAAGCGGTTGATACGCTCACGGGGCAGCAGTTTGCCGCGCGAGGTGTGCCGTTCCTGGGCCTTGGCGCCGCCGCCTTGCTGCACATGGGCGAGCAGGCTGTGCAGGGCGTCGACCTGTTGGCGCATCGCCGTGCTGTTGGCGGCGAACTCCGCTGAACGCGGGTTTAGCTGGGTATGCAAGGTGGCCATGGGGGGCGCTCCTTCAGCGGGTTTCGTTGAAGAGTTCGCGACCGATCAGCATCCGCCGAATCTCACTGGTGCCAGCACCGATTTCGTACAACTTGGCATCACGCAGCAGGCGCCCGGCGGGGAATTCATTGATGTAGCCATTGCCGCCGAGAATCTGGATCGCGTCCAGGGCCATTTGCGTGGCGCGCTCGGCACTGTAGAGGATCACCCCGGCGGCGTCCTTGCGCGTGGTTTCGCCACGTTCGCAGGCCTGGGCCACCGCGTAGAGATAGGCGCGGCTGGCGTTGAGCTGGGTGTACATGTCGGCGACCTTGCCCTGGATCAGCTGGAATTCGCCGATGCTCTGGCCGAACTGCTTGCGGTCATGGATGTAGGGCACGATCAGGTCCATGCACGCTTGCATGATCCCGGTCGGGCCGCCCGAGAGCACCACGCGCTCGTAGTCCAGGCCGCTCATCAGCACTTTGACGCCGCCATTGAGCACACCAAGGATGTTTTCTTCGGGCACCTCGACGTCATCGAAAAACAGTTCGCAGGTGTTGGAGCCGCGCATGCCCAGCTTGTCGAACTTGTTGCTGCGGCTGAAGCCTTTGTAGTCGCGCTCGACGATAAACGCGGTGATGCCGTGAGGGCCTTTTTCCAGGTCGGTCTTGGCGTAGATCACGTAGGTGTTGGCGTCGGGGCCATTGGTGATCCAGGTCTTGCTGCCGTTGAGCACGTAGTGGTCACCACGTTTGTCGGCGCGCAGCTTCATCGAGACCACGTCGGAGCCAGCATTCGGTTCGCTCATGGCCAGGGCGCCGATGTGCTCGCCGCTGATCAACTTGGGCAGGTACTTGAGTTTTTGTTCGTGATTGCCGTTGCGGTTGATCTGGTTGACGCACAGGTTGGAGTGCGCGCCGTAGGACAGCGCCACTGACGCCGAACCACGGCTGATTTCTTCCATGCTCACCACGTGCGCCAGGTAACCCAGGCCGGCGCCGCCGTACTCTTCCGGCACGGTGATGCCCAAGAGGCCCATGTCCCCGAACTTGCGCCACAGGTCGGCAGGGAACAGGTTGTCGATGTCGATCTGCGCCGCGCGGGGCGCGATCTCCTTCGCCACGAACGACTGCACCTGGTCGCGCAGCATGTCGATGGTTTCACCGAGGGCGAAGTTCAGGGACGGGTAACTCATGGACAGGCACCTTAATGTGAGCTTTGTTGTTGTGTGGGTGGGGCGCGGGGGAGGGCGCTCACCTTTACGTTAACGTAAGCTTGCGTTACGGCGCTGTCAATCGTAGTTTACGTTTACGTCAACCTACAAAAAAGACAACAGGGGTCGTTATGGATCAACCGCACCCGAGCTACAGCCGTGGCTCCCAGGACAAGACCTTGCTGGCCATGACTATCGGTCAGGCTTTCGATCGTACCGTTGCGCACTACCCTGATGGCGAAGCCTTGGTGGTGCGCCATCAGCAACGCCGTTACACCTGGCGGGAGTTGGCCGAGACGGTGGATTTGCATGCCCGCGCCTTCATGGCTTTGGGCATGCAAACCGGCGATCGCCTGGGCATCTGGGCGCCCAACTGTGCCGAGTGGTGCATCACTCAAATAGCCAGCGCCAAGCTCGGGGTGATCCTGGTGAATATCAACCCGGCCTACCGCAGCAGCGAATTGGACTACGTACTCAAACAGTCCGGCTGCGCATGGCTGGTGTGTGCCGGCTCGTTCAAGAGCTCCGATTACCACGCGATGTTGCAGGAACTGCACCCCGACGTGCGCGGCCTCATCAGCCTGGACCCCAGCCCGCCAGCGGGATTTATGCCCTGGTCGCAATTGGCGGCCCTCGGTGCTGGCATCCCGCCCGAGCAGCTTTATAGTCGCCAAGCCAGCCTGCACTTCGATCAAGCCGTCAACATCCAGTACACCTCCGGCACTACGGGCTTCCCCAAGGGCGCCACCCTCAGTCACCACAACATCCTCAATAACGGTTACATGGTCGGCGAAAGCCTGGGCCTCACCGCGCAGGACCGCCTGGTGATCCCGGTGCCGCTGTACCACTGCTTTGGCATGGTCATGGGCAACCTCGGCTGTATCACCCACGGCACCACCATGATTTACCCCAATGACGGTTTCGACCCGCTGCTGACGCTCACCGCCGTCGCGCAGGAACGCGCCACCGGCCTGTACGGCGTGCCGACCATGTTTATTGCGCTGCTGGATCACCCACGTCGCAGCGAATTCGACCTGGCCACCTTGCGCACCGGCATCATGGCCGGCGCCACGTGCCCCATTGAAGTGATGCGTCGGGTCATCAGCGAGTTGCATATGGGCGAAGTGCAGATTGCCTATGGCATGACCGAAACCAGCCCGGTGTCATTGCAGACCGGCGCCGATGACGACCTGGAGCGGCGCGTCACCACCGTTGGCCGCACCCAGCCCCAGCTCGAAAACAAAATTATCGACGAGGCCGGTAACACCGTGCCCCGTGGCCAGATCGGTGAACTCTGCACCCGTGGCTACAGCGTGATGCTCGGCTACTGGAACAACCCCGAAGGCACCCGCGACGCGATTGATGACGCAGGCTGGATGCATACCGGCGACCTGGCGAGCATGGATGAACACGGCTACGTGTGCATCGCCGGGCGCAACAAGGACATGATCATTCGTGGCGGTGAGAACGTGTACCCGCGCGAGCTGGAGGAGTTTTTCTTCACTCACCCGGCGGTGGCCGATGTGCAGATCATTGGCATTCCGGATGAGCGTTACGGCGAAGAGATCGTTGCCTGGGTCAAATTCCATCCCGGCCATGTGGCCAACGAACTGGAGCTGCAAACCTGGTGCAAGGGCCGCATTGCGCACTTCAAGACGCCCAAGCACTTCAAGTTCGTGGATGAGTTTCCGATGACAGTGACGGGCAAGATCCAGAAGTTTCGCATGCGCGAAATTTCGATCGAGGAGCTGCGAACCCAATCCAACTGACAGCACAGGCTTATGTGGGAGCTGGCAAGCCAGCTTCCACAGAAAGCACAAAGGGGACCCGAAGGTCCCCTTTAATTTGTCGTTGCGTGCTCTTTTTTTATTATTGAGGGGCGGTCTATTGTTGTTTTTGGCAACCGTTACCCTTTACCGCTGTTTTTTTGCGACCCCCATCCGGGATCAAGAGCAAACGTATTTTTTTGAACGCTGATCTGCTTCTTCGTTAACGATCCAACCAGTGGCAGCTACCTGAGGTAGTTTTATTTTTCTCTAACCGGTTGCGGGTGTCGGCACGCCGTACCCTGCGAAGCACATCTTCTTCAAAAAAATCTGTTAGCTGCGTCTCTGCCGTGTTGTTTTTGTTATGTCAGAGTCGTTTCGTCTTATTTTTATTAGGTTTGGCGCTTTTTATTCTTGTTATGCCATAGAGATAGCAGGAGCCGTGCCAACTTTTAAAAGTCATTTAAAATCAATGGTTTAACTTTTGTGTAGGGTTTTGCCTACGGCAAATTCGACAAAATATGTTCCCGTGTTACTCGATGTGTATGCGTGCGGTAACACATTGTCACGGCTAAGCTACTCAACCGGCGTTACGTGCCTTGGCGACTCGCGAACCCGTCGGCCGACCCAGCACGTTACTGATCTGCAGGCCTGCACGAATCAATGCCTCCAGATCGATACCGGTGTCGATACCCAGACCATTGAGCAGGTACACCACATCTTCGGTGGCGACGTTACCGCTGGCGCCCTTGGCGTAAGGGCAGCCGCCCAGGCCCGCAATAGAGCTGTCGAACACCGTGATGCCTTCGAGCAGGCTGGCGTAGATATTCGCGATTGCCTGGCCATAGGTGTCATGGAAATGCCCGGCCAGCTTGTCCCGTGGCACCTGCGCGCCGACCACTTCGAACAACCGTCGTGTGGCGCCTGCGGTACCGGTGCCGATGGTGTCGCCCAGCGACACTTCATAACAGCCCATGGCATACAACTCACGTGCTACTGCGGCGACTTGTTCCGGCGCAATCTGGCCTTCGTAAGGGCAACCCAACACACACGACACATAGCCGCGCACGCTGATGCCGTGTTGCTTGGCGGCCGTCATGATCGGCGCAAAGCGCTCCAGGCTGTCGCTGATGGAGCAGTTGATATTGCGCTGCGAAAACGCCTCGGACGCCGCCGCAAATACCGCGACTTCCTTTACGCCAGCCGCCAGCGCATCTTCAAAGCCGCGCAGGTTTGGCGCCAGCGCGCCGTAGGTGACGCCGGGCGTGCGCTGGATCTGCGCAAACACCTCGGCGGAGCCAGCCATCTGCGGCACCCATTTGGGCGAGACAAAACTGCCGACTTCGATATAACTCAAGCCGGCTGAGCTGAGTGCGTCCACCAGTTGAACCTTGTCGGCCACGCTGATCGGCTGGGCTTCGTTCTGCAAACCGTCGCGCGGGCCGACTTCCACCAGGCGCACATAAGAGGGGAGAGACATGGGCAGCTACCTTGTGTTTATGGACCAACCGGGTTCATGGTCTGCGCCAGCGCCTGGGTGCAGCGCTCTTCGGCGGTGTCCAGTTCCAGCTTCATCTGTTCGATATCAAGCATCTGTTGCTCGAGCTGCTCACGGCGCTCGGCGATTTTCGCGAGCATGCTGTTGAGCTGGATGTGGTTGCCGCTGGTGGGGTCGTAGAGTTCGATCAGCTCACGGCATTCGGCCAGGGAAAAACCGATGCGCTTGCCGCGCAGGATCAACTTGAGGCTGACCTTGTCGCGCGCCGAGTAGATGCGCTCCTGGCCCCGGCGCTCCGGGGCCAGCAGGCCTTGTTCTTCGTAGAAACGAATGGCGCGGGTGGTGATGTCGAGCTCGCGGGCGAGGTCAGAGATGCTGTAGGTCGTGCTCATGGTGGCGCTCAAGAAGGTCTTGGCGCTAAGCTAAAGGCAGGTTGACGTTTACGTCAAGCAAATAGCCTGGATTGACTCACACCCTGTGGCGAGGGAGCTTGCTGTGGCAAGCCTGCTCACCAGAGCTTAGGCTTGCTTGCCATCCAGTTTCTTTTCGTGCGCGGTGACTTGCTGGCACAACTCGATCATCTGCTCACGCATCCAGCGGTTGGCCGGGTCCTGGTCGGTGCTTTCGTGCCAGTACAGGTGGGTTTCCACCGGCGGCACATCGTTGACCGGCAGGTTGAACCAATGCAGCTCATGGCGGCGGGCAAAGCGTTCGGGCACGGTCATCACCATGTCGGTCTGCTGCAACACTTGCGAAGCCATCAGGTAATGCTGGGAACGCAGGGCGATCTTGCGCTGGATGCCCATCTTGCCCAGCGCCAGGTCAACGTGGCCCAGGCCGTTGCGGCGGCTGGAGATATGAATGTGAGTCAGCGACAGGTAGTCATCCAGCGTGAACTTGTCCTTGCCCGCCATCGGATGGCCCTTGCGCATGGCGCATACATAGCGATCTTCCATCAGTTTGACGTGGCGCACTTGCGGGTCGGTGTTGAGCGGTGCGTCCACGGCAAAGTCCAGGCGCCCGGCGGCCAGTTCCTTGGTGGTTTCGCGGCGTTTGGACAAGAAACTCTCGATCACCACGGTTGGCGCCAGGCGGCGCAGGCGCTGGAACAGCAGCGGCAGAATCACCGCCTCGGTGAGGTCGGTCATGCTGATGCGATAAGTCTTGGCCGCCTGTTGCGGGCTGAAAATTCGGCTTTCCTGCACCGACACCCGCAGCAACGACAACGCGTTGCGCACCGGGCCGATGATGTTCTGCGCCATGGGCGTGGGCACCATGCCTTGCGCGGTGCGCACGAACAGCGGGTCGTTGAAGGTTTCGCGCAGGCGGGCCAGGGCGTTGGATACCGCCGGCTGGGTGATACCAACGATCTGCCCGGCGCGGGTCAGGTTGGCTTCGGTGTAGATCGCGTCGAAGACGATAAACAGGTTGAGGTCGACCTTGCTCAGATTCATTTCGTTGCGCTCTTATTTTCAGGTGGCGATTTATCAGGTGCTCATACGCCGATCATATATCGGTGATGAATGTTAATACACGCCGAGAATAGGCTAGGTAAATTATCAGCGCTGTTCTAGCATCGATTGCATGACCTAAACAACCTCTCAGAGAAGGGAGCTGCTCATGGATTTCGCCTATTCGCCCAAGGTTCAGGAACTGCGTGAACGCGTCACTGCGTTCATGGACGCTTACGTTTACCCGGCCGAGCCGGTGTTCGAACGCCAGGTCAGCGAAGGTGACCGCTGGCAGCCCACCGCGATCATGGAAGAGCTCAAAGCCCGTGCCAAAGCCGAAGGCCTATGGAACCTGTTCCTGCCCGAATCCGAGCTGGGCGCCGGCCTGACCAACCTCGAATATGCGCCATTGGCCGAAATCATGGGCCGCTCGCTGTTGGGCCCGGAGCCGTTCAACTGTTCCGCCCCCGACACTGGCAACATGGAAGTGCTGGTGCGTTACGCCAATGAAGAACAGAAGCAACGCTGGCTCGAACCGCTGCTGCGCGGCGAGATTCGCTCGGCGTTCGCCATGACCGAACCGGACGTGGCCTCATCCGACGCCACCAACATGGCCGCCCGCGCCGAGCGTCAAGGCGATGAGTGGGTGATTAATGGCAAGAAGTGGTGGACCTCCGGCGCCTGCGACCCACGCTGCAAGATCCTGATCTTCATGGGCCTGAGCAACCCGGACGCGCCGCGCCACCAGCAGCACTCGATGATCCTGGTGCCGGTAGACACGCCAGGGGTAAAAATCGTACGACCACTGCCGGTGTTCGGCTACGACGACGCACCCCACGGCCACGCTGAAGTACTGTTCGACAACGTGCGTGTGCCGTATGAAAACGTACTGCTGGGTGAAGGCCGTGGCTTCGAAATCGCCCAGGGCCGCCTTGGCCCAGGCCGCATACACCACTGCATGCGCTCCGTCGGCATGGCCGAGCGTGCGCTGGAACTGATGTGTAAACGCTCCGTCAGCCGCACCGCGTTCGGCAAACCATTGGCGCGCCTGGGCGGCAATATCGACAAGATCGCCGACTCGCGGATGGAAATCGACATGGCGCGCCTGCTGACCCTGAAAGCGGCGTACATGATGGACACCGTCGGTAACAAAGTGGCGAAAAGCGAAATCGCGCAGATCAAGGTCGTGGCGCCGAACGTGGCCTTGAAGGTGATTGACCGGGCGATTCAGATCCATGGTGGCGCCGGTGTTTCCAACGACTTCCCGCTGGCCTACATGTACGCCATGCAACGCACCCTGCGCCTGGCCGACGGCCCGGATGAAGTGCACCGTGCGGCGATTGGCAAGTTTGAGATTGGCAAGTATGTGCCTAAAGAGCTGATGCGCAGCGGGCAGTAACACCGAGGCGCCTGCATCGCAGGCAAGCCAGCTCCCACACTGGAATGCATTCCAAAGGTGGGAGCCGGGCTTGCCCGCGATGAGCATAGGTATCTACACAACTTTTGAAGGCAGCCAATTTCTCCTGTGGCGAGCAGGCTTGCCCTGCGTTGGCTGCGAAGCGGCCCAGTAAAGGCACTGCAATTTTCCTGAAAGAACTCAGCGACTGGGTTTGGGGCTGCTTCGCAGCCCAACGCAGGGCAAGCCTGCTCGCCACAACAGCCCACTTACAACAGACTTCGTGTTAACCGGTTGTGTAGATACCTATGCCGCGATGAGGCCAGTGTTTACAAGACAAAACCCGAGCGGTCAGTACACCCAAACCTCCACCCGCCGATTCTTGATCCGCCCCTCATCCGCCGTGTTCGCCGCCACCGGCATCTGCGCGCCGAAGCCGCGAATATCCCGCAGCACCACGCCGCTCTTGACCAATTCCCGGCGCACCGCCATTGCCCGCAACTTTGACAACAGCGCCGCCCGCTGCGGGTCATTCTTGGCATCGCCAAACCCCACCAGCGTCACCTGCTTGTCGAGCTTGCCGTGGCTTTTTATATACGCCACCACCCGCTGCAAGTCCTGGCGCGCCTTGTTGTCCAGGCTGGCGCTGCCTTCTTCGAAACGAAAATTCACACTCAAGCGCTGGGCGTCACGGACGATGTTTTGATAGTCCTCGGGCATCGACGCCCGTGGCTCCACGGCAATCGCCTGCACCTGCTGGGCGATAAAGCCATTGGCGGCGACGATCGCCTGGCCTTTGCCACTTTGGGTAAAGTCCACCAGGGCTTTGGCCCACGGGTTGCGGTTCGACGGCGGCAGGTAAAAATACAAGCGGCGTGACAGCGGGTAATCCTCGGTGGCGATCAGGCTGGTCACCGGTAACATCGGCTGTGAGTCACCGTCGACAATTGCCAGCGCCTTGGCCTGGCGCACATACGGCAGGCCGATAAAACCAATGCCTTGCGGGTCATGGCTCACCGCATCGGACAACGCCTCGCTGGATTCGAAGCGCTTGGCGGCCACGGCCAGCGGTTTGCCGCGCCGGTTCAGTACCAGCTCTTTAAAGGTGTCATAGGTGCCGGACTGATCATCCCGGGCATACAGATGAATGGCGCCGTCGACGCCGCCCACATCCTCCCAGCGGCTGACTTCACCGTTGAAAATCTGCGCCAGTTGCTCGGTGTTCAAGGTATTCAGCGGGTTTTGCGGGTTGAGGATAATGGCCAGGCCGTCGATGGCGATTACCTGTTCGGCTTCCGGGCTTTTCAGGTCGCCCAGGGGTTCAAGGTCCACCAACTCGCTGTCCTTGATCGGGCGTGAAGACGCCGCAAGGTCCGCATGGGATTTTTTCAATGCGCTGAAACCGGTGCTGGAGCCATGGGCCGCGACTTCGACCGTGACGGTTTTGCCCTGACGCGTCTTGCCGATCACCCGTTGTTCATTGGCGCCATCGCCAGGCTCGCTGTGCACCGCCTGCAAGCCCTGGTGCTCCAGCATACCCTTGACCAACGCAGGCCCCAGCGCCGCACCAATGGTATTGGAACCCTGGATGCGCAGGGCGGGGCCTTGGTCGGGAACGGGGAGGGCAGCGGCGACAGCGTAGAGCGGCAGCATCAACAGGAACAGAACGCGCAGCATCATGCCGGCACCTTCTTAAGCCAAAGGGAGTGCCGCCAGATTAAGTCAGTGGGGTTTCAAAAATATGACTGACGCACAGCAAGTCAAAATGTGGGAGCTGGCTTGCCTGCGATAACGGTGTGTCAGCCAACCATTTGATGACTGGCCCACTGCAATCGCAGGCAAGCCAGCTCCCACATTGAAGTACACAAACCTTGAGGTCAGCTCAGCTCAAGCCAGATCGGCGCATGGTCCGACGGTTTTTCCAGCCCACGCAAGTCGTAATCCACCCCAGCATCCTTGACCCGCGACACCAGGCCGTTGGACGCCAGGATCACGTCAATGCGCAGCCCACGCTTGGGCTCATCTTCAAACCCACGGCTGCGGTAGTCGAACCAGCTGAAGCGGTCGGCCACGTCCGGGTTCAAGTGGCGGAAGCTGTCGACCAGGCCCCAGTTTTTAAGGCGGGCCATCCACTCGCGCTCTTCCGGCAGGAAGCTGCACTTGCCGGTTTTGAGCCAGCGCTTGGCATTGTCGGCGCCGATGCCGATGTCGATATCTTCCGGCGAAATATTGATGTCGCCCATCACTACCAGCGGCTGGTCATTGCTGAACTGGCTTTCCAGCAGTTGCTGCAAATCTTCGTAGAAGCGTTGTTTGGCCGGGAACTTGGTCGGGTGGTCGCGGCTTTCGCCCTGGGGGAAGTAGCCGTTCATCACGGTGATCGACTGGCCATGCTCGTCGGCGAAAGTGCCCCAGATAAAGCGACGCTGGGCGTCTTCTTCGTCGCTGGCAAACCCTTTGTGCAGGCTCAACGCCGGCTTGCGCGACAGCAGGGCCACGCCGTAATGGCCTTTTTGCCCGTGGTAGTACACGTGATAGCCAAGGGCCTGCACTTCGGCCAGCGGGAACTGGTCATCGTGCACCTTGGTTTCCTGCAGGCCGATCACGTCGGGTTGATGCTTTTCAATCAGCGCCGCCAGCTGATGGGGGCGGGCGCGCAGCCCGTTGATATTGAAGGAGACGATTTTCATGGTCGGCAGTCCAGTCTGGCAAAAGGCCGATGCTAGCCGACAAGTCGGACGGGGGCCAGCGTGGCGGTAGGGCGCATGCACTGCTAATGTCTGGGAACGACTGGTGCTGCACAGGTTCGTACCCATAAGAACGCCATCTTTTGAGTGGCGCCCAGGGAGATTGACTGTATGCCTGACACTTCCACTGCCATTGCTGAAATTCGCCTGCTCAACAGCGACTATTCCCGCGAGGCCCGTTCCTTGTTGTATCAGGCCTATCGGCATGAACCGACCTTCGCTTACATCTTCGAGGCTGAGCGGTCGGGGTACGAACAGCGGGTGCGCGCCACCGTGCGTGAGCTGGTCAAGCAGCATTTTTTCCAGAAGCTTCCTGCCATCGGCCTGTTCGTCAACGACCGGCTGATCGGCATCGCTTTGATTGCGCCACCGCAACGGCGCCTGGGCATCACCGAGAGCTGGGCCTGGCAGTTGCGCATGTGGCTGAGCACCGGCGTGCGCGGCACTCGGCGTTATCTGGATTACCATTACGCAGTGTTGGCGTGCCTGCCGAGTGAGTCGGTGCATGTGTTGCCGCTGCTGGGTATTCACCCGCAATTTCAGGGCAAACACTACGGCGAGCAACTGTTGCAGGCGGTGCACAACTGGTGCGCCGAGGACCCGCATTCATCCGGTGTGGTGCTCGATACCGGCAACTCGCGCTATCTGGATTTTTACAAGCGCCAGGGCTATGAGGAAATCGGTGAAGTGGCGGTAGGACCTGTCCTGGAGCATGTGTTTTTTCATCCCAATCCCCAGGCGTTACATGCTGCAACGGCTTGAGACAGAATTATTCAGACAATTCCGGGTTCAAAGAGTCCCCCCAGCTGTGTAGCATCCGCGCCTATGAAGCTTCCAGGAAGATTTACCAGCGGCTTGGTTCTGCTGTTCACAAGCTGCGGCGTATTTGCGCAAAGCGAATTGGACGTGCGCATCAAGCCATCAAACGACGCGTTGAAAGCCAACATCGAAGGCTATATCGGCGGGGTTGGCGATCGTGATGAAGAAGCCTTGCTGCGGTTCAGCCGTGGCGCCGAGGAGCAGGCCCGCAAGGCGGCCCAGGCTCTGGGCTTCTATCAGCCGCAGATTTCCAGTGACGTGAAGGGCGGCAAGAACCCGCGCCTGACCCTCACCATCGACCCCGGCGAGCCGGTGCACCTGCGCAACGTGACCATTCGGGTCGACGGCCCGGCCGCGAGCCTCAAAGCCTTTCGCGTGCCTGCCAGCGACGACCTCAAATCGGGCGCCGTGCTCAACCACGGCAACTACGAAGACGCCAAGCGGCTGATTCAGAATCAGGCTTCGCGCTACGGTTTTTTCAATGGGCGTTTCAGCAGCCAGAAGCTGCTGGTGGACCCGCAAGCCGGTGTCGCCGATATCGAACTCATCTACGACAGCGGCCCGCGCTACACCTTGGGCAAAGTCGGGTTTACCGGCGATACGCCGTTCGATGAAGACCTGCTGCAACGCATGGTGCCGTTCAAAAGCGGCGCCCCTTACGACTCCGAACTGATCGCCGAACTCAACCAGAACCTGCAATCAAGCGGCTTCTTCGAAGGCGTACGCGTGGACGCCAGCCCAACCGCCTCGACCAACGATGTGATCCCGGTGGCGGTCCAGCTCGATACCCGCAAGCCACGCACCATGGGCCTGGGCCTGGGTTACTCGACCGACGTCGGCCCGCGCGGCAAAGCCAACTGGAC